>NZ_JAZDCT010000023.1:0-96546 GCF_036324045.1 Pseudomonas carassii | reverse complement strand
CTACAGGTTTCGGCCATTAAAAAACCGACGCAGTTTGCGTCGGTTTTTTCGTTCAGACGGAAGTCGTGCCGCGTATCAGAACGCCGGCAGTACCGCGCCGCTGTATTTCTTCTCGATGAACGCCTTCACTTCCGGGCTGGTCAGCGCCTTGGCCAGCTTCTGGATGGCCTCGCTGTCCTTGTTGTCCGGGCGGGCGACCAGGAAGTTAACGTACGGCGAGTCGCTGCCTTCGATCACCAGGGCGTCCTTGGCCGGGTTCAGGCCGGCTTCCAGGGCGTAGTTGGTGTTGATCATGTCCAGGTCGACCTGATCCAGCACACGCGGCAGCATGGCCGATTCCAGCTCGCGGAACTTGAGCTTCTTCGGGTTCTCGGCGATGTCTTTCGGCGTGGCCAGGGCGTTCTTCGGATCCTTCAGGGTGATCAGGCCAGCCTTCTGCAGCAGAAGCAGGGCGCGGCCGCTGTTGCTGCCTTCGTTAGGGATGGCAACGGTGGCGCCGTCCTTCAGCTCGGCCAGGCTCTTGACCTTCTTCGAGTAACCACCGAACGGCTCGACGTGCACGCCGATCACGGTTTCCAGGTGGGTGCCCTTGCCTTCGTTGAAGTTCTTCAGGTACGGCAGAGTCTGGAAGTAGTTGGCGTCCAGGCGCTTCTGGTCGACCTGCACGTTGGGCTGGACGTAGTCGGTGAAGACCTTGATCTGCAGGTCCACGCCTTCCTTGGCCAGGGTCGGCTTGATCAGTTCGAGGATTTCGGCATGCGGCACGGGCGTGGCGGCGACCACCAGTTTCTCGGCGGCATTGGCCAGGCCAGCGAACGAAAGGGCGGCGGCCAGGGCGGTGGTCAGCAGGGTCTTTTTCATGGTGATCCTTGTTCTAAAGCTGGGCCATCGCAGATGGCGAGTCGAGTGCCCATCCGTTCGGGTGGGCGTAAAACGGACAATACCGAGATTTTTTATTCCGTAACAATATCTTTTGATTAGCTGCTTATTCCAAAAACAAATCGCCATCACGACCTTTGCTTATGAGCGGCCACGCACTGCTCTACGGCGCGGATTCGCCCAATTGCGCCAAGGCTGCGTTCAGCAGCCCGCGCAGTTCGGCCAGGGTTTGCGACTCCCGACTGGCGCCCAGTTGCGCGAGCTGACGGGCCAGGCTGGCCAGGGGGGTGGTATCCGGAAGGTCGAGGTGCGCCGGGAGGATTTCCTCGCCGTCGCTGACCAGCAGGGCAAAGTGGATGACGTTCTCCAGCTCACGGGTATTGCCCGGCCAGGCATGGGCCTCCAGCGCCTGCTGGGCCGCCTCGCTGATCAGGGGCAGCGGCCGATCCAGGCGCACGCTATAGATACCGACGAAGTACTCGGCCAACGGCAGGATATCGCCGACCCGATCGCGTAATGCCGGCAGCTCGAGTTCACCCTCATGCAGGTAATGGTAAAGCCGTTCGTTGAAGCGCCCGGCGCGCACGGCCTGGGCCAGGTCGATGCTGGAGGCGGCCACCAGTCGCACATCGACTGCCTGTGGCTGAGTGGCGCCGACCCGGGTCACCTCGCGGTTCTCCAGGGCCGCCAGCAACTTGCCCTGGATCGCCAGGGGCAGGTCGGCGATCTCATCCAGGTACAGCGTGCCGCCGTTGGCCGAGCCGAACCAGCCGGCTCGACTGCTGGCGGTGCCGCCCTGGGTGCCGGCGCTGTAGCCGAACAGCTCGGCATCGGCATAGGTCGGGCTGATGGCCGCGCAATTGACCGATACGAACAACCCGCCGCGGTCACTGGCGCGATGGATCTGCCGGGCCAGCAACTCCTTGCCGGTGCCGGTCTCGCCACGGATCAACACGGGCAAGGGTTGTGGCGCCAATCGCTCCAGGGCCTGGCGCAGCGCCTGGGAACGCGGATCGACGAACACCAGCGCCTTGGCGCGGATGCTCAATGGGCTCTTGTCCAGTTCGGGGAAGGTCAGCAACGGCTGGCCGAAAGCAGTGTGAAACGTCATGGAATACTCCCGCCCCAGCCGCAGGCGGCCGGGGATTCGACTCGTTCGAAGAATCCGGCGGATCAGGCGCGGCGCAGCGCGCGCTGATCGACACGGGCCTGCAGGCGGTAGAGGTAGGCGAAGCCCTGTTCCCAACGCTCATGGCCGGACTTGACGTTGATATGCCCGGCGTCGGCCAGCAGCCCGGCCTCGGCGCCCCAGGCCTGGGCCAGGTACAGCGCGCGCGGCACGCTCACCGCCGGGTCGTTGTCGGAGCTGACCACCTGGCTGGGGAACGGCAAAGCCTGCAGTGGAATCGGCGCGAAATTGCGCAAGGCTGGCGCGCAGGTCGGACGCTCGACATCCGCCGGCGCCACCAGCAATGCGCCGCGCACCCGGTGCAGCAGATCCGCGCTGGCCTGGGCGGCCCAATGGGCGACCGTGATGCAGCCCAGGCTGTGGGCGATGAGAATCACCGGCGAGCGTTCGGCGGCAATCGCCTGCTCAAGCGCCTGGACCCAGTCGCGCCGCTGCGGGGTCAGCCAGTCATGCTGCTCGACCCGGGCGCTGTTGGGCAGGCTGCGCTGCCAGTGACTCTGCCAATGGTTGTCTGGCGATCCTTGCCAGCCCGGCACAATCAGGTAACGAATCGACTCATTGCGCATGGGGACGCCTCCGGAAGTTTGCGTGCTTGGGTGCAAGTATAGGGAGGGGTATATATTGGTAAAGGAATAAGAAGATATTTATTAATAACCAAAATGACAAAACCCGACAGGCGCGGGCTTGCGTCGTGCCGGACTCATCGGCTTTCAGTGCTTGTCCCACACCTCGAAGTGGTACGCCGGTCCGTCGCCCTCGGCCGCTTGCGGCTCACTCGAAGTCAGGTGCCACTGCTCGCTGTCGAACTCGGGGAACCAGGCATCGCCCTGTGGCGACAGCTCCACCCGGGTCAGGTACATCCGCTTCACCAGCCCCTTCTCCAGCGCCTGCCCATACAGCTGCGCGCCACCGATCAGCATCAGCTCGCCGACGCCCTGCTCCCGCGCCCACTGCTCGGCGCGCACCAGTGCCTCCTCCAGCGAAGCGAACACCTCGGCCCCGGCCAACTGCAGGCCGGGCTGACGGCTGACGACGATATTCAACCGCCCCGGCAGCGGCCGGCCCAGAGAGTCCCAGGTCTTGCGGCCCATGATGATCGGCTTGCCCAGGGTGGTGGCCTTGAAGTACTTGAAATCCCCCGGCAGGTGCCAGGGCATGGAGTTGTCGATGCCGATCACACGGTTCTCGGCGAGCGCCGCGATCAGGCTGAGGGGGAGTGATGTGTTCATGCCGGCGAGGATAGCACCGGGCGCGTGGGTTATGCTTGCGCCCTGACCTGTGCAATGGAAGAGCTTGTGACGGCACCCACTCCACTCGACAAGCGCTGGCTAACCGAAGCGATACGCCTGCGCGAGGAACACGCCGGCCCCCTTGAGGACCAGGAAGCCAACCGTCGCGCCCGCCAGCAAGGCGGCGACCTCGCTACGCGCATCGAGGCCCGCGCCCTGTGGCTGGCCGAGCGTGACGGCATGGACGCGGCGCTGCGCCACTGGAAGCAGGGCGCGCGCCTGGCGTTGCTGGCGCTGATGCTCCTGGCCGTGCTCAGCGGCGCCGGCCTGGGGCTGGCGGCCTTGGGCGATGGGCAGCGGCCGGTGAACGTGTTCTGGGCCCTGGGCAGCCTGCTCGGGCTCAACCTCCTGCTGCTGCTCGGCTGGGCCGTGGGCTTCTTCTTCGCCAGCGAGCAAGGCGCGGCGCTGGGCCGCCTGTGGCTGTGGCTGAGCGAGCGCCTGGCCCGCGACGCCAAGGCTGCGCAACTGGCCCCGGCGCTGCTGGTGCTGCTGCAGCGCCAGCGCCTGAATCGCTGGTTGCTCGGCCTGCTGGTGCATGGCCTGTGGCTGCTGGCGATGCTCACCGCCTTGGCAATGCTTCTGGCCCTGCTGGCGACCCGGCGCTACGGGTTCGTCTGGGAAACCACGCTGCTCGCCGCCGAACCCTTCATCACCCTGACCCAGGCCCTTGGCGCCCTGCCCTCGCTACTCGGTTTCGCCGTGCCGGATGAGGCGATGATCCGCGCCAGCGGCGACACCCTGCCGGCACTCGACCTGGCGCGCCAGGCCTGGGCCAGCTGGCTGCTCGGCGTGGTGCTGGTCTACGGCCTGCTGCCGCGCCTGGCGCTGGCCGCGCTGTGCCTGTGGCGCTGGCGCCAGGGCCGCGAGCGGCTGGCGCTGGACCTCGAGCTGCCCGGCTACGCCCAGTTGCGCGACGCGCTGATGCCGCGCAGCGAACGCATCGGCGTGCAGGACCCCGCCCCCGACACCCTGCCGCGCTTCGAAGCCGGCCAACTGGAGAGCGGCAGCAGCGGCGCCTTGCTGGTCGGCCTGGAGCTGGACGACCAGCGCCCATGGCCACCCGCCCTGCCCCGGTCGGTCACCCACGCCGGCGTGCTCGACAGCCGCGAGTCGCGCAACAAGCTGCTCGAGCAACTGAGCCGCTTCCCCCCGGCGCGCCTGGCCATCGCCTGCGACCCACGCCGCTCGCCCGACCGCGGCAGCCTGGCGTTGCTCGCCGAGCTGGCGCGCAATGCCGGCGCCACCCGGATCTGGCTGCTGCAGGCACAACCGGGCCAAGCCCTGGACGCGGCACGCCTGGGCGACTGGCACGAAGCCCTCGACCGCCTGGGCCTGGCCCACGCCGACACTTCGCCCGTGACCTGGCTGGAGCATGGCCATGACTGAGCCGCTGAAACTGGCCGTGGTCGGCCACACCAACGTCGGCAAGACCTCGCTGCTGCGCACCCTCACCCGCGACGTCGGCTTCGGCGAGGTCTCCCACCGCCCCAGCACCACCCGCCATGTGGAAGGCGCACGCCTGTCGGTGGACGGCGAGCCGTTGCTGGAGCTGTACGACACCCCAGGCCTGGAAGACGCCATCGCCCTGCTCGACTACCTGGAGCGCCTCGAGCGTCCGGGCGAGCGCCTGGACGGCCCCGCCCGCCTGGAACGCTTCCTCCAGGGCAGCGAGGCGCGCCAGCGCTTCGAACAGGAAGCCAAGGTGCTGCGCCAGCTGCTGGCGAGCAACGCCGGCCTGTACGTGATCGACGCCCGCGAACCGGTGCTGGCCAAGTACCGCGACGAACTGGAAGTACTGGCCGGTTGCGGCAAGCCGCTGCTACCGGTGCTCAACTTCGTCGCCAGCAGCCAGCACCGCGAGCCGCAATGGCGCGAGGCCCTGGCGCGCCTGGGCCTGCATGCGCTGGTGCGTTTCGACAGCGTGGCCCCACCCGAGGACGGCGAGCGCCGCCTCTACGAAAGCCTGGCGCTGCTGCTGGAAGATGCCCGCCCGGCGCTGCAACGGCTGATCGACGACCAGCAGGCCCAGCGCCTGGCCCGCCGCCACAGCGGCAAACGCCTGATCGCTGAGCTACTGCTCGATTGCGCCGCCTGCCGACGCAGCGTCGAGGCAGAGCCTGCCGCCGAGGCACGGGCCATCGAAGCCCTGCGCCAGGATGTGCGCCAGCGCGAACAACGCTGTGTCGAGGCGCTGCTCAAGCTGTATGCGTTCCGCCGCGAGGATGCCAATGCCGGTGACCTGCCGCTGCTCGACGGACGCTGGGGCGACGACCTGTTCAACCCGGAAACCCTGAAGCTGCTCGGTGTGCGCCTGGGCAGCGGTGTGGCGGCCGGTGCCGCAGCGGGCGCGGGCGTGGACCTGCTGGTGGGCGGCCTGACCCTGGGCGCCGCCGCGCTCGCCGGCGCCATCGCCGGCGGCGCCTTGCAGACCGCGCGCAACTACGGCTCGCGGCTGATGGGCAAGCTCAAGGGCCAGCGCGAATTGACGGTGGACGATGCCGTGCTGCGCCTGCTGGCACTGCGGCAGCAGCAGTTGATCACAGCGCTGGAAGGACGAGGGCACGCGGCGCAGGACAGCATTCGCCTGGCCCCTGCGGACGACAACGGCTGGCGCGAGGGCAAGCTGCCCGAGGCGCTGCGCAAGGCCCGGGCGCATCCGCAGTGGTCCACGCTCAATGCCGGGGCGCGAGTCAGCCAAACCGAGCGACAGGAGCAACTGGAAGCCCTGGTGGCGAACTTGTAATCCGATCACAGGGCCAGCCCGCTCCCACCAGATCAGTACAGGACCGTCCTTGTAGGAGATTACCCAGCCCTTCAAGCTGCGCTGTCGCGCAGGGAACAATGTTATAAGCATCATCCGCGTGGGAGCGGGCTTGCCCCGCGATAGCTAGCGCCGCACCCTGCGCAGTTCCACCAACCGCTGCCGCATCTCCCGATGCCGCTGGCTGTTGAACACCAGCAGCGCGAGTAATGGCAGCGCCAGCAGGATTGCCAGCAAGACAGCATTCACACCACTACCGAGCAAGCTCAACGCCATCAGCAAAGCCACAGTCGGTACAGGGAGCACCACCCATACGGCCCAAGTGAAGCCCCGGACCATCGCGAAATGCCCGGCGCACAGCAGCAAGACCAGCACTGCGCTGGATATCATGGTGAACGACGGATTGTCCGGATGATTGCGCCAGTGACTGTCAATCCACAGGGTCGCTGACAACGCCGTCGACATGAGGCAAATGAAAAAGCCCAGCAAGAACGTCGGAAAGTAACGGCGCATGAAGGTCTGGAAAGCTGCAGGCTTCATCGTTACTCGACCTCCTCGTAAAGCCCCACGGCGATGCTCTGTACCGTGGCACTGCCAGCCAGGCCGAAGGTAGCGCCGAGCGAGTCACGCATCAGGGTCTTCGTGGCGTGGCTGATCTCGGTCGGGGTGTAGCGCTTGGTCATGGTCCCTGCCGCCTGCCGCAACTTGATCTGCTTGGCCGTCAGGCTCGGATGCCTGATAGACAGCAGCTCGTCGGTCAGCGCCTTGCGCTGCTGACGGCTGAGACTCCTGGACAACTCCAGCCAGCTACGCCCGGTCGCGGCCTTGTGCACCTGCAGATACTTCAACGTGCTCAGGCCAGACGCGCCGACACCCAGCAGCGAGACGCCATCAAGCACCTTCGAGGCGGCCTGGTACCACTCGCTTTCATCGAGGGCATCATTGGCCGCCGGATTAGTCACTTCGCGTACCGTGCGCATCACACCGATACCGCACTGAATGCTGCTGGCGGTGGCTGCGGCGCCACCGATGTAGGTCAGCACCAGGCTGGTGCCACCGGAAAAGGGCGCGGCAATGGTGCCACTGAACACCACGAACCAGCCGATCACCGCGCCTGCACAAGAGAGGGTCGTGTTGACCGCCTCCTTGACCACCCGCGACTCGCGCGGATTGTGCTGCAATTGCTGGGTGTACTGGTCAGGGGTCTGGTATTTCTTGATCTCGCGCAGGATCACGCGCTTGGGACGGATACTGCAGATCGGCTGGAACTCACGCAGGGTGACGACGTTGTAGTCGGCGTCGATGTACACCACACCAGCACCGACGATACGCGGATCAGCGTCGATGGCCGCGAACATCTGCGGCAGGTTGATCCGCCCCTGGATGCGCTGGCGTGCGAGGAACTGGGAGTTGTTGGCCAGGGAGTTGACCAGAAGATCTGTCACGGGGTGGTTTCCTTACACAAATAGCGGCTGTATCGCGCGCCTTGTGAGAGCGGACTTGCCCGCGATTGCGCCGGTACATTCACCATCGCAATCGCGGGGCAAGCCCGCTCCTACAGGTCGGCGAGCGGCCTTACCGGATCACACGTTCGGGCACGGCACCGGCGCCCAGTCACCCATGTCCGGGTTGCGGCACATGGCGTTGACCTGGTCGGTACCGGCCTTGGCCACCTGCTGGGCCTCGGCTTTCTTGCCGTTGGCATTCTGCAGGGTCTTCTCGGTGGCCACGGCTTCCTGCGGCACGTCCTTGGTCACCTTCTTGGCCGGCTGGACCTTCTTCACTTCTTTCTTCTTGCCGGTGGTCGCCACTTTCGGCGGCTCGGCCACGGCGACCACGTCGGTGCGCGCGACGCCGACCTGCTTGAGGTCCTGCTCGTAGGCCTGGGTGTAGTTGTTCAGGTTCTCACCCAGGCGGCCGTTGACGGTGCTCAGCAGGTTGTTCGACTCCTGCAGGCCGGCGACGATCTCGGCCAGGCGCTTGCGCCCCTCGGTGTCGTTGATGCGGCCAGACTTGCGGTTCTGGATCAGGCTGGCGAACTCGCGCTGGTAGCAGGACTGCGACGACTTGGCGTAGGCCGTGGTGCGGTCCAGGTCGGCGGCGCTCTTGTCGATATCGGTGGCGTACGAGGCGATGCGCTGCTTGTCGTCGCTGATCTGCTTCTGACGCTCGGTGTAGTAACCGGCCGCGCCGCCGACCAGGGCGCCACCGGCGGCGCCGATGGCGGCATTGCGGCCGCGGTTTTCCTTGTCGACCAGGGCGCCGGTCAGGGCACCGCCGACCGCGCCGAGCAGCGCGCCGGTGGCGACCGAGCGGGTCATGTCACCGTCGGTGGAGCGCAGGTGCTGCACCGGCTCGTAGCAGTTGGGGTAGTACTCGACCTTGGTCGTGGCGCCGACCTTGGACACGGGCGAGCTGGCGCAACCGCTCAACAGGACGGTGCTGAACCCGGCTGCCAGCAGCAGCGCGGTACGGGCCTGGGATGCAGTGATCAGGGGTTTGCGGGTGAACATGGTCTGGTTTCTCTTCTTGGGTTTCTCGGTATCCGGGGGCTTCGTGCCTCCCGGGAGTCCTTTCTGTCGAAGCTGTCCTTAGGGTCGCGGGGCGGCCGATGCCAGCAGCTCCTTGAGGATCGTCGCCGGATCGGCCCGCCGGTTCTGGCGGTACTCCCCGACGTGGCGGACGAACAGGGTGGCGCGGGTCACCAGGCTGTTGCCCAGGACCGGCTTGCGATTGAGCTCTTCCTTGACCCGCTGGAACTGCGCCTGGATCACCGCGTCGGTGTAGCGCGTGCCGCTGGACAGGTTGTCGATGTAGATGGCCACGGCGCCGTCGAGCGCGGCGCGGCCATTGGCGATGGCGGCGCCGTACATGCGCGCGCTGGTCTGGTCGCCCGAAGCCTCGGCCTTGGCCTGGGTGGCCTGCAGATTGGTCAGGCGGATGTTGTAGTTGTTGACGGTCTCGGCCACCAGGGCGGCGGACTGGATCAGGTTGCCAGCGGCCTCTTCACGCTGGCGGGCGATCAGCGAGACGTTGCGCTTGAGCTCTTCGTTGACCAGGCCGAGCTCGGCCTGCTGGCGCGGGTCGGTGGCGGCGGCGATGATGCTGTCCAGGCGCTTGGTCGGGTCCTGGGCGGCGTCGATATCGTCGGTCAGGCCGGCCAGCCGGCCTTCCTTCTGCCACTGCTCGAACAGTTCCTGGTAGCGCGAGCGCGGCGCCGACAGGGCGCCGATGGCCACGCGAAAGCCAGTGGTCTCGTTGCGCTGCTCGGTGCCGTCGGCGCCGAACAGCGGGTACTCGCGGCGCATGCCGGTGAACAGGGTGCCCTCGCCCTCGAGGTAGTTGCCGCCCTTGACCACGAAACCACCGTAGGCACCCTGCAGGCGCCCTGCGTTGACCAGCTGGAACGACTCCTGGACCATCTCGGCGGCGTTGCCGATCACGTCGAACAACCCCAGCGGGTTGGGCTGCTTGGTACCGATCGGCATCAGCCGCGCCGCCTGCCCGGTGCCACCGGCCACCTGGTTGAACACCGCGAAGTCGGCCAGCGGTCCCTCACTGTCGGCGCCTTCAACCTTGCGCGGGAACAGCCGTCCTTCCAGTTCCTGGCGGCTGACCGCCGAACCGCCACGGGCGGCGAATTCCCACTCGACTTCGGTGGGCAGGCGTACGAAACCGGTGCCACCGTCCTCGGCCTTGCTACCACGGCCACTGACCGGCAGCAGGTCGCGATGATGCTTCATCAGCCAGGCGCTGTAGACGGCGGCGAAACGTTCGGCCTCGAAGCGCGACAGCTTGACCTTGGGCAGGCGCCCCGCCGCGTCGTTGTTCGCCTCACAGGCCGGCGCCGCGTCGCCGCCGGCCAGCGACGGCGCCTGGGCCATCACCTGGGCGTACTGGCGGGCGGTCACTTCGTACTTGCCGATGAAGTACATCATCGGCGTGAGCGGGCTGCCTTTCTCGACCTTCGGCAGGCTCGGGCCGACGGCCTTCTGCCACTGCGGCGCCAGGTCCTGCAGGCTGAACTGGCCGTTGATGAAGTCGCGTCGGTAGCCGGAAATGAACGACTGCTTGTAGCCGGCCTCGCCTTCGCTGAACGGGTAGCCGAGGTTGACCTCGCGGTCGTCGAGGCTGCCCTGGGCCAGCACGTAGACACTGCGTAGCACCAGCTCGCCGCCACAGGGCAGCGGCAGGCTGACATCGCCTGGCAACGGTTTGGGGTTGTCGAACTTGCTGTCGGCCCCGGCCTGGGACTGCACGGCCGGCTTGGCCTTGTCGTCGCCATCGGCCGGGGAACAGGCCCCCAGGCTCAGCGCGGTGAGGATCAGGGCGGCAGCCCCGAGACGGCGATCAGACATCACGTATTCCTTGGCAGGCTTCGATGCGCGCCACCCGCCAGCCGCCCAGGGCGGCGGCGGCGGTGCTGGCCAGCAGCACGGCACACAACGCAACGAGGTAGTGCATGGGCAGCAGGTGGCTGGCGAACTCGCCGGGCACCTGCATGAAAAGTCGGTTCAGGCCATGTTCGGCCAACAGGTACAACAACCCCGCCACGGCGGCGGCCAAAAGGCCGCTGTAGAGCGCCTGGAGCACCACGAACAACAGCAGCGCGGCAGTGCCGAAGCCCAGCAGGCGCAGCACCGCCAGCTCGCGCTGCTTGCGCTCCACCGCCGCCACCGCGCCCGCGGCAATGGCCGCCACGGCGCCGGCCACGGCCAAGCTGGCGATGATCCAGAACACCAGGTCGAGGTTGCGACCGAGCGACTGCACCTGGGCGATCTGTGCGGCCTGGGTCGAGACCAGCAGCTTGTGTTCGGCGAAGAACTGGCGCAGCGGCTCGACATCGGTCAGTTCGCGGGCATACAGGCGAAATGCCGGGTACACCCGCTGCTGCGCGCTTCCCTGCTCCTCGCCCTGCCAACCCAGTGTCGGCACCGCGCGGCCATCGCGGTAGTCCTCGACAGCCTCGAGCAGCTGCAACGATGCGAACAGGCCATCGCGCTCGAACGCCGCCAGGGGCAACACACTGATGACCTGAAGACGCGTCTGCCGCCATTGCATCTGTCCGGCCTGTCGACGGCTGAAGCTGGCCTGCAGCTCGTCTCCGGCCCTGGCGCCGAGCTTTTCCGCGGCGGTAAAACTCAGCACCACCTGTTGCAGACCCGTCGGGGGAGCAACCTGCGCCAACAAGGGATCGCCCTCGGCGGTGGGCAGCATCTCAACCGTCAGGCCACGCCCGTGGGCGGGCAACAGCAGTTCGGCGGTGGCGGCGATCTGTCGGGTCCGGGGGATGGCGAAGGCCACTCCCGGATGTTGTGCCAGTTCCTCTATGAATTCGGCGCGAAAGCGCCCACCGCCAAGCGGAATGATCTCGCGCACGCCCGGGTCGCGCTGCAGGCGCTCGGTCAGGCTGCCGACCAGGCCGAACTTCAGGCCGAACAGCACCAGCAGCGGCGCAATCACCGCCACCAGCGCCAGCACGCCGCACGCCGACAGCCGCGCATCGTTGCGGTAGTCCTGCCAGGCCAGCCCGGCGATCAGCAGCGGGCGCATCAGGCGGCCCGCTCCAGCGTTGCCGTGACACCACCGTCGACCTCACGCCGACAGGCCATGCGCAGCACCGTCAACCCGGCTTGGCGGGCCAGGCCTTCGTCGTGGGTGGCGACCACGCAGGTCACCTGGCGCGCCTCGGCCTCGCGCAGCAACAGCTGTATCACCCGCTCGGCATTGACCGGGTCCAGCGCGGCGGTCGGTTCGTCGGCCAGCAGCAGCGTCGGGGCATGGGCCAGGGCACGGGCGCAGCTGACCCGCTGACGCTGGCCGAGGGACAGGGCGGCGGGTTTCTTGCCCAGCTGGTCATGCACATCCAACGCTTCGGCCAGGCGCTCGACGCTGCCGTCATCGCCGAGCCCCAGCAGCTGGCGTGGCAGACGGATATTGTCGCGCACGTCGAGAAAGCCCAGCAGCCCACCCGCCTGCAACACGTAACCGAGGTGGCGGCTGCGCCAGCTGGCCAGGCGATCAAGCTGCCGGCCGTGCCACAGCCCGGCGACATCCTCGCCGCCGAGGACGAAGCCCTCTGCCGCATCCGGCGCCAGCACCAGCGCCAGCAGGTCGAGCAAAGTGCTCTTGCCGCAGCCGCTGGGGCCGACCAGCGCCACCCGCTCGCCCACGGCCAGGTGCAGCCGGTCGACCTGCAGGCTGTAACGCTGGGCGCCCTGCCCGCGCGTCATGCGCACCCCGTCCAGGCGAATCATCACGGCAGCGTCGACAGCGGGACACGGTACAGGGCGTCACCCGGTTCGGCCTTGCCGAAGCGCACCCAGTTGGCCATGTCGTTGTGGAAGGTCTCGTACAGGCGGATCTTCGAGTCCAGTTCGTCGATAAAGTCCTCCTGCTCGGCCACCGACAGCGACAGCCACAGGTCCTGGGTCATGCTCAGGGACTTGCTGCGGTACGGCAGGCCATCGAGGTACTCGCCGAGCACCCCGCCCTGGGCCAGGTTGGCGCCCTTGCGCAGGGCGCCGGGATCGCGGCTCATGTAGGCGCTGGCGCTGGCGATCTCGTTGAAGAAGTCGCCCGGCGAGCTGCGGGTCTTGCGCGCGGCATCGACGATCAGCTTGAGCGACTGCTGCAGGTCGTTGAGCTGCAGCTTGGTGAGCATCACGCACACCTGCAGGGTGGGCAGCGTCGGGTTGGTCAGGTCGCGGTCGGCGGTCCAGGCGCTGACCAGCTGCGGCGCCTGGCTCGCGCCATGGCGGCCGAGGAAGTCCATGTGCATGGCATAGCCGATGGCCTGGGACTTGGCCGCCAACCCCGAGGCCGAGGTCAGCAGCGGCACCGGCTGTGGTTGCTGGTTGCGCACCTGATGCACCAGCTCGGCGAAGGTCGAGCCGATCTCGCGCACGCGCTCGCCGAACACGCCGACCTCGCCCCCCGGCACGCCGACGTAGAGGTCACCGATCTGCGGGTTGCTGTCGGCGGTGAGCACGCGATACTGGCTTTCGGCCGCGCCGTGGTTCTTCACCCCGGCCGGGGTGCGCAGGTGCAGGGCGTAGATCTTGATCTGCTTGCTCAGCGCCGCCTGGCGCACTTCGGCCTCGTTCATCTGGGTGCTGCTGAACGGGTCATTCTTGCGCAGTGCGCCGGCATCGCTGACCAGCAGGATGAGGCGCCCGCCGTAGCCGGACCAGTCCATGCCCTCGACGGCCTGCATCACCCCGGCGAAGGCGTCCTCGTTGAACGAATGGCTGGAAACGCTGGTGGCCCTGACCTGCGAGGCGGCCTTGAGGAAGCGCGCAGGATCCCGGCCCTCCTCCAGGCTGACCAGGGTCTTGCTCAAGTACTCGAGGCCCGGGGTGCGCTTGACGTTGTTGCGGAAACCCACCAGGCCGAAGCTGACGCTGTCCAGCTCGCCCCGGGCCGCCAGTTGCTGCTGCAGCTCGCTGACCACCTGGCGTACACGGTCGATATAGGGCTGCATGGACACCGAGGTGTCCACCACCAGGACGATGCCGGTGCGGAAGCTGTTGTCGCCGACCGCCGTCACGCCGGCTGCCTTGGGCGCGCTGTCGCGGGCACTGGCACCGGGGTCGATCGAGGCGATGTTGAGCAGCTGCACCGGCTGGCCGCCGGCATCGAAGCTTTCGCGGTAGTCGAAGATCGGCATCAGGTAGAACTGGTTCTGCGGCACGGCGCTGGCCGCCGGCTCCAGGGCCATCACCTGCGGTACCTGGTCGGGGTGGTTCTGTGCCTTGAGCAGGCTGTCGCGGGCCTGGGCGGTGTCGTCGAGCAAGTGCTGCACATCGTCCACCTGACGCATGAACATCACCGGCGAGCGGCCCGAGCGCTCGGTGAACTTGAGCACCAGGCTCTGTTTCCAGTCGCTGGTCTGCGCGGCCGGCAGCCAGCCATCGCGCTGGCCGTCGCTGGCTGCGCCGACCTGGACCCAGGCCTGGCCGCCGACGTCCTTGCGCTGGTAGACGTAGAGCACGGAGAAGGCCGGCAGTTTCTCGCCCGAGGCATCGCCGGGCTGGGCCACCAGCTGGGCCTCGGGCTTGGTCAGCACACGCTGGAACAGGGTCTTCTTGCCGGGCATCAGCAGTGGGCGGCCATCGTCCGAGGCGGCAACGGGTGTGATCTTGGGTTCGGCGGGGGCCACGCTGTCGGCGGGCGTCTGCGCCACCGGTGTTTCTGGCGCGGGCGCGTCACTGCCGCCGAGCAGCCAGAAAAACGCACCACCCAATCCCAGCGCCGCCGCGATCGCCACCGCCAGCACGGCCTTGGCCGGCTTGTTCGATCCGGACTTCACGACGGGCGCGGGATTGGGTTCGGGCCGCCGGGCAGGCTCGCTCACGGGAGCGGCAACGGCCTGCGGAATGTCGATGGACACCGGTTGCGGGGTGACCGGCGGCGGGATCGGCAACGGCCGCACCAATGTGCTGTCGTTGTCCTCGACCGGCGCCTGGACCGTCAGGCGGTCCAGCGCGGCCAGCAACGCCGCCGCGTCGGCGAAGCGCTCGTTGGGATCCTTGGCCAGCAGGCCCCGCAGGATGTCCTGGTAGCGGCCATGCTCGATGGGCAGTGCCGGCAGCGGCTCGGTCAGGTGCGCCAGCGCCGTGGACAGCGCGTCGGTGCCGCTGTACGGCAGCTTGCCGACCAGGATCTCGTAGAGCACCACGCCCAGCGCATACAGGTCGGCGCGGCCGTCGATCTCCATGCCGCGCGCCTGCTCCGGACTCATGTAGCTCGGCGTGCCGACGGCGAAGCCGGCCTGGGTGAACTGGGTGCGGTCATCCAGCGACTTGGCGATGCCGAAGTCCGACAGCACCGCGGTGCCGTCGGCGCGGAACAGGATGTTGGCCGGCTTGACGTCGCGGTGCACCAGGCCCTGGGCATGGGCATAACCCAGCGCCTGGGCGATCTGGCGCACGTAGGCGAGGCCCTGCTCGGGCGTCAGCCCATCGGCGATGCGCTCTTTGAGCGTGCCGTCGGGCAGGTACTCCATGGCCATGTAGTACAGCTCGCCGACATTGCCGATGTCGTGGATGGTGGCGATGTTCGGGTGCGCCAGCCGCGCCAGGGTGCGCCCTTCGCGCAGGAAGCGCTCGCAGAAGGTCGGGTCGGCGGCCAGGCTCGCCGCCATGATTTTCAGCGCCACCTTGCGTTCCAGGGAACGCTGGGTGGCGAGGTACACGCTGGCCATGGCGCCCTGGCCAAGCTCGCGATCGATGTCGAATCCGGGGATTTGCATGTCCATGATGTCTTCAGTTCACCTTGACGACCACTGCGGTGATGTTGTCCGGCGCGCCACGGGTCAGCCCCAGGTGCACCAGGCTGCGGACCACCTCGTAGGGGTCGGCGTGGCCGAGCACTTCGGCGATTTCGTGGTCCTCGGCGGTCTTGTTCAGGCCATCGCTGCACAGCAGGTAGGTGTCGCCGGGCCGCACCTGCAGGGCCACGGCCTGCAGGTCGAGGTCATCCTCGACGCCGATGGCGCGGGTGACGATGTTGCCGCGCGGATGCACCCGCGCCTCGGCCTCGTTGAGCAGGCCGCTGTCCTGCAGCTCCTGGACGTAGCTGTGGTCGTGGCTGAGGCGCTCGATGCGACCATCGCGCAGGCGGTACAGGCGACTGTCGCCGGCCCACAGGCCGATGGCCTGGTCGCCACGCGCCGCCAGCACCACCACGGTGCTGCCCATCATCGCCACGCCACGGCGCACGGTTTCCTCGCGCACGATGCCGTTGACCCAGGCCAGGCCGTCGCGCACCTCGCCGCTGAAGTCGTCGAGCGAGTCGAGCATCGGCAGGCTGCGCAGGCTGTCCATGGCCAGGCTGCTGACATAGTCGCCCGCCGCATGCCCGCCCATGCCGTCGGCCACTGCCCACAGGCCTGCCCAGGTCAACTCCAGGCAGGCGTCCTCGTTGATCTTGCGCACCATGCCGACATGGCTGTAGCTGGCCGCTGTGTACTGCATGTCGGTCATTCGCTGCGCGCCTCGCTACCCAGTAGAAACCCGGCGAAATCCTCGCTGCGCGGCAGGCCCGCGCAGCGCATCAACCCCGGGGCGATACGTTCGGAACCCCTGCCCCACCACAGGCTCATGCCCTCACAGGCGCATTCGGCCAAGGCCAGTGCGCGCCCCTGCGGCGTGGTCGCATCCAACCGCTGCAACCCACCGACAGTCACCTGAGGTCCCTGTAGGAGCGGCCTCGCGCCGCGAAAAGGCTGCAAAGCAGCCTCGAATTCCTCAAAGGCAGCACCGGGTTCAAGCGTCGCCAGCAATGCCTCCTCGACCGCCTCGAACCATTCCTCGGCCCCGGCCACCACAGGCGCCAACAGCTGCCCCGGCTCCAGCACCTGGGCCACGGTCAGCGGAAAATACCGCCCGACCCGGTCGATGCTCGGCATCAGCACGCCGATGACCGCCTCGGGCCCGCACAGCCCCGGCGCCAGCGCGAATCGCCACAAGGGGCTGACCAGGTAGGCCTCGAGCCAACGCTCGCCCAGCGCCTGCTGGCTGGCCTGCATCCCCGCCGCCAGCCACTGGTCCCAGGGCTGGATGAAGCTGTTTGGAAGGCCGCGACTGACGAAGTCGCCGCGGCTGGCCAGTTTTCCGTAGAAACCCACGTCGTTCACAGGTGCTCCGGCAGGCTGAAACCGCTGAGCACTCGGCTGCGGAACGGGTTGAAGGCGCTGCTGGCGCGCAGCTCGTAGGACACGCTGGCGCCATCGACGCGCAGGCGCAGGTTGAAGCGCTCCGGCGAGCTGCCGGCCACCAGGTCGGACTGGTCGAGCAGGCGGAACCAGGCCCAGGGGCCTTCCACGGTCAGGCCGGAACGGCCGGTGGCCGAGGGCGGCGAGATCGACAGGCGCACCACGCCGATGCTGTTGGGATTCGGCCACTGCAACGCCACCGGCCGACTTGGGCCGTGGTCGTAGCTGACCTGCTGGCCATCGAGGTCGAGCAGGAACTGGGTGATGGTCGCGTCCATCGCCACCGGCTTGAGCTCGAAGCGCACGCCCGGCTGCACGCCGTTGCTGTTGCGGAAGAACGCATCACGGATGCTCGCCGCGCGCTGGAAGGTGTACAGCACGTTGCTGTTGATCCCCAGCTTCTGCGCCGCGCCGGGCTGCCAGCTCCACGGCGTGCTCGAGGTATTGACGTAGGGTTGCAGGTACTTGCGGAAGTAGTTGTCCATCACCCCGCCGACGCCGAAGAACAGACCGAAGTCCTCCAGGGTGGCGTCCCGCGTGCTGCCGGCCACCAGCGGGTAGCGGCCGCTGAGGGACTGGCGGTAGACGTTCACCACCTCGCTGGTCCAAGCGGCGTTGAGCTGGTTGCGCACGCCGCCCATGACGATGTTATGGGTCGAGCCAAGCACCGACCCCACCAGGTTCTGCACCACCTTGGGCTGGCGCGCGGCGCCCAGGGCGACACGCTGCGCGGCGGCCTGGGCCTGGTTCTTGGCCTCGCCCAGCAGCGCGTCGCCGCTGGCGCCGACCATGGCGCTGACCTGCACGTACAGGGCGTTGAGGTCGGTGAGCAGGCCGTCGATGGCCGCAGGCTGTCCTTCGCCGGTTTCCACCAGCGCGGCCAGCTCGGAGAAGTGCGCGGTCACCGGGTCCACCTCACGGGCAGCCGGGTTGTCGCTGGGCAGCGGCGCATCGCCGAGCAGGCCGCCGAGGCGCTGGCGCAACTGGTCGACACCGGCCTGCTCGGCCTTGGCCTGGACCTTGTCGAGAGTGGTCGGCTGCGCCAGGTTGGTTTCCTTGGCGACCGCCTGCAGCAGTTTCTTCATCGGCGAGGTCGGCCCGGACAGCACCCGCAGCACATCGGCGGCCTGGCCGACGCTGGTGATCGGCACAAAGTCCAGATCCGCCAGTAGCGCATCCCAATGGCGGATGTAGTCCTGGTAGTACAGCTGCAGCACATCGTCGGCCAGGCGCTTGGCATCGCCCGATTCGCTGGCCTCGCGGCCCAGCACCCAGCGCTCCTCGGCCAGGGTCTCGCTGTGGGCCAGGCTGGCGGCGAGGAACGCCTTACGGTAGCCCTCGACGGTGAAGATGCCCGGCAGCGGCTCGCTCAGCGGCTTGCCGTTCTTGAAGCGGAACACCAGCGCGGCGTCGCGGCCGGCGGCGTCGCTGACCCGGAAGTCGCTGACTCCGGCCGGCAGTTTCTGGCGCTTGACCCGATCGTAGACGCGCTGGGCCACCGGCAGCTGCTGCAGTTGGCGGCGGGTGTCGTCGATCAGGCGCTGGTCGAGACGGGCATTGGGCGGGCGCTTGTCGAACAGCGCCGCCAGGTGCTGCTCCAGGGCCTGACGCAGGTCCGGCGCCAGGTCGCGGGGCAGGCTGCGCTCCCAGTCGAGGGTAACCCAGGCCTTGATGAACTCGGCGTCGTAGTGTTCGCCGTCGGCCAGCATCAGGTAGGCCTTGAGCCCCTCGTAGAGGTAGTCGGACGGGCCGCCGGCATACAGCTGCTCTTCGATGCGGGTGACCAGGCGCGGGGCGAAGATGGCGATCAGCAACTTGCGGTAGACGCTGTCCGACTCGCCTTCGAGCATGTCGCCCTGGTACAGCCCCAGGCCCTCGGCCCAGCCGGGCGGATCTTCGGCCAGGCGGCGCACGCCATTGAGCAACGGCAGCACTTCGACCACGTTGCGCTGCGCCGGACTCAGCTCCTGCACGCTCTTGCCCAGCGGCTTGAGGCGGCTGTCGACCTCGGCGATGTACTGCTGGTTGGCGCGATAGCTCAGGGTCCACAAGGTGCCGACCACCAGCACCAGGGCCACGCTCAGGGCCAGGGCGCCGCGGGCGATCCACTTGCGCCGCTGCTCGACCTTGGGGTTGCTGCCGACCAGGCCGCGCTCGGCGAAGGCCACGGCGCTGAACAGCTTCTCGATGAAGTAGCTGCGCCCGGTGCCGTTCTGCCGCGCCAGGTGGGCACGGTCCAGGCCCATGCTCTGGGCCATGCTGCCGATCAGGCGGTCGATGGGGCTGCCTTCCTGGGTGCCGCTGGTGAAGTACACGCCGCGCAGCAGCGCGCGCGCTTCGAAGGCGTTGGGCTTGAAGATGCCGTCGAGGAAGGTCTTGAGGTTGCCGCGCAAGGCGGCGAACTGCTGGACGAAACCGTAGACCAGGTCGCGCCGCGCCGGGTCGCGTTCCTGTTGCAGGCGCTCCACCAGACGCTGGTTGAGACGCTGCTCGAGCAAGGCGAACTCGCTGCCGAACTGGGCCAGCGGGCCATCGCCGTGCTGGCCGTCATCCAGGGGGAAGGTCATGCCCCACACCTGGGCGCGCTCTTCCTTGCTCAGGTTGTCGAAGAACTCCATGAAGCCCGGCACCAGGTCGAGCTTGGTCAGCATCAGGTAGATCGGGAAGCGCACGCCCAGCTGGCTGTACAGCTCCTGGATGCGGGTGCGGATCGCCGCCGCGTGGGCGGCGCGCTCGGCGTCACTGCCCAGCAGCAGGTCGGACAGGCTGATGGCGATGAAGGCGCCGTCGATGGGCCGGCGCGAACGCTGGGTCTTGAGCAGGTCGAGGAAGCCCAGCCAGGCCGCCTTGTCCACCTGGGCATGGCTGTCCTGGGTGGTGTAGCGGCCGGCGGTGTCCAGCAGCACGGCCTGGTCGGTGAACCACCAGTCGCAGTTGCGTGTGCCGCCCACGCCACGAATGGCGCCCTCGCCCAGCTGCGCCGCCAACGGGAAGTGCAGGCCGGAGTTGACCAGCGCGGTGGTCTTGCCCGAGCCGGGCGGGCCGATGATCACGTACCACGGAAGCTCGTACAGGTTGCGTCGCTCGTCACCGCCCAGACGCGCCTTCTTCAGCAGCACCAGGGCCTCGTCCATGCGCTGGCGCAGGGTCGCCAGCTCTTCGGCTGTGGCAACGCCGGCAGGGTCCGGCGCGGTTTCGGCAGCCAGGCTCTGCATCACCTTGGCCGCCTGGCGCCGGGCCTGGACGATGCGCCATACGCGGTAGGCGATCCACACCGCGAACAGCAGGACGATCAGCACCAGACGTGGCGCGACCGGCACCAGCGCATCGAGCAGCGGACCGAGGAACCAGATGATCAGGCTGAGGGCGAGCAGGCCCAGCACCGGGACCACCCAGCGAATGACAAAACTGAAAAACGCCTTCACTCGACGCCCTCCGCCAGAACGGTGATTTCAACCCGGCGATTCTTCGCCCGGCCCTGCGCGCTGTCGTTCGACGCCAGCGGCTCGGTGTCGCTCAGGCCCTGGGCACTGAAACGCCCGGGCTGGCCGGTGCGGGCGGCGAGCAGGTTCTTCACCTCCTCGGCACGGGCCTGGGACAACGCCCAGTTGGACGGGAAGCGCAGCGTGGCGATGCGCTGGTTGTCGCTGTGGCCGGTGACCTTCACGTTGCCCTTGACCTTGGCGACGGCTTCGGCAATGCGCAGCATCAGCGGCTCGAAGTCACCCTTGATGCTGGCGCTGGCCGAGGCGAACAGCTCGTCGCCGCGGATGGTCACCACCGAGCGGTCCACCGCATCCTCCACGGCGACCCGCCCGGCCTTGATGTCTTCGGCCAGGAAACCGGCCAGGCGTGGACGTTCCACCGGCTTTGGCTGCACCACCGGGCGGTCCATGGCCTGCACCGGGATCTCACCCAGGGCATGGATGCCACGGAACACCGGCTCGGCGTCGGCGGCCAGCTTCAGGCGCAGGCCGAACAGCACCAGCAACAGCAGCGCCAGGGCCAGGGCCAGGCCGACCCAGGGCGGCACGAACTGCGCCAGGCGGTCACGGGTCACGGTGACGCCGCGCCAATGCGGCGACAGCTCGCGCTCGATATCGCCACGAGCGCTGCGGATGGTCGCGGCGGTGCGCTCGCGCAGTGCCTCGAGCTGGGCACGGCCACCGTTCATCACCCGGTAGCGGCCTTCGAAGCCAAGGCTGGTGCACAGGTACAACAGCTCCAGCAGATGCAGGCGCTCACGTGGACTCTGCAGACAGTGCTCCATCAGCTGGAACACCTTCTCGCCGCCCCAGGCCTCGTTGTGCACGGTGATCAGCAGGCTCTGCTTGCCCCAGTCGCTGGCGCTGCCCCACGGCGTGCTGAGCACTGCCTCGTCGAGCGCGGTGCACAGGGCGTAGCGCGCCAGCAGCACCTCGTTGCGCGCGACCCCGGCGGCCTCGGCGCGCTCCTCGAACTGGCGCAGGTAGGCCAGCAGTTGCGCACGCAGGCTGGCCGGCGCCGGGTGGGCGATGGTGTTGCGCAGGCGGGTGAGCAACGCCAGCAGCGGGCCGGCCGCCTGCTCCAGCGGGTTCAAACCCGCCGCCTGGCCCGGCGCCAGTGGTTCGGCCGGCACGTTCAGAGGCGGTGGCGGCGCCGCCTGCGCAGGTCCCGGCGTGGCCGGCTGCGGGCCTCGGCCACCGGGGCGCGGCATGAACTGGGTGCGGTCATTGGCCAACGGATCGTCCGATTGCATCGCGGCTTATCCTCGAATGGCCCAGAAGGCCAGGTTCAGGCCGGGGAACTCGCCGGCGACGTAGAAGGCGAAACCACCGGAATGCTGCAGCTGCTTCCAGTGTTCGCTGCCTCGGTCGAGCTCGAAGTAGGTGGAACCGGCATGGAACGGAATCTGCCTCGGCGCCACCGGCAGCGGCAGCAGGCCAATGCCCGGCAGTTGCAGGTTGACCAGGTCGCGGATGTGCTCCACCGCGCCGATCTTGCTCTGCTGGCCGAAGCGGCTGCGCAGGGTCTCGCTGGGCACGTCGGCGCGCACCACCAGGACGAAGCTGGCACTGTCGAGTAGGCTGCGGTCGGCCAGCATGCCGACATGAATGCCGTAGGCCTTCTCGACCAGCGGGATGGCCACGGCCTTGCTGTCGATCAGCATCGACAGGGCCTCGCGCAGGGCGGCCAGCACTGGGGCGAAGGTGGCCGCCAGGTCGTCGTGCTGGTACACCGGATATGCCTCGGGGCGGCGCCCTTCACGGGTGAAGGTGGCGAACTCGCCGGCCAGGGCCACCAGCTCGCTGTACAACCGCTCGGGGTGCAGCGGCGTCAGCTGGTTGAGGTGCTCGACCAGCGGCTGGGCGCGGTTGACCAGTTGCAGCAGCATGAAATCGGCAATCTCCGAGGCACCGCCGTTGGCCGAGGCCACCACGCGCCCGGCCAGGGCCTCGCCGCGCTGGTGCAGCAGGCCGAGCAGCTCGCCACGGAAACCCGACAGCAGGTTGCTGGCGGTCACATCGAGCAGCGGCGGGATGTAACCGTCATCCAGCACCAGGGCGCGATCGGCGCGCTTCTCCCGGATACGCACCACGCCCAGCGCGGCATAGTCGCTCAGGCCGTCCTCGGCGCGAAGCAGGCGCAGGGCGCGGCTGCCCAGGGCCAATGGCGCGCGGTTCTCGAACGGGGCGTTGTCGTCGCGGACTTCACTGATACGGCTGACATAGCGCGCGCCGTCGGGCGTTTCGCCGTCATCGACGGTATCGCGGGCACCGGCGCGCTTGAGCGGCAGGCCCAGGTAGATCACGCCGTTGCGCAGGTCGTCGGGAATCTCCAGCGGCGCGGGCGGCAGGTCGTCACGCGGGATGTCGAACGGCGTGCCGTCCGGCAACAGGCCACGGGCGCTGAGGATCGCCAGCTTGCCCTGGGCCAGCAGGCCCTGGTCGACCAGCAGCTCGGAAAAACCCCAGGCAGCGGCGCTGAGTGGCCGGTTGCGGGCGTCGACGAAGTTTTCCAGGTAGCGGTCGTGCTGCTGGAAGTGCTGGGTGGTGATGAACATCCCTTCCGACCAGACCACGCGATTGTTCCAGGACATGGGTTCTCCGATTGCCTAGCGGGCAGGCTCAGGTTGTGGGGTGGCCACGGCGCTGCGCACGGCGCGCACATCGAGGCTGATCTGATAGTCACGGGGCGGCACCGGCAGCACGCTGCGCCACTGGGCCTGGTCGACCTCGCGGTAGCCGACCACCAGGCCGACCTGGCGCGTGGCCGGGTCGAGCGGACGCTCCAGGCGCAGTTGCTCGCCGGGCTGGAGCAGGACTTCGTCCTGGTCGATCAGATCGGCGGCCAGGGTGGCCTGGGCGCGCTCGGCCAGGGCGAAATAGTCGGCGCGAGCGAAGGCGGCGCTGTTCTTCAGCTCGTAGATGCGCACCCGCACCGGCGCGGGCGTGCCGCCGGCACCGGGGTTGAGCCCGGCCGCGGCGCTGAAGTACAGGGTGATACCCGTGGCCGCCGGCGCCGCGTCGGTGACGGCAGGCTCGACCGGGCTGTCCTTGCTGCAGGCACTGAGCAGCACCATGGCCAGGGCTGCGATCAGTCTCGTTGCACTCATCCTCGTCCTCATGACGTCCTGTGTTCTTCCTGTGCTCCGGGCGTTGGCCTCAGGAGCGTTGAATGCGTTGGCTATGGGCCTCGTAGGCGCGACTGAACTCGCGACCGAACAGGTCCTGGAAGTCGTCTTCGGCTTCCCGGGAAATCTGGCTGTAGAGCTCGGTGAACTGCTGCCAGCAGTGGGCCTGGCGCGAACCGCCGAACAGCTTGGCCAACCCGGCGGCGGGCGCCAGGCGCTGCTCCAGGCGGGCAGGCTCGAAGCGCTCGAGCAGGTGCTTGATGGCCGCCTCGACGCCCGCCATCACCGCCAGCTGGTGGGCGCGCAGGTCGTCGAAACTGTCGCGCACCGCCTGGTCCGGGGCCATGAACGCCTGATTGCCCTCGCGCAGCAGCAACAGCAGCGCTTCGTCGGCGTTGGGGGCGAACTTCAACGGGTTGTTGCGCACCGGGGCGATGGTGGTCTGCTGCATGCGGAACTCGCCCTTCAGGCTGCTGCGCGCGCGCAGCACATCGATCAGACCTTCGACCATCAGGCGGTAGCTGCGCCCGACCGCCTCCATCTGCGCAGCGGCATCGGCCGCGTCGATGCGCAGGTGCTCGATGCCCGCGCCACGCAGGAAGGCCTGCAGCAAGGCATCGCCGGCACCAGCCGGCTCGGGCGCAAGTGCCGACACGGCGATGGGCGGCGGCGCAGGCGTGACGACCGGTGCCACCGGCGCTACCGGCTCTGGCAGGGGCGGCGCGATCACAGGCGCAGGCTGGGGAGCAACGACCGGCGTTTCGTCGAGCAGGTTCCAGTCATCGGGGATCATGCCCGGCGCGGCGGGCATGGCGGCCTGCACCGGCGCGGGCGGCGGTGCCACCGGCGTGGGTGGACGGAAGTCATGCTGCTGTGCGGGGACATGGTCCGCCTGGCTGGCCGGGGGCACGCTTGAGGGGCCAAGAAAATCGAACAGGTCCGGCAGGGTGTCGTGGCTCGAAGCCCCCTGCAAGAACGCGGCCGGCGCGCCGACGATGGGCGCGCTCGGGGCGGCCATCTGGTTGGCCATCAGGGCTTCGAAACTGTGGGTCTGCGGCTGCCCGGCGACCGGAATCGACAGGCCGGCATCGATGCGCGCCTGGATCTCGTAATCGCCGATTCGAATAACTTCACCGTCCATCAGCGGTTCGCTGTTACCGCGACGCAGGCGAATACCGGCATGCACCAGTTCCACGCCGTTGGTGCTGTTATCGGTCAAGTAATAGCGGCCATCCTTGAACTGGATCACACAATGTTTCGAAGAAACAAGGCGCTCCGGATCGGGAAGTACCCAGTCATTATCCGCCGCACGACCTACGCTGATGGCACCGTTTTCCAGCAACTTCTCCGGGCATTGCCCAGGGGTGATCTTGTGATAACTGGTAATGGTCAGGCAAAGTGCCATCACGCCTCCTTGCATATATATGAAACACTCACACATCCATTTGAGTGGATTCGCGAGCCCGACCTCGCTTTCCGGCTAAACCCTTGTAAATACTGGGCATAACACCGAAATTCGCTTCCCGGAAGGTCGTATTAAACCCTATCGGCAAGGCACTTTGATGGCACCTGACCAATGGACACGAATACCTGCCAACTGGTTCACAGTCACCCTTCGCGGCGCGTAGCTTACCTTGACAGCAATTTGGAAATAAACCATAAATGCGCAACTTAAGAGTGCCAAAGTGATATCACGGTGATATCAACTTCGCATTCTTTGACAAGTTTGTGCGCCATTTCACATTTGCAACTTGGCGCAAACGACGCCCTCACCAAGGGCCGATATGGAGATCGATTTCTGGTGAACTCACCGCAGCTGCTCGCCGCTGTTTCCGCAGACTTTCCGTGCGGCGACGACCTCGAATACGATGCCGATTTCCTGCAACTGGAACGTGACGCCCAGGGCCGCCCCGAGCGCGTGATGGGCGACGCCGTGCAAGCGGCCGAGCCGCCGCAGTGGCGTGACATCGAGCAGTCCTGCACCAGCCTGCTGCAACGCAGCAAGGACCTGCGCATCACCCACTTCCTGGTCCAGGCCAACCTGGCCCTGCATGGCCTGCCAGGCCTGGCCGCGAGCCTCGAGCTGATCCGCGACCTGCTGGGCGAATACTGGCTGCACCTGCACCCGCAGCTGGACGCCGCCGACGACAACGACCCCACCGTGCGGGTCAATGCCCTGGCCGGGCTCACCTGCGACACCAACATCGCCCTGCTGCGCGACGCCGTGCTGGTGCGTTCGCGCACCTTTGGCCCGGTCACCCTGCGCGCCGCCCTGCATGCGGCGGGCGTGCAGCACTTCGCCAGCGAGCAGCTGAGCGCCGAGGAACTGGCCGCCGCCCTGCGCGACGCCGACCCCGAGCAGCTCGCGCAATGCCGCCAAGCCCTGCAACTGGCCCGCGAATCCCTGGACACCATCGAGAGCCGGGTCAACGACCAGGTCGGTTCGGCCAGCGGCGTCGACCTGTCCGCCCTGCGCCAGCCGCTGCGCCAGGTCCAGCAGGTGCTGGCCGACTACAGCCCGGAAGGCTCGGCGCCGGTCAGCGCGAGCATGGACGAAGTGACGGCGCACGGCGTCCCTGACGACCCGCTGCCCGCCGCCGTCGCCGCGCCACGTGTCGCCGCGCGCCCCGGCGAGGTGAACAGCCGCGACGACGTGCTGCAGAGCCTCGAGCGCCTGCTCCAGTACTACGCCCGCCACGAGCCCTCCAGCCCGCTGCCGGTGCTGCTGCGCCGGGCGAAGAAGCTGGTCGACGCCGACTTCGCGACCATCGTCCGCGACCTGATCCCCGATGGCATGTCGCAATTCGAGAACCTGCGTGGCCCGGAACACGATTGACGTCGTTCCGGCCGCCTAAACACCGACGCCCGCAACAAGCAGAGCCGCCGTACCGGCGACCAGGAGGAACAACGTGGCGAAAGACAGCTCCCAGAAATTCATCGCGCGCAACCGTGCGCCGCGGGTACAGATCGAATATGACGTCGAGCTGTACGGCGCCGAGAAGAAGGTCCAGCTGCCCTTCGTCATGGGCGTGCTCTCGGACCTCGCCGGCAAGCCCGCCGAGCCGCTGCCGGCCGTGGCCGACCGCAAGTTCCTGGAGATCGACGTCGACAACTTCGACTCGCGCCTGAAGGCCATGAAGCCCCGCGTGGCGTTCAACGTGCCCAACGAGCTGACCGGTGA
This sequence comes from Pseudomonas carassii, assembly GCF_036324045.1. Taxonomy (NCBI): domain Bacteria; kingdom Pseudomonadati; phylum Pseudomonadota; class Gammaproteobacteria; order Pseudomonadales; family Pseudomonadaceae; genus Pseudomonas; species Pseudomonas carassii. The sequence continues at coordinate 69,917 of NZ_JAZDCT010000023.1, read as the reverse complement.
AGGCAACCTGAGCCTGGACATCACCTTCGAGAGCATGGACGACTTCAGCCCCGCCGCCGTGGCGCGCAAGGTCGATGCCCTGAACCAGCTGCTCGAGGCCCGTACCCAGCTGGCCAACCTGCTGACCTACATGGACGGCAAGACCGGCGCCGAGGACATCATCCTCAAGGCCATCAAGGACCCGGCGCTGCTCCAGGCCCTGGCCAGCGCGCCGAAACCCGCCGACACCGAGCCGAAGGCCTGAGGAGACCGACCATGAACGATCCGTTGCGCGACAGCCAGGCCCCGCAGGCGGCCACCCAGGACCCAAGCGAGTTCGCCAGCCTCCTGCTGCAGGAATTCAAGCCCAAGACCGAGCGGGCCAAGGAAGCCGTCGAGAGCGCCGTGCGCACCCTCGCCGAGCAAGCCCTGGCACAGACCAGCCTGGTCTCCAACGATGCCATCGGCTCGATCGAGCAGATCATCGCCGCCATCGACGCCAAGCTCACCGCCCAGGTCAACCAGATCATCCACCACGATGACTTCCAGAAGCTCGAAAGCGCCTGGCGCGGCCTGCACTACCTGGTCAACAACACCGAGAGCGACGAGCAGCTGAAGATCCGCGTGCTCAACATCTCGAAGAACGACCTGCACAAGACCCTGAAGAAGTTCAAGGGCACCGCCTGGGACCAGAGCCCGGTGTTCAAGAAGCTCTACGAAGAGGAATACGGCCAGTTCGGTGGCGAGCCCTACGGCTGCCTGGTGGGCGACTACTACTTCGACCAGTCGCCCCCCGATGTCGAGCTGCTGGGCGAAGTGTCCAAGGTCTGCGCCTCGATGCACGCGCCGTTCATCTCCGCCGCCTCGCCGACGGTGATGGGCATGGGCTCGTGGCAGGAGCTGTCCAACCCGCGCGACCTGACCAAGATCTTCACCACCCCGGAATACGCCGGCTGGCGCTCGCTGCGCGAATCGGAAGACTCGCGCTACATCGGCCTGACCATGCCGCGCTTCCTGGCACGCCTGCCCTATGGCGCCAAGACCGACCCGGTGGAGGCCTTCGCCTTCGAGGAAGACACCGACGGCGCCGACAGCAGCAAGTACACCTGGGCCAACGCCGCCTACGCCATGGCGGTGAACATCAACCGCTCGTTCAAGCACTACGGCTGGTGCTCGCGCATCCGCGGCGTGGAGTCGGGCGGTGAAGTCGAAGGCCTGCCGGCGCACACCTTCCCCACCGACGACGGTGGCGTGGACATGAAGTGCCCGACCGAGATCGCCATCTCGGACCGCCGCGAGGCGGAGCTGGCCAAGAACGGCTTCATGCCGCTGCTGCACAAGAAGAACACCGACTTCGCCGCCTTCATCGGCGCGCAGTCGCTGCAGAAGCCGGCCGAGTACGACGACCCGGACGCCACCGCCAACGCCAACCTGGCCGCGCGCCTGCCGTACCTGTTCGCCACCTGCCGCTTCGCCCATTACCTGAAGTGCATCGTTCGCGACAAGATCGGCTCGTTCAAGGAAAAGGACGAGATGCAGCGCTGGCTGCAGGACTGGATCCTCAACTACGTCGACGGCGACCCGGCGCACTCCACCGAGACCACCAAGGCCCAGCACCCACTGGCGGCCGCCGAAGTGGTGGTCGAGGAAGTCGAAGGCAACCCGGGTTACTACAACTCGCGCTTCTACCTGCGCCCGCACTACCAGCTCGAAGGGCTGACCGTGTCGCTGCGCCTGGTGTCGAAGCTGCCTTCGGCCAAAGGGGCCTGATCATCGCGGGGCAAGCCCGCTCCCACGCAGGGAGCGGGCGTGCCCCGCGACTAGCCACTACTACCGCTAACCGACGCGAAATCCCGAGGACATCATGGCTGTAGATATTTTCATCAAGATCGGCGACATCAAGGGCGAGTCCCACGACAAGGCCCACAAGGACGAAATCGACGTGCTCAACTGGAGCTGGGGCATGTCCCAGTCCGGCAACATGCACATGGGCAGCGGCGGCGGTTCGGGCAAGGTCAACATCCAGGACCTGTCGATCACCAAGTACATCGACAAGTCCAGCCCCAACCTGATGGCCCACTGCTCCAGCGGCAAGCACATCGACAAGGTCAAGCTGACCGTGCGCAAGGCCGGCGGTGAAAGCCAGGTCGAGTACCTGATCATCAACCTCGAAGAGGTGATCGTCAGCTCGCTGAGCACCGGCGGCTCGGGCAGCGACGACCGCCTGACCGAGAACGTGACCCTGAACTTCGCCAAGGTCACCGTCGACTACCAGCCGCAGAAGGCCGACGGCACCAAGGAAGGCGGCCCGATCAAGTACGGCTGGAACATCCGCTCCAACGTCAAGATGTGACCGACCGCGCCCGTGCCGCCCCAGGCGGCGCGGGCGCCCTTCTCCACGCCTCACCCGCCCACGGTGAACATCATGGCCAAGCCTTCTTTCATCAACCTGTGGAATGCCTATCCGAAAGTGTCCTCGCCCTGCGATGGTCCGTGGGACAACCAGTGCGCCATCCGCATGAGCATCGCGCTCAATGGCGAGATGAGCCTCAAGGTCAACAAATCGACCTATACCGAACCCAAATGCGCCCATGGCCATGCCCGTGGCGCCGAATCCCTGGCCAACTGGCTGGAGCGCCAGCTGGGACGCCCGCAGCGCATCGGCGGCAGCGCCCAGGAGCGCGACAAGCTCAAGGCCAAGACCGGGATCATCTTCTACAAGGACTGCTTCGCCCGCACCGGGCAAAGCCAGGAAAACCGCACGGGCGACCATATCGACCTGTGGAACCGCGGCCTGACCAAAGGCTTCTCCGATCAGAACTACCAGTCGAAACAGGTCTGGTTCTGGGAGCTGACATGAAGCGCGTGGCCCTGGCCGGCGCCCTGCTGCTGGCCCTGAGCGCCTGCGCCGACGCCGAACTGCTGGACCAGGCGAACCTGGGCGGGCAGACCGTGAAGCTGACCGAGAATGCCGGGCAGTGCGTGCTCGATCGCGGCGAACAGCGTCTGGCACTGGACATGCCATGGCCCTGCGGCCTGAGCCCCGACCGCGCCGGCAAGGCCCGGGTCGAGCAGTTCGACGGTGTGCCGATCGTGCTGGTGACCCATGTGCAGCCACACCCGACGCTCAAGGGCGAATGCCTGAAGACCTCGCGCGCCGTGCGCCTGACCCCGGCCGGCCTGGAAGCCTCCACGCCGGCGCCGAGCGCGTCCTGCGACACCGGTTTCGAAGACCAGAAAATGTTCACAGGGATGTTCCAGTGGTAGCCGAGATCGCCACCCGCGACCGCCTGCAGCCCTCGCTGCTGGATCGCCTGACCGATGACGACCCGGGCAACCCGCAGGAAGCCCCCGACAAGCGCGTGCTCAGCCTGCAGCAGCTCAAGGCCTCGGTGCTGCGCGACCTGGCCTGGCTGCTCAACACCACCTCGCTGCTCGACACCGGCGCCACGCTGAATTCCCCGGCCGGCGCCTCGGTGATCAACTACGGCCTGCCGGCCCTGGCCGGCAACAGCGCGTCGAACATCGACCTCAACGCGCTCGAGCGCATCATCCACCAGGCCATCGCCACCTACGAGCCGCGCATCCTCGCCCATACCCTGAAGGTGCGCGCCCAGGCCGCGCCCGGCGAGATGAACGCCAATGCCCTGAGCTTCGAGATCGAAGGCGACCTGTGGGCCCAGCCGGCGGCCCTGCCGCTGCTGTTGCAGACCGACGTAGACCTGGAGTCCGGGCACGTGCGCGTGGCCCCCGCCGACCGCCGGAGACGCGCATGAACCCGCGCCTGCTCGAGCTGTACAACCAGGAACTACAGCACATTCGCGAGGGTGCCGCCGAGTTCGCCAAGGAATACCCGAAGATCGCCGGGCGCCTGACGCTGTCCGGGATCGAATGCGCCGATCCCTATGTCGAGCGCCTGCTGGAAGGCTTCGCCTACCTCACCGCGCGAGTGCAGCTGAAACTCGACGCCGAGTACCCGACCTTCACCCACAACCTGCTGGAAATCGCCTACCCGCACTACCTGGCGCCGACCCCGTCGATGACCGTGGTGCAACTGCAGACCGACCCCGACGAGGGCTCTCTGGCCGCCGGTTTCCAGCTGCCCCGCGACAGCGTGCTGCGCGCCAACCTCGGCCGCAACTCGCAGACGCCGTGCGAATTCCGCAGCACCCAGGACGTGACCCTGTGGCCGCTGCAGGTGGCCCGCGCCGAATACTTCGGCAACCCCGGCGCCGTGCTCGGGCGCCTGGCCGCCAGCGAGCCGAAGGCCCGCGCCGGCCTGCGCCTGAGCTTGCGCAGCGGCGCGGAAATCCCCTTCAACAGCCTGCCGCTGACGCACCTGCCGCTGTACCTCAATGGCGCCGACGAAACACCCTTCCGCCTGTACGAGCAACTGCTGGGCAGCGCCTGCGCGGTGTTCGTGCGCCAGCCCGGGGCCGACTGGGTCGAGCGCATCCCGGTCGAGCAGGCCTTGCTACCGTGCGGTTTCGACGACCGCGAAGCGGCGTTGCCGGTGGTCCCCCAGGCGTTCCAGGGCTATCGCCTGTTGCAGGAATACTTCGCCCTGCCGCAGCGTTTCCTGTTCGTTGATTTCGCCGGGCTGGAGCGGGCAGTCAAACGCTGCGATGGCCAGGAACTGGAACTGTTGGTGCTGTTCGAGCGTTTCGACGCCGCGCTGGAGAGCAGCGTGGGCAGCGCGCAGTTCGTGCCGTTCTGCACCCCGGCGATCAACCTGTTCCCGCGCCGGGTCGACCGTATCCACCTGACCGACCGGGTCCACGAGCACCATGTGATCGCCGACCGCACCCGGCCCACCGATTTCGAGATCCACTCATTGCAGCAGGTCAGCGGCCACGGCACCGGGCCGGACCAGGCATTTTTGCCGTTCTACGCCGTGCGCGACCCGTCACGCTACGGCCGCGACCAGGCCTACTACATCGTCCGCCGCGAGCCCCGGGTGCTGTCCAGCGAGCAGCGACGCAACGGCACGCGCTCCAGCTACATGGGCAGCGAGACCTTCGTCAGCCTGGTCGACGGCCACCAGGCGCCGTACCGCCACGACCTGCGCCAGCTGGGCATCAGCGCGCTGTGCAGCAACCGCGACCTGCCGCTGTTCATGAACGTCGGCGACGGGCGCAGCGACTTCAGCCTGGCCGACAGCGCGCCGGTGTCCGCCGTGCGCTGCCTGGCCGGCCCCAGTCGACCGAAGGCCAGCCATGCCCATGACAACCGGGCCTGGCGTCTGATCAGCCAACTGTCGCTGAACTACCTGTCCCTGGCCGAACAGGGCCAGGGCGCCGCCGCCCTGCGCGAACTGCTGCGCCTGTACGGCGACCAGCAGGACAGTGCCCTGCAACTGCAGATCGACGGCCTGCGCGAAGTCAGCTGCAAGCCCTGCACCCGGCGCCTGCCGATGCCCGGGCCAATCGTCTTCGGCCGCGGCCTGGAGATCACCCTGACGTTCGACGAGAATGCCTTCCGCGGCACCGGCGTGTTCCTCCTGGGCGCGGTGTTCGAGCGCTTCCTGACCCGCTACGTGTCGATCAACAGCTTCACCGAAACCGTGCTGCGCACCAGCGAACGTGGCGAGATCATGCGCTGGAACGCCAAGCCCGGGCGCAGGCCGACCCTGTGAACACGCTACAGGCCATGCAGGCGCAGCCCTGGGAGTACGACTTCTTCCAGGCGCTGCGACGCCTCGAGGCGGAAAACCCCGAGCTGCCGCGCTTCGGCCATTCGCTACGCCTGGCCGACGAGCCGGTGCGCCTGGGCCAGCGCCTGGATTGCAGCTTCGCCCCGGCGACGCTGGCCTCGGTCACGGCCAACGACGATCAGCCGGCGCGCCTGGAGCAGTTCTTCTTCGGCCTCGGCGGCCCCAACGGTCCGCTGCCGCTGCACCTGACCGAGTACATGCGCGAGCGCCAGCGCAACCACGCCGACCCGACCAGCAAGCGCTTCCTCGACATCTTCCACCACCGCCTGCTGAGCCTGTTCTACCGCGCCTGGGCCGAGGCCCGGCCGACCGTCAGCCACGACCGCCCCGGCGACGACTACTGGGCCGCGCGCCTGGCCGCCCTCAGCGGCCGCGGCCAGCCGGAACTGCAAGGCCAGGGGCCACTGGCCGACAGCGCCAAGCTGCACTGGTCCGGCCACCTGGCGGCGCAGACCCGCTACCCGGACGGCCTGTGCAGCATCCTGTCGAGCTATTTCGGCGTGCCGGTGCAGCTCGAGGAGTACGTCGGCCAGTGGCTGGAGCTGCCCGAGCGCAGCCAGCTCGGCGTACGCGCCAACCGCCTGGGCGTCGACCTGTGCCTGGGCCGCTACGTCTGGGACCGCCAGCACAAGTTCCGCCTGTGCCTGGGCCCGCTGACCCTCGACCAGTACCACGCCCTGCTCCCCGGCGGGCAGGCGTTCGTCGAGCTGGCGGCCTGGGTCGCCGAGTACCTGGGCCAGGAACTGGACTGGGACCTCAACCTCATCCTCGCGCAGGGCCAGGTGCCCGCGCTGCAACTCAATGCCGGTCAGCGCCTGGGGTTCGACACCTGGCTCGGCCGCCCCTCGCACGATGCACGCGACCTGAAGCTGGCCCGGTACTACGCCGACCAGCCGGTCGCCGCCCCCCTCACAAGGAGTCAGGACCATGGGTGAAATCAGCCGCGCCGCGCTGTTCGGCAAACTCAACAGCGTCGCCTACAAGGCCATCGAGGCGGCCACGGTGTTCTGCAAGCTGCGGGGCAACCCCTATGTCGAGCTGGCGCACTGGCTGCACCAGCTGCTGCAACTGCAGGACAGCGACCTGCACCGCATCATCCGCCAGTTCAACGTCGAGCCGGCACGCCTGGCCCGCGACCTGACCGACGCCCTGGACCGCCTGCCACGGGGCTCGACCTCGATCACCGACCTGTCCTCCCAGGTCGAGGAAGCCGTCGAGCGCGGCTGGGTCTACGGCAGCCTGATGTTCGGCGAAAGCCAGGTGCGCACCGGCTACCTGCTGGTCGGCATCCTCAAGACCCCAAGCCTGCGCAACGCGCTGCTGGGGCTGTCCAGCGAGTTCGCCAAGCTGAAGATCGAGGCCCTGAGCGAGCGCTTCGACGAGTACGTCGGCGACTCGCCGGAAAACAACCTGGCCGCCAGCGACGGCTTCAGCGCCGCCGCGCCGGGCGAGGCCAGCGGCGCCATGGCTCCGGCGGCGATGGGCAAGCAGGAGGCGCTCAAGCGCTTCACCGTCGACCTTACCGAGCAGGCCCGCAGCGGCAAGCTCGACCCCATCGTCGGCCGTGACGAGGAGATCCGCCAGCTGGTCGACATCCTCATGCGCCGCCGCCAGAACAACCCGATCCTCACCGGCGAGGCCGGCGTCGGCAAGACCGCCGTGGTCGAAGGCTTCGCCCTGCGCATCGTCGCCGGCGACGTACCGCCGGCACTGAAAGACGTCGAGCTGCGCAGCCTGGACGTCGGCCTGCTGCAGGCCGGCGCCAGCATGAAGGGCGAGTTCGAACAGCGCCTGCGCCAGGTGATCGAGGACGTCCAGGCCTCACCCAAGCCGATCATCCTGTTCATCGACGAGGCCCACACCCTGGTCGGTGCCGGCGGCGCGGCAGGCACCGGTGACGCCGCCAACCTGCTCAAGCCGGCCCTGGCCCGTGGCAGCCTGCGCACCGTGGCCGCGACCACCTGGGCCGAGTACAAGAAACACATCGAGAAGGACCCGGCCCTGACCCGCCGTTTCCAGGTAGTCCAGGTCGACGAGCCGAGCGAGGCCAAGGCGCTGTTGATGATGCGCGGCGTGGCCTCGACCATGGAGAAGCACCATCAGGTGCAGATCCTCGACGAAGCGCTGGAAGCCGCCGTGAAGCTGTCGCACCGCTACATCCCGGCGCGCCAGCTGCCGGACAAGTCGGTGAGCCTGCTCGACACCGCCTGCGCCCGCGTCGCCATCAGCCTGCACGCGGTGCCGGCCGAGGTGGACGACAGCCGTCGGCGCATCGAAGCGCTGGAGGTGGAACTGCAGATCATTGCCCGCGAAGCCGCCATCGGCGTCAGCACCGGGCAGCGCCAGGCCCAGGCCGACAGCCTGCTGGTCGAGGAGCGCGAGCGCCTGGCCGACCTGGAAAACCGTTGGGCCGAAGAGAAGGCCCTGGTCGATGAACTGCTGGCCACCCGCGCGCAACTGCGCGAGCAGGTCGGCGTGGTCGACCGGGAAGTGGACGCACAGGGCAGCCATGAGCTGCGTGAAACACTCATCGACCTGCAACAGCGCCTGAGCCAACTGCAGGGCGAAAGCCCGCTGATCCTGCCGACCGTGGACTACCAGGCGGTGGCCTCGGTGGTCGCCGACTGGACCGGCATCCCGGTGGGCCGCATGGCGCGCAACGAGATCGAGACCGTGCTCAACCTCGACAGCCACCTGGCCAAGCGCATCATCGGCCAGGACCACGCGCTGAAGATGATCGCCAAGCGCATCCAGACCTCCCGCGCCGGCCTCGACAACCCGAACAAGCCGATCGGCGTGTTCATGCTCGCCGGCACCTCCGGGGTGGGCAAGACCGAGACCGCCCTGGCCCTGGCCGAGGCCATGTACGGCGGCGAGCAGAACCTGATCACCATCAACATGAGCGAGTTCCAGGAAGCCCACACCGTCTCCACCCTCAAGGGCGCGCCACCCGGCTACGTCGGCTACGGCGAGGGCGGCGTGCTGACCGAAGCGGTGCGCCGTCGCCCGTATAGCGTGGTGCTGCTGGACGAGGTGGAGAAAGCCCACCCCGACGTGCACGAGATCTTCTTCCAGGTGTTCGACAAGGGCGTGATGGAAGACGGCGAAGGCCGCCAGATCGATTTTCGCAACACCCTGATCCTGCTCACCACCAACGCCGGCACCGAGCTGATCGCCAACATCTGCAAGGACCCGCAGGCCCTGCCCGATCCGGAGGCCGTGGCCACCTCGCTGCGCAAGCCGCTGCTGGAGATCTTCCCGCCGGCGCTGCTCGGCCGCCTGGTGACCATCCCCTACTACCCGCTCAGCGACGCCATGCTCAAGGCCATCACCCGCCTGCAGCTGGAGCGCATCCGCAAGCGCGTGGAAGGCACCCACAAGGTCGGCTTCGCCTACGACGACGGCGTGGTCGAGCTGATCGTCTCGCGCTGCAGCGAGACCGAGAGCGGTGGCCGCATGATCGACGCCATCCTCACCAACGGCCTGCTGCCGGACATGAGCCGCGAGTTCCTGACCCGTCTGCTCGAGGGCAAGCCGCTGGCCAGCGTCAGCATCAGCCGCCGCGACAACGACCTGCACTATGACTTCGGCGCCGCCGACTGACAGGACCGACCATGCTGTTCAAGCAGTTCACGCGCCTGGCGCAGATCAACAGCCCCCTGGGGCCGGACAAGCTGATCCTTGCCGAGATGGGCGGCAGCGAGGAGCTCGGCCGCCTGTTCGACTACGAGCTGCAGCTGACCAGCGACGACCCGGCCATCGACCTCAACCAGCTGCTGGGCAAGCCCATGAGCCTGAGCGTGCAGCAGAGCGTCGGCAGCTCGCGGCACTTCCACGGCATCGTCGCCCGTTGCAGCCAGTCGGTGGACCAGGGCCAGTTCGCCGCCTACCGGGTCACCCTGCGCCCGTGGCTGTGGCTGCTGACGCGCACCAGCGACTGCCGGATCTTCCAGCACCTGAGCGCGCCGCAGATCATCAAGCAGGTGTTCCGCGACCTGGGTTTCTCGGATTTCGAGGACCTGCTCAGCCGCAACTACCGCGAGCGCGAGTACTGCGTGCAGTACCGCGAGACCAGCTTCGACTTCGTCAGCCGCCTGATGGAAGAAGAAGGCATCTACTACTTTTTCCGCCACGAGCAGGAACGCCACGTGCTGGTACTGGCCGACGCCTACGGCGCGCACCAGAAGGCCCCGGGCTACGAGACCGTGCCCTACTACCCGCCGGACGGCCAGCACCGCGAGCGCGACCATATCAACGACTGGCACCTGGCCCAGGAAGTCCAGTCGGGCTCCCTGGAGCTCAACGACTATGACTTCCAGCGCCCCAGCGCGCGCATCGACGTGCGCTCGGCCATGCCGCGCCCGCACCAGGCCGGCGACTACCCGCTGTACGACTACCCCGGTGCCTACGAGCAGACCCAGGACGGCGAGCACTACGCCCGCACCCGCCTGGAGTCGCTGCAGAGCCTGCACGAGCGGGTCGAGCTGCGCGGCAATGCCCGGGGCCTGGGCAGCGGCCACCTGTTCAGCCTGAGCAACTTCAGCCGCCAGGACCAGAACCGCGAGTACCTGATCGTCGCCGCCCGCTACTACGTGCACCAGGAGCGCCTGGAAAGTGGTGGCGGCAGCGGCGCGGCGCAGTTCGAGAGCAACCTCAGCTGCATCGACGCGCAGCAGAGCTACCGCCCGGTGGGCAGCACCCTGCGGCCGATCGTCAAGGGGCCGCAGACCGCCGTGGTGGTCGGCCCGTCCGGCGAGGAGATCTGGACCGACCAGTATGGCCGGGTCAAGGTGCACTTCCACTGGGACCGCCACGACCAGTCCAACGAGAACAGCTCGTGCTGGATCCGCGTATCGCAAGCCACGGCGGGCAAGAACTGGGGCTCGATCCAGGTGCCGCGGATCGGCCAGGAGGTCATCGTCAGCTTCCTCGAAGGCGACCCCGACCGACCGATCATCACCGGGCGGGTGTACAACGCCGAACAGACGGTGCCCTACGACCTGCCCGGCGGCGCCACGCAAAGCGGCATGAAGAGCCGTTCGAGCAAGGGCGGCAGCCCGGCCAACTTCAATGAAATCCGCATGGAGGACAAGAAGGGCGCCGAACAGCTGTACGTGCACGCCGAGCGCAACATGGACACCGTGGTCGAGCAGAGCGAGACGCTGTCGGTGGGCATCAACCGCAGCCAGACCGTCGGCATGCTCGAGACCATCACCATCGGCCAGGACCGCATCCGCGCCGTGCGCCGCGACGACATGCTGCTGGTCGGCGCCAGCAAGACCGACAGCGTCAGCACCAGCTACCTGATCGAAGTCGGCGAGAACCTGCGCCTGGTCTGCGGCAAGAGCGTGATCGAGCTCAACGCCAGCGGGCAGATCAACATCAGCTGCGAGCAGTTCAGCTTCCACGCCAATGCCGACGCCGAGATCAACACCGGCGGCACCCTGGACCTGAACGTGGGCAGCGGCGCGCAGACCGACCCGCAGAGCCAGGGCGTGAAATCGACCATCGACGGCGCGGTGAAGGCCCTTTTCCCCGCCGCCGGCAAGTAACGAGACCGAACCATGAGCTACCGCCTCAACGAATTCCGCTTCGCCCTGCCCGACGCGCAGGTACGCGACACCAGTATCAACATCCTGCGCTTCGAGGCGCTGGGCACCTCGCTGATCGTCAGCCGCAGCCTGCTCGAAGAGGGCGAGACCTTGCAGAGCAACTTCGACGGCCAGCTGCAGCGCCTGCAGCAGCAGGTCAAGGACCTGCAGTTCCAGCCGGCCCGCGCCACCCAGGTAGGCGCGGCCCAGCCGATCGAGGCGATCGAGCTGAGCAGCCAGTTCAGCAAGGGCCAGGAGAAAGTCTACCAGTACCAGCTGGCGCTGGTGCTGCCGGGCACGCGCAAGATGTTCGCCCTGAGCTATGTCAAGCCGACCCCGCTGGGCGAGGCCGAGGCGACGCACTGGGCGACGCTCAAGCAGTCCCTCGCCTTCGACAACCTGGGCTGACGTAGCGGATGTCCGACGCACTCTGGGCCGCCCGCGAGGGCGACGCGCTGCTGCACACCTCGGTGATGGCCGACATCATCGGCGGCGTGCTGGAAGTGGCCGCCAACGTCGCCATCGGCGCCCTGGCCACCGCCGCGGTGGCCGCGGCACTGGGCATTACCGTGGTCACCGGCGGCCTGGGCTGCTTCGTGCTGGGCGCGGTGGTGGGCCTGGTGGTCGGCGTGGTCATGGCCAAGACCGGCGCGGACACCGGGCTCAGTCGATTATGCGAGGGCATCGGCAACGCCCTGTTCCCGCCGACCGTGCAGGCCACCATCGTCAGTGGCTCGCCCAACACCAAGACCAACGGCATGCGCGCCGCGCGCGCGGCTGGCGTGGTGACCGCCCCCTCGGCCCCGGCCAGTGGCGGGGGCGGTGACGCGCAGGCCGAGGAGCAGGAAGAAACCTTCCTCGACATGGCCAAGGGCTTCTTCTCGCAGATGTGGCGGCCGACCGTCGCCAGCCCCGCGCCCAACACCCAGGAAGCCCCCGACGACAAGGTGCTGTGCACCAAGCACCCGCCGATGCCGCCGCAGTACTTGGCCGAGGGCTCGAGCAAGGTGCTGATCAACGGCCACCCGGCCTGTCGCAGCGGCGATCGCAGCACCTGCGAGGCGGTGATCGTCGATGGCGGACTGGTGTCGAACAACGTGCGCATCGGCGGCGGGCCGATCGTGGTGCGCGAGATCCGCAGCGGCAAGACACCGGGGATCGGCCTGGCGATTACGGCGTTGATGATGTTGCGCGGGCGGGGGGGGAAGTTTTATAGCAAGTTTGGGTGCATGTTGATTGGGGGTGTAAGCAATGTCGTCACAGGCCAGGTGACCGGCGCACTGACCCGTGCAATCGCCGGCTCGCCCAACCCTGTGCATGCGCCGACCGGAGCAAAGATACTGTGCTCTGAAGACGATCTCGACTTCAGCGTGCAGGCCATGCTGCCAATGGACTGGCAGCGTTACTACAACAGTCACGATGAACGTATCGACGGACTGTTCGGCGCAGGCTGGAGCGTGCCTTACGAAGTCCATGTACGCATCGAGTCTACTGCCGGTCAGGGTGAGCGGCTGCTGCTGACCGACGAGCAAGCACGAGTCGTGGACATGGGATCGATCACGCCCGGCGAGGCGGTCTTCAGCGTTGGCGAAGGCCTGAGCGTGCGCCGCGCACTCAACGGTGAACTACTGACCGAAAGCCGTGAGGGGCAGTACCGTCTGTTCCAACCTACGCCCGGTCAGCCTGACATTCTGCGCCTGAGCCAGCTCGGTGACCGCAACGACAACCGCATTTACCTAGACTACGACGAGCAAGGCAGGCTCCTGCAACTGCGCGATAACTTCGACCTGGTGCGTATCCGGTTGCACTACAGCCATGAATGGCCACAACGTGTCAGCCTGCTGGAGCGTGAAGACGCCGATGGTGGCCTCCAAAAACTGGCTAGCTACGGTTACGACAGCCAGGGGGACCTTGCCCAGGTGTTTGATGGGGATGGCCGGCTAGTCCGCAGTTTTGCTTATGACCCGGCTCGCCGCATGGTCGAGCATCGAACTCGCAGCGGCTTGCGCTGCTTCTATGAATGGGCACGTCATGCCGATGGCTGGCGAGTGTCCCGTCACTGGACCGATGCGGGAGACAATTACGATTTCTCCTACGATGTAGCCGCAGGCATCACTCAGGTGACCGACAGCCTGGGACGCACCAGCGTGCGACAGTGGAACAGTCAGTACCAGATCATCGCCTTCACCGATGCCCTCGACCAGACCTGGCGTTTCGAATGGAACGATGAGCGACAGTTGCTGGCGGCCAGCGACCCCATGGGAGCAGAGTGGCAATACTTCTACGACGAGTCCGGCAACCTTGCCGAAACCATCGACCCTCTCGGGCAAAAAGAGTCCACCGTCTGGCTTGAGCACTGGTCACTGCCCCGCAGCCATACCGACCGGGCCGGCAACCACTGGACCTTCGCCTACGACCCACGCGGCAACTGCATTCGAGAAACCGATCCGCTTGGTCAGCAAACCCGTTATCTCCACGATACTCATGGCAACCCGGTCGAGATCACCGATGGCGCGGGTCGGTCACGCAAACTTCGCTGGAACGACCTAGGCTTGCTGGTCGGACAGACTGACTGTTCGGGATACACCACGCGCTTCAGCTACGACACCTCCGGCCATCTCCATACCCTGGTAGATGCACTGGGCGAACGCACCGAATATCAACACGATGCCTTGGGGCGCCTGGTCGGCATGGTGCTGCCCGACGGCCGTCGAGAAGAATGCCTGCTTGATTCCAATGGCTTGCTGACTCGCCATATCGACAGTGCAGGTCATGTGACTCAATACCACCGAAACAGCCGGGGCCAGTTGGAGCGGCACATTGACCCCCTCGGGCGTGAGGTGACCTACCACTATGATCGGCATGGGCGCCTACTCACGCTGCGTAATGAGAATGGCGAGACTAGCGGTTACGTATGGGATGAAGGCGACCGGCTCGTCCTTGAGCAAAATGTGGACGGCAGCGCCAGGAAATACCAGTACGACGGCCAGGATAACCTCACCCACGTGACGTTCATCCCCACGCCCGGCAGCAACGACACGCCGATCGTCCACCACATGACCTATGACCTCGGTGGGCGACTGGTGGCCCGGTGTACCGATTCGGGGCGTACTGACTATCGCCATGATCCCCTGGACCAGCTGCTGACGATTCGCTTCACCGACGATCAGGGCTTTAGCGAGCAACTGGACTTCACCTATGATGCCCTTGGCCAGCTCCGCGAAGAGCGCGGTCCGAACGGCACGCTGCAGCACCTTTACGATCCACTAGGAAATGTCGAGCGCACTCGTCTGGCCGATGGGCGCTGGATCAACCGTCTCTACTACGGCAGTGGCCATCTGCACCAGCTCAACCTCGATGGCCGGGTGGTCTGCGACTTCCAGCGCGACCGCCTGCATCGTGAGACCCTGCGTACCCAAGGACGGCTGAGCACTCGCAACCTTTATGACCGTAGCGGGCGCCTCAGGGCGAGACTTCGTCATACCAGCGCCTTGCCCGAAAACCTGCCGGCCGAAGCGCAGCAACGCTTTGAAATGGACGAAGCGGACAACCTGAGCGCCCGCCAGGTACAACGTCCAGGATCGCAATACCTGCAGACACTGCAACACGACCGGACTGGCCGCATTCTCGCCCGGCAGGACAGCCCAACGGGCCAACACGAAATGTTCGCCTATGATGCCGCCGCCAACGTGCTTGACCCATCACAAGCTGGCGCAGGTCTGGTTCGACACAACCGGCTGATCACATATGAGGACAAGCGCTATCGCTATGATGGATTTGGTCGTCTGGTGGAAAAACGCAGCCGCAGACGGGGCACGCAGTTGTTCGAGTACAACGCCGATCACCGATTGGTCCGTATCCGCAACCTGCAACCCGGACGCGAGCAAATCGTCGAGATGCGTTACGACCCACTTGGACGCCGCACCGAGAAGCGGGTCTCAACAACTGATGGCCATGTCCTGTGCAGCACACGTTTCAGCTGGGACGGGCTGCGATTGCTGACGGAGCAGCGAAATGGCCTGCACACACTGTACCTATACGGGGACGATGAACATGATCCCCTGGCCCGGGTGGACGGCCAGGGGGCGAGCCAACAACTGCGCTATTACCACAATGATCTCATCGGCATGCCCGATGAGCTGACCGATGATCAAGGGCAATCGCTTTGGGTCGCGCGCCACCTGACTTGGGGAGGGACCTGGCAGGAACAACGGGTGGATAGTCTGCTGGAGGAGCAGAACCTCAGATATCAGGGACAATACCTAGATCGCGAAACAGGCTTGCACTACAACCTGTTCCGTTTCTACGATCCCGATGTGGGTCGTTTCACCCAACCTGACCCCATCGGCATGGCAGGTGGGTTCAATCTTTACCAATATGCGCCAACCCCCTTCACCTGGCTCGACCCCTGGGGGTTGCTCAAGGAAGGTGAAACCGCCGGCTATGGCGCCAAGGCGCATCGCGGCGACGGGCTCGAAGCCCATGAGCTGATGCGCAACAAGTACCTCCAGGACATCGGCCTGGCGCCGAAGAGGCGGCGCATGCGAGGCAACCCCTCCATCGCTCTGAGCCCGAAGAACCACGACGCGGTACACCTGGAGGAAAACCGTCTGCGCAGGCAGCTTGGCCTCAAGCCCAACCAGATGCTTAAGAGTGGCAGGGCAGAAATCCGACTTATGTCGCAAGCCATCTACAACTCGCTGGTGGTCAAAGGCAAAATCACGCAGCAACAGCTAAGAACAGCGCGGCGCTCCGCAATCAAGTTCGCCAAAAGCAAAGGGTGCTATTGACCATGAACTCGCAGAAAATCGTGCTTTGCGCGCAAGACCACGGGCTGGGCCAGATCGGTGGCGGTGCCCACCTCAAAGATATCTCGCTGTGGCCCAGGAGCCCGGACACAGGTGAGCCGATGACCCCGCTGGTGACATTGACCGAACGGTTCCTACCCGTCACTTTCATTCCACCCGGCATGGCGATCACGGTGTTCATTACTGCGCGCCAACATGACGGCGCCTTCAGCCGATCCACCCAACGCCACTACACCGTCAACCAGCAGAGTGAGCTCGACGAGAAGCGCGCCAATGGCTTTACCCGGGTCATCCTGCACGAGTTGGCCGACCAGTCGATCGCACCGCCGGACACAGCCCTCCTGCTGGACCGTGCCTACATCCAGCTCGAACCCTTCACCGATGAGGAAGAAGAACAGGAACTGGAGGACGAGGACAGCGGCATCGACCTGAGCAAGCCCGTCGGTAGGCCTTGCTGGCTGCAGGACCCGATCTACGAACCCCAACGCTTCTTGTTTCTGATGCAACTGCTCGACAATGATGTGGCCACAGCCAGCCCGCAACACGCGGGATTGTTCTCGGACGGTATTGGTTACCTTTATGTCGACAGGCAGGCAAGGCGCGGCAAGCAGGGTGATGAGGCAGGCTTCTTCTTCATCCAGTTCACCTGACTTGAAGATTGGGGCGTTGGTGCCGCTCGCCGACCTCTTCATGGCCAATGTATACAGTGGCTATTTCGTCAGCGAACGGGTAAAGAACTGGTTCGAGCGGCACTGCCTTGAAGCACTTCAACTCGCCCTGATCCCCCAGGTAAGTGATATTTCCGTGGAGCTCAATGGGGCCTTACTTAACCTGAACCAGACCTTGGGACGGGGAACCGCTATCTGATGACCGACTGGCAACAACTCTACGAAAAGCATGAGACCAAGCTCGACCGCCTCTACGACGATGTAGAAGAAGGCAAGCTGGAGCGGCTACGTGCGTTCGCGCAGAAATACCCCGAACTGCTGGTGCTGCCCCGCTATGGCGAGGCCGACGAGGAGGGGCTGCTGCACATGGCCGCTCGAGCCGGACAGGCGGCGAGCTGCGGCCTGCTCCTGGAGCTGGGCCTGGCGCCGAACCAGCCGTATGTAGACGAGGGTCATGCCAGTGCTCTCGAACTGGCAGCCAGCGAAGGGCACCTTGAAACCTGCGTTTGCCTGCTCGATGCCGGTGCCTGGGTCGACGGCCTGCCACTCAGCGTCTGCCCACCGCTATACGCAGCGGCCCAATCGGGCCACAACGAGGTCGTTGCACTGCTGCTGACACGAGGCGCACAGGTCAATCGCCTGCACCGACGCGCCAATGACAGCGCACTGGACGCTGCGCGCGAGTGGGGGCATCAGCGCACGGTCGATCTGCTGCTCGAACACGGCGCACGCAGCATCAACGATGTCGAAGGCGCCGGACAGGCCATTGTCACCTTTGTGCACAATACCGCTGGGTGGGTCCTGCCCACCGCGTTCTGCCCTCCCAGTGAAGACCCTCGCAGCAAGCTGCATGTCAGCCTGATCGATAGCAAGACCGACTACAAGCTGCTGTTCACCACCGGCCTGTACCAGGTTGCCCCGATGACCGAGTTGTTCCTCTGCCTGCCAGGTGACTGGGCACTGCCCCAGGCCGGATTGCCGGTGCCAGACGCCTGGTGTTTTCCAGTAGAAATGCTGGCACGCCTCGCCGCCAGAACCTTCGAGCACGGCCCTGTGGCCGAGGGCATGCTGTTCCAGCGTGACGATCCACAGTTTGCCGACCTGCACTGGCCTTGCGCGGTGGATGCGCTGTTGGCGATGGACAAGCCCTGGAACAAGCATGGTGATGGCGAGCGGATTCCCGAACGTGAGAAGGTCACCCTGCTGACCCTGGCACCGGTGAAGTTCACCGGCAAGGGTGCTCCGACCGCCAAGGCCCTGGCCGCGCTCATCGAGCGTAAACGCAAGGCGAGCTGGAAGGTCCTGGCGCTGGAGACGCCGACTTGAAGCAGCACTGCTCGCCCACGCTGGCAGCAGGAGCCAGCAGTGGGCACGTAACGTCGCGTGTCTGGAAGTGACCTGATGGAAACCATCGCATTCAATGTCGACATCCACTGGCGAGACAAAGCCGAGGGCGGGAAAGCCCGACTGCCTCTCGACCAGACCTACTATGTCACTACCAGCCCACTGAGCGGACCGGTCGGGACACCGGTTACCTGGAGCCTGGTACTTCAGGTCACTGACAACCGCACAGTTAAAGGACATCGAGTAGGCGCAGGCAGTGTCCGGTCCCTTGTACCAAATGCGCCCAAAGATCTACTCCACTCCGGCAGAAGGCTCGAGGTCTTTGAGGGGCGACGCCCTGTTGGATGGCTGGAGATACAAGCGCGCCATGAACAAGGCCATCGCACTGACAGTAATGGCTCTCCAGCAAGCGCCATCGACAAAGACCAAGGCGAGTAGCTGCGGAGGATGAACATGTATGAGAACACTGCCGAACTACGCAAGGCCCTGAAGGCCCAGAACCCTCTGGAATCACCCAGCGAGAGATTACTTGCAACAGGCCTGGCGACCGGGCGCTGTCATCAAGGACACGACCAGGTGCTTGACTGGCTGTTCACCGAGCGAGCCAAGGCACGTAAGAGCGAGATCGTTGGCAACTTTCTTGTGGGTGTCGAACGTAATGAAGCGAGTCTGCGCGCGGCACTGTCAGCCTTCGCATGCGCCACACACCTGCCCAAACATCCCTTTACGGTGCACGATCAACTGACCTGCCAGGTTTGCAGCGCGTTCGAGCAGATCGATGTCAACTTCATGCAACTGAACCGGGTTCGTTTTTTCGTCGGTGCCGTATTAGGTGGCGATATCCTGCACATCGCGTTCATGCTGCAAGAACACAACGCTGCGCCGAAGCTACGACCGGAAAACTTCGACTTGATGGTCTCTATCATCGATCTTATCCGTAATGTTCCGGCCCCAACGAAACCCAAGGAACTGCTCAAGCTGCTGCGCAAACTGCCCGGTATCAAGATGAGCGAAGAAGAAGGCCGGGGCTTCCTCGACCTGCTTGGACACTGCGGGATACTGCAGACGCCGGAACATCCAGGCCTGCTGTACCGCTACACCAACCTCGGCCTGGCGCCACGCAGCGCGCGCTCGTCGGACTGGAGCTATCCGATGGACTTCTGGCGCGGTGAGCATGGCCTCAACCAGGACGCCCTGCACTATTGGTTCAGTGACTATCCTGAGTTGCTCAAGACGTAGCCGATATCGGTCATCTCCTTAGGCAATACACCGAATTCAACCCGCGTGTAGGTAAGAGTGTTTTACCGAAACCCCAGGTTTTCCCCTCGCAGCCTTTGCCTATCCTAGGCCGGGTCATCCCGCCTGCGATGGACTTATGAAAGACTCGCTCCCCAGCCGCTATGCCTGCCTGTTCCTGTGCCTGGTCTTCACGATCGCCAGCGTTCCGTTCCTGCTTACGCACACCTGGCTCTGGCCCTTCACCGTCATCAGCGCCCTGCTCAGCCTGGTCGGCCTCAACGACCTGCGCCAACGCCACCACGCCGTGCGCCGCAACTATCCGATCCTGGGCAACATCCGCTACCTGATCGAGACCATCCGCCCGGAGATCCGCCAGTACCTGATCGAGGGCGACGACGACAAGCTGCCGTTCTCCCGCGCCCAGCGTTCACTGGTCTACGCCCGGGCCAAGAACGAAAGCGCCGAGAAAGCCTTCGGCACCCTCAACGACGCCTACAAGCCGGGCTTCGAGTTCATCAGCCATTCGATGCTGCCGGTGCCGATGCCCGACCCGGCATCGTTCCGCATCCGCATCGGCGGCCCGCAGTGCCGCCAGCCGTACTCGGCGTCGATCTTCAATATCTCGGCCATGAGCTTCGGCGCCCTCAGCGCCAACGCCATCGCCGCGCTGAACAAGGGCGCGCGCCTGGGCCGCTTCGCCCATGACACCGGCGAAGGCAGCACCAGCCCCTACCACCGCGAACACGGCGGCGACCTGATCTGGGAAATCGGCAGCGGTTATTTCGGCTGCCGTACCGAGGACGGCCACTTCGACCCCGAACGCTTCGCCGAGCAGGCCCGTTCGGCCCAGGTGAAGATGATCGAGATCAAGCTCAGCCAGGGCGCCAAGCCGGGCCATGGCGGAATTTTGCCGGGGCACAAGGTCAGCGCCGAGATCGCCGCCACCCGGGGCGTGCGCGAAGGCGAGGACTGCATCTCGCCGGCCGCCCACAGTGCCTTCAGCACACCGCGGGAGCTGCTGCAGTTCGTCGCCCGTCTGCGCGAGCTATCCGGCGGCAAGCCGGTGGGTTTCAAGTTCTGCCTGGGCCATCCGTGGGAGTTCATGGGCATCGCCAAGGCCATGCTGGCCACCGGCATCACCCCGGACTTCATCGTCGTCGATGGCAAGGAAGGTGGCACTGGCGCGGCGCCCCGGGAATTCTCCGACAACATGGGCGTGCCGCTGCGCGAGGGCCTGATGTTCGTGCACAACACCCTGGTGGGGCTGAACCTGCGCGAGCGCATCCGCATCGGCGCGGCGGGCAAGCTGGTCAGCGCCTTCGACATCGCCAGCGTGCTGGCCATCGGCGCGGACTGGGTGAACTCGGCGCGGGGCTTCATGTTCGCCATCGGCTGCATCCAGTCGCAGAGCTGCCACACCAACAAGTGCCCCACCGGGGTGGCGACCCAGGACCCGCTGCGCCAGCGCGCGCTGGTGGTGCCGGAGAAGGCCGAGCGGGTCGCCAGCTTCCACCGCAACACCCTGCACGCCCTGGCCGAGATGCTTGCCGCCGCCGGCCTGGACCATCCCTCTGAACTCAAGCCCAAGCACCTGGCGCGGCGTATCAGCGCCAGCGAGATCAGCCTGTTTTCCCAGCTGCACACCTTCCTCAAGCCGGGCGAGTTGCTCAGCGGCACGATCAACAGCGAGTTCTATGCGCGGATGTGGCGGATGGCACGCAGTGACAGCTTCGCGCCGGAGACGGGGGAGATCGAGGTGGCGGTGCCAGCCGGCGCGCGCCGAAAAGAAACAGCCCCGGCATAGGCCGGGGCTGCGGGTGACGCAAGATCAGGATCAGAAGATGCTGATCGGGTACTCGACGAATACGCGGACTTCGTTGCCGTCGTCGTTGTATTCGCTCTGGCGGACCGCCGTGTTGGTGCGCAGGAACGAACCACGCAGCTTGACCGACAGGTCCTTGGCCGGGCCTTCCTGGACGACGTAGCGCAGTTGGTTGAAGATCTCGCGCTCTTTACCTTCGCCGAAGCCGTGGGTGTTGATATTGTCACCGCGCACGTAGGCGATCTTGTAGGTCAGGCCAGGCACGCCGAACGCGCCGAAGTCCAGGCCGTAGCCGATCTGCCAGGAGCGCTCGTCCTCGGCGTTGAAGTCGGACCAGTAGGAGTTGGCCAGGTAGATGGTCGAACCACCGTCACCGAAGCCGCCGTTACGCTGGTAGCCACCGTAGTTGTAGCCGGTGTCGCCGGTGCTGCGCTGGTGGGCGATGGTTACCGAGTGTGGGCCGAAGGCGTAGGTCGCCGCCAGGCTCCAGATAGTGTTGTCGCGGTCGCCTTCCGGCATCTCCCACTTGTTGATGAACTTCTTGTCCAGTTTGGACTTGTAGCCGTTGAAGTCCAGGGTCAGGGACTGGTCAGCCGCGATCGGGAAGACGTAGTTCATGCCCAGGTAGTGCTTCTTCATCACGTCTTCGTTGTCTGCGGTGTACAGCGACGCGGTGAAGTTGTCGGTGAACTTGTAGCTGCCACCCAGGACGCTGATCGACTTGAGGCGACCGCTGTCATGGCCTTGGGCGCTCTTCTGAACTTCGCTGGTGAAGCGACCGGCATTCAGCTCCAGGCCCTTGATCTCCTTGGAGGTGATCATGGTGCCACTGAAGCTCTCTGGCAGCAGGCGCGAATCATCGTACTGCAGCACAGGCAGGGCCGGCATCTGGTCGCCGTATTTGAGCACGGTGTTGGATACACGGAACTTGATCGCGGCACCGGCACGCGCCAGGTCGTCCGCTGCGTCGCTACGCTTGCGCTCGTTGACGGTGTTCTCACGCTTGAAGAAATCGATACCGCCACCGCCGTTACGGCCTTTGCCGCCATCCAGGCGCAAGGCGTACAGGCCGAAGGCGTCGACACCGACACCGACGGTGCCCTGGGTGAAGCCGGAGGAGAAGTTGGCGATCACGCCCTGGCCCCACTGGGACTGGTCGTTGACGTGATGCTTCTTGTCGCGGTTGATGAAAGCGTTGCGCAGCAGGACGTTGGCGTGGCTGTCCTCGATGAAGCCCTTGCTTTCGGCCTGCTCATTGGCCTGTGCCTGGGTCGCGGCGATCATCGCCAGGGCGACCAGGCTGATCCTGGTTTTCAACATGTTATTTTCCTTATTTCGTATTCAAAAACGCTCTGCATTAGAACGCCAGGAACCAACGCCCCTTCGTAGGTTCGACGCTATGCGGATCCAAGCCGAAAGGCCCGCCAATGGTCTGCAACGGGCCTTGCAGCCGCATGGCCAGATCATGGCCAGCAGGCGTAGAGCCCGAATCCTAGCCCTGCCTGCTTATACATGTCAAAAAAACGTGAAATGCAGGTTGATATAACCAAAAACTAGGTCAGCGCTGGTGCATTTCCATGCATATCTGCCTTGGGTCAGCGCAAATTTGTCTCTTTTGTGGAAAGCGGGCGAAATCCATAAAAACGTCATACGGCCATGCTCCTGCTGGCATCCCGAAACCCTGTCGGAAATTGCCCTGAGCGGCGTGGGAGTGGTGGTGCGCCGCTCCCACACGCCATCCCCAAGCGCATCCTCATGAATATCAAGACAATTCAGAATCAATCCAAATGAATAGCAACATTTTGAAACATATGTAAAGACAACCCTTTACAAATGTCGATGCAACAGTAAATAGCAAGCATTACCATTCGCGCCCAATTTCTCACTCCCTTCCTTGGACGCCTTCGATGCCTGCCCCCTGCCGCCTTTCCCCCCTGACCCTGGGCCTGTCGCTGCTGTTCAGCGCCGGCCTGGCCAGTGCCGCCACCACGACCCTGCCGGAAACCTCGGTGACCGCCGACAGCACCCGTGAAGAGGACAACCCGCGGGTCAAGGACGTGACCACCGCGACCCGTACCTCGACCCCGGCGCGCTATGTGCCGCAGGCCATCGACTCGGTGAAGACCCGCAACGTGCTGGACTACGGCAGCAGCAACCTGGGCAAGGCGCTGGAAGGCATCCCCAACGTCAGCAGCGGCGCCGACACCCGCTTCGACAGCCTGCGCATCCGCGGCTTCGACGCCAGCAACGACTTCTACCTGGACGGCGTCCGCGACGACAGCCAGTACACCCGCGACCTGCACAACATCGAGCGGGTCGAGGTGCTCAAGGGCCCGGCGGCGGTGCTCTATGGCCGTGGCAGCCAGGGCGGCATCGTCAACCGGGTGAGCAAGGCGCCGGAGCACGGCCGCCGCTCGACCGTCGAAGCCCAGGGCGGCAGCCAGGACCTGCGCAGCCTGTACGCCGACCTCAGCGCCGACCCCAGCGACACCCTCAGCCTGCGCCTGAACCTGGGCAACGAGGACAAGAACAGCTTCCGCGACGGCATCGACGGCAACCACCGCCAACTGTTCGCCCCGTCCATGAGCTGGCAGATCACCCCCGAGCTGAACTGGCTGGTGCAGTACGAGTACAGCCGCTACGACCGTACCCCCGATCGCGGCATCCCCGGCAACCCGCTCACCGGGCGCCCGGCCGACGTCAGCCGCAAGACCACCTACGGCGACACCCAGCGCGACTACATCAACGACCGCGCCGAGTCGCTGCGCTCGCGCCTGAACTACGAGCTGAACGACCAGTGGCAACTGCGCCATACCTTCAGCCTGTTCACGCTGGAGAGCGACTTCGACAATACCTACCTGACCGCCTACCGCCCTGCTGCGGGGCTGGTGGACCGCCAGCGCTGGCAGCAGGACCTGAGCACCCGCAACCTGTACAACACCGTCGAACTGGAAGGCCACGTCGAGACCTTCGGTCTCGAGCACACCCTGCTGGTGGGTCTGGAAGTGGGCGAGCAACGCCGCCATTCACGCCTCGACCAGGGTGTCGGCGTGACCCCGGCACCGATTGGCGGGTCCACCGCGCTCAATCAGCACAATGGCGCGATGAAGCTGTTCAGCAACAACGTAACCAACGTCGACAGCACCGGCCTGTACCTGCAGGACCAGATCCGTCTGAACGATGAGTGGCAAGTGCTGGCGGGCGTACGCTTCGATCGGTTCGAGGTGGACACCACCAGCAGAATGTCAGGCATTCAGGAAAATCAGGACAGCACGAGTACCAGCCCTCGTCTAGGCGTGGTCTACACACCGTGGAAGGATCATTCGTTCTATGCCTCCTGGAGCAAGTCGTTCGCACCGGTTGGCGGCGGGCTGATCGGTCTTTCGCCGGGCACCAAAGGCAACGCCAACCAGACCGATCCAGAGCTGACCCGGCAAAAAGAGATTGGCGTAAAAAGCGAGTGGTTCGACGAGCGCCTGAGCACCACGCTCGCGGTCTACGAAATTGAACTGTACAACCGCCGCCAGGAGGACCCTCTCAACAAGGGTACTTACCTGTTGACTGGGCTGCAGCGCTCGCGCGGCATCGAACTGACCGCGACCGGCAACGTGGTCGGCAACTGGTACGTGCGGGGCGGCCTGGGCTTGCAGGACGCCACCATCGTCAAGGACGACAACGGCAACGAGGGCAAACGTGTCAACGATGTCGCCAAGCGCAACGCCAGCCTGTTCGTTACCTGGAAGCCGGAGCTGGGCTGGTACGCCGAAACCGGCCTGACCCTGGTCGGTGATCGCTACGCCGACAACCAGAACACCGTGATCCTGCCGGGCTATGGCCGCTGGGACGCGCTGGCGGGCTACCGCACCCATGACTGGGATGTACGCGCGGCGCTGAGCAACATCACCGACAAGACCTACTACAGCTCGGCCACCAGCGCCGCGCAGATCCAGGTGGGCGATCCGCGCAGCCTGGTGGTGACCGGGACGTATAGCTTCTAAGTTACACGGCCTTTGTAGGAGCGGCCTTGTGCCGCGAAAGGGCTGCGAAGCGGCCCCAGGATCTCAGCGTTCATGCAAAGATTGCTGGGGCCGCTACGCGGCCCTTTCGCGGCACAAGGCCGCTCCTACACAGGGGGTGCGTACCTCAGCTGCATGTCCCCCAAACGAAAACGCCACCGCGGATGCGGTGGCGTTTTTTTCTGCGACGGGTTCCTTCCCGGTCAATGCCAGACAGCCAGCAGAGCTTCGAGCTCTTCTTCGCTGATCAGGCCTTGAGGGTATCGCCCATTCAGCAGGCGGCGTGGATCGGTCGTCCTGACCCGATTGTCTCCATGACGTTTCAACCACTGAGCCAGGATTCTGAGCGATTGGTGACAGGCTGCCGTTGCGGGCAAAGCCGACTCACTTGCTGCGTTCATTTCCTCACGTACTCCCTGGGCCGAGTGAGCGGCTAAGTTACTTCAGACGCGTTACAGAATGGCGTAGGCCCATTCGTCTGAAGTACGAGGAAAAATCAATACAATTGCTGTGCCATGCCACCCGACCGAGTATCGCGAACATAAAAAAACCCGTCATACGACGGGTTTTTCATTCATTGGCCGATCAACGTTCTACCGGTGCCGGCTGCTGCTGGGTCAGGCAGTGGATGTTGCCACCGCCAAGCAGCAGCTCACGCCCCGGGATCATCACCACTTCGTGGTCCGGGAAAACCTTGGCCAGGATTGCTCTGGCCTGGGCATCGGCCGGGTCGTCGAAGCTCGGGGCGATGATGCCGCCGTTGACGATCAGGAAGTTCACGTAGGAACCGGCCAGACGCACCGACGGGTCACGCTCCTGGCTGCCCACCACATGATCGACGCCGTCGCATTCTGCCTGGGTGGCATACAGCGGCCCCGGGATCGGCATCTTGTGCACCACGAACTCGCGCCCCTTGGCGTCACGGGTGTTTTTCAGCACCTCGTAGG
The DNA here is from genome assembly GCF_036324045.1 of Pseudomonas carassii. Lineage (NCBI taxonomy): Bacteria > Pseudomonadati > Pseudomonadota > Gammaproteobacteria > Pseudomonadales > Pseudomonadaceae > Pseudomonas > Pseudomonas carassii. Next base: position 43,790 of record NZ_JAZDCT010000023.1, on the reverse strand, counting down.
CGGCGTGGCAGCGCGCGTAGTTGGGGTCATTGGAATCATCGGTCCAGGCCAGTAACACTTCGCCGGGGCTGACGTAACAGCAGAAGTTGTCGACGTGGCCATCGGTCTCGTCGTTGTACAGGCCGTCCGGCAGCCAGACGATGGTCTCGACCGCCAGGTGCTCGCGCAGGATCTCCTCGATCTGTTCGCGGTTCAGGTGCGGGTTGCGGTTGCGGTTGAGCAGGCACTCCTCGGTGGTGATCAGGGTGCCTTCGCCGTCGACGTGGATCGAACCGCCCTCGAGCACGAAGCCTTCGGTGTGGTAGCGCTGCACGCGCTCCATCTCCATGACCTTGGCGGCCAGCTCCTCGTCGCGGTTCCAAGGGGCGTACAGGCCACCGTCGAAGCCGCCCCAGGCGTTGAAGCCCCAGTCCACGCCACGCACTTCGCCGTGGTCGTTGATGACGAAGGTCGGCCCGGTATCACGCACCCAGGCGTCGTCGTTGCTGATCTCGACCACGCGGATGTTCGGCAGGTCGAGCTGGCGACGGGCGTTCGCGTACTGGCCGGCGGACACCGCCACGGTGACTGGCTCGAAGCGGGCGATGGCCTTGGCCAGGGTCACGTGCGCGGCCTGCGCCGGCTTGCCGCCCAGGCGCCAGTTGTCCGGGCGCTCTGGCCAGACCATCCACACCTGGGTTTGCGGGGCCCATTCGGCGGGCATGTGGAAACCGTCGGCGCGGGGAGTCGAGTTGAGCGTTTTCATCGATGACCTCTAATTGGCAACTGTCGGTGGTCCGGGGCCCGCTGCGCGCGCCTTTCGCGGCACAAGGCCGCTCCTACAGGTCGAACGCTATCCCTGTAGGAGCGGCCTTGCGTCGCGAAAGGACCGCAAAGCGGTCTCGTCTGCTTTATGACGAACACTTATATCCGATAAATATCGACTTTTAAAGCAAGCGACGAGACCGTTTCTGCATAAGGCATCATTGAAAATCGATAAGAATCGATTTTACAAGCCCTCACCCAAAATCCGCTCCACGCTGTCGACAAAGTAGTCCACGCTGGCCCGCGTGGTGCACATCGGCGGCTTGATCTTGAGGATGTTCAGGTAGTCGCCGGTAGGCTGCATGAAGATCCCCAGGTCGCGCAGGCGATCGCACAGGATCATGGTCTCCTCAGTCGCCGGCTCCAAGGTCTGGCGATCGCGCACCAATTCCAGCCCCAGGTAGAACCCGGAACCATGGGCGGCACCGGCTAGCGGATAGTTATCGACCAACGCCTGCAGGCGTGTCTTGAAGTGGCGGCCGACGTCACGGGCGTTGTCCCACAGCCCCTCGTCGCGCATCACATCCAGCACCGCCATGCCGATGCGGCAACTGACCGGGCTGCCCCCGGCCGAGGAGAAGAAATAGCCCTCGGCCTCCAGCGCCTCGGCGATCTCGCGCCGGGTGATCACCGCGCCCAGCGGCTGGCCGTTGCCCATGCCCTTGGCCATGGTGATGATATCCGGCACCACGCCCTGCTCCTCGAAGCCCCAGAAATACTCGCCCAGGCGCCCGTAGCCGACCTGCACCTCGTCGGCGATGCACACCCCGCCGCGCTGGCGCACCTTGGCATAGGCCTCGCGCAGGTAGCCCGGCGGCAACGAGATGCCCCCGGCGTTGCCGTACACCGGCTCGCAGATCATCCCGGCCAGCTGGCGGCCACGGGCGTCGAGGTCAGCCAGCTTGGCATCGACATCGCGCAGGTAGTCGGCGGCGCTGTCGGCGCCCCGGTAGCGCCCGCGGAAGGTGTTCGGCGCCTCCACCGGGTGCACCCAGTCCGGGCGGGTCTCCAGGGCCTGGGGGTTGTCGGCGATGGAGGTGGAGATCGCGTCGGTGGCCACCGACCAACCGTGATAAGCCTCCAGCACGCTGAGCAGGTCGCGCCCACCGCTGTAGGCCCAGGCCAGGCGGATCGCCAGGTCGTTGGCCTCGGTGCCGCTGTTGACCAGGAACACCCGGTCGAAGCCTTCCGGGGCCACGTCCAGCAGGCGTTCGGAGAACTCGGCAATGGCCGCGTAGTGGAAGCGCGAGTTGGTGTTGAGCAGCGACCACTGGCGCGCCGACTCGGCGACCATGCGCGGATGGCCATGGCCGAGCACCGCGACGTTGTTCAGCATGTCCAGGTACGAACGGCCCTGCATGTCGATCAGGTAGTTACGCCAGCCGCGCTCGATGTGCGGCGGCTGGGCGTAGTAATGCTTCTGCGAGCGGGCGAAACTGGCATCGCGACGGGCCAGCAGGGCCTGTGGGTCGGCCAGTGGTTCGGCATCGCAGTCAAAGCCCAGCAGGGAGCGCGGTGACGGGCACAAGGCCAGCCAGGCGGCGGCGTGGGACGGGGTGGCGAAGAACGGTGGGCGGGTATCGGCATCCAGGCACAGTTGCACACTGAGGAAGCCACAGGTCGCCCCCAGCGCCTGCCCCTTGAGCAGCGCCTGGCCATCGGCCGGCGCCTCTTCCAGGCCAGCGAGCCACAGCCTCCAATGCGTGGTCCGCAGGCAGCCGCGGCCCTCTCCGGTGCGCTGCCAGACACCGGCCTCGGGTGCTTGCAGGGCGCTGCCTGGCAACAGGTTCAGCTCAACGCCCAAGGCACAAGTGGCCGGTTCTTCAGGTCGGTCGATATGGGTTTGCGACAGGCGGTATTGACCATGGAGGCTGCACGCCGGCCCCGGCTGGGCGGCGAGTAGGCGTTGGTCGAAGCCCGGCTGCTCCCAGTTGCCTGCCTCGCAGAGGGGGCTGAGCACGCCCAAATCGACCCGGGCGACCGCCTGCCCGGCAAGACTCGGCAGCAACGCGGCGCAACCGCTCATGTCCGGCGTCACGGGCACCTGGCCCGCCGCCTGCAGGATCGCCGCCTCCATCAACGCCGCGGGTACCGCGCAGGCGGTATCGAAGATTTCCCATTCATGGGCGATGTTGTCGCGGGTGTACTGGTTGTCCGGATCGATCGCCAGTTGCTGCTCGCTGCTGAGCACCAGCACCGCGGCGCGGTTCAGCACCAGCGGCCACAAGGCGCGCAGCTCCGCCTCCTGCAACGGGTTCGCCGCGTGATAGGCGCTGACCGCCGGCAGGATGCGCAAGGGGTCGCCCTCGGCGTGGTGCAGCAGGGCCGCGCAGGTCACCGACAGGTCGGCGATGCGCCAGGTACGCAGCAGGTCGCCGAAGTCGATGACGCCCTGCACCTGCCATTGGCGCTGGTCGTCGCGGGCCCAGACCACGTTGTCGTCGGTGATGTCCAAGTGCACGGCCTGGACCGGTAACTGCTCGACCAGCGGTTGCAGGCGAGCGGCCGCCAAGCGGGCGACCTGCGCCACCTGCTCTCGGCGCTGGGCATCCTGCAGCACCGGCAACAGGTGCTCGATCAGCACCTGGGCATGCTGCGGATCCCACTGCAAGATACGCTCAAGGCCCGGATGGTCGAAGTCCGCCAGGGCCCGGTCGACGCTGGCACAGAGTGCACCGAGGTCGGCCACTATGCGAGGATTCATATGCTTGAGACGGGTCAACGGCTGCCCTTCGATGTAGTCAAGCAGGCGCACGCGCATGACCTGGCCACCTATGTCCAGCTCCAGCAGCTCTTGTCCATTGTTGGCCAGACGAATGGCGGGCACAGGGAGTCCTTGCTCGAGCAAGTGGTTCAACGCCCCATGCTGTGCCTCCAGTTCTGCTTGTGCATAACTACCGTGGCAGGCCTTGAGCACATAGCGTAAATGGCCGCAGTCAACCCGAAAGTTCAAGTCCTGTTGGCTGCCTAAAGCATGTACAGCCCCCTCCAGATCGTAATGCGCCCGCAACAAGTCGTGGGCCTGAGCATCGCCAAGTACAGGGGCTGGCAGGCTGGAACGCTGGATCAAGGTGGAAAGGGGCATCGCAGAAAACCTCGTTTTTCCTTTATATCGCCATCAGATGGGCAAATTGGCAAGATGGAAGCGTACAATCGCAGTTCATCGCGAGGGATACGTAATCAAGCGTTTTCAACTTGCCTACAGCCTTGTCAGCCGACAAGCTATGACCCCGAAGCTACCGTCACTATTGGAAGGAAAGGGAATCCGACATGCGCCTCCTCATTACCGGGGGAGCCGGTTTTATCGGCTCCGCACTGGTACGTCATCTCATAAGCAACACCGAGCATGAAGTCCTCAACCTCGACAAACTGACCTATGCGGGCAACCTGGAGTCTCTTTCCAGTATTGCTGGCAATGATCGCTATGAGTTCGTCCAGGCCGATATCACCGACCAGGCAACCGTCAGTGCCGTGCTCACACGTTTCAAGCCACACGCGGTCATGCACCTGGCGGCAGAATCGCACGTGGATCGCTCCATTGATGGCCCATCGGACTTCATCCAGACCAACATCGTAGGGACATACAGTCTGCTGGAAGCTGTCCGTGGCTACTGGGGCACGCTGAATGACGATGAGCGCAAGGCCTTCCGTTTTCACCATATTTCCACCGATGAGGTCTACGGCGACCTGCATGGCGTCGACGACCTGTTCACCGAAACCACCCCTTATGCCCCCAGTTCTCCATATTCGGCCAGTAAGGCGGCTTCGGACCACCTGGTACGCGCTTGGCACCGTACTTACGGACTTCCGGTGCTGTTGACCAACTGCTCGAATAACTACGGGCCGTTCCACTTCCCCGAAAAACTTATTCCGTTGGTCATCCTGAATGCCCTCGAAGGCAAGTCACTACCGGTCTACGGCAACGGCCAGCAGGTACGCGACTGGCTGTTCGTAGAGGACCACGCCCGTGCGCTGCTCAAAGTAGTTACCGAAGGTGAAGTAGGCGAGACCTACAACATTGGCGGCCATAACGAGCAGAAAAATATCGACGTGGTACGCGGTATCTGCACCTTGCTGGAAGAGATGGCCCCGCAACGCCCAAATGGCATCGACAGCTATGCCGAGCTCATTACCTTCGTCAAGGACCGTCCAGGCCACGACCAGCGATACGCCATCGATGCAAGCAAAATCGAGCGCACGCTGGGCTGGGTACCGGAGGAAACCTTCGAGTCCGGTCTGCGCAAGACTGTGAGGTGGTATCTGGACAATCTGGAATGGTGCCGCCATGTCCAGGATGGCAGCTACCAACGCGAACGTCTGGGCCATAGTGAACAAAAGGATCTGATCGCATGACCAAAGGCATTATTCTCGCAGGCGGCTCTGGCACGCGACTGCACCCCATAACGCTGGGTGTGTCGAAGCAACTGTTGCCGATCTACGACAAGCCCATGATCTACTACCCGCTTTCAGTCCTGATGCTTGCTGGTATCAAGGAAATCCTGATCATTTCCACCCCTCAGGACTTACCACAGTACAAGCAACTTCTGGGCGACGGTTCGCAATTCGGTCTCCAGCTCAACTATGCCGAACAACCAACACCTGATGGCCTGGCACAAGCCTTTGTCATAGGTGCGAAGTTCATCGGCCAGGACCCGGTCTGCCTGATTCTGGGCGACAACATCTTCCACGGCCAAGGCTTCACATCAAAGTTGAAAGAGGCCATCCAGCGCACCAGCGGAGCTACAGTATTTGGCTATAGAGTCAAAGATCCGGAGCGTTTCGGCGTGGTGGAATTTGATGATCAGTGGCGCGCACTGTCGATCGAGGAAAAGCCATCCAAACCACGCTCAGACTATGCAGTCACCGGCCTCTACTTCTATGACAACGATGTGGTGAACATCGCCAAGGACATCAGGCCTTCCCCACGGGGCGAGTATGAGATCACCGATGTCAACAACGCCTACCTGCAACGTGGCGATCTGCATGTCCAGTTACTTGGGCGCGGCTTTGCCTGGCTGGACACCGGTACCCATGACAGCTTGCTGCAGGCGTCCCATTACGTGCAAACCATTGAAAACCGCGAAGGCCTGAAAATTGCCTGCCTTGAAGAGATCGCCTATCAAAACGACTGGATAGACGAGGAGCACCTGCTCGAACGCGCACGTATGTTTGGCAAGACAGGTTATGGCACATACTTGGCCGGCTTGGTCAAAGGACGCTGATACCTGGGCGCGGCATCTTGAATGAAGGGCCGCGCCGTTCCACTGCCAACTGTCGCATAATTGCGCCAGATCCTACTGGCGCCCCTATCGCGATGATCCCAAGACCCACGCCCCCCCGCCGCCCCCGCTGGCGCAGCCTGGCCCTGCTGGCGCTATGCCTGGCCCCGCTGCTGTGGCCGCTGCACCACCTGGCCGAGCGCTACTACCAGGACGAGCTGGCTTCGCAGAACCGCCAGACCCTCGACCTCTACGTCGCCAACCTGCTGGGCACCCTGCACCGCTATGAAACCCTGCCGCAGATCCTCGGCGACCTGCCGGCGCTGCGTGGCGTGCTGGCCGACCCGTTGCGCCTCGAGGCGGTGACCAACGCCAACCGCCTGCTCAAGCACATCGCCCAGCAGACCGGCGCCGAGGTGATGTACCTGATGGATGTCAGCGGCAACACCCTGGCTGCCTCCAACTGGGACAAACAGGACAGTTTCGTCGGCCGCAACTTCTCGTTCCGCCCCTACTTCATCGAAGCGATGGAGGGCCGCCTGGGGCGCTTCTTCGGCCAGGGCACCACCTCGGCCAAGCGCGGCTACTTCTTCGCCGCCGCCGTGCACGACCGTGACAAGGTGATCGGCGTGCTGGTGGTCAAGGTCGATCTCGACCACACCGAGACCCTCTGGGGCCGCACCCCGGAACAACTGCTGCTGACCGACCAGAACGGCGTGGTGGTGCTCACCTCGCGTCCGGACTGGCGGTTCCGCGCCACCCGCGAGCTGACCGCGGCCGAGCGCCAGGCCATCGTCGCCATCCAGCCCTACCCGACCCAGGCGCCGCAACCGCTGACCCTCGACCAGGCCGCCTGGCTGATCCAGACCCGCGACATCAAGGAAACCGGCTGGCAGGTGAGCATCCTCGCCCCGCGCCTGCTGGTCGACCGTTCAGTGCAGACGGTCATGGCCATCGGCGGCGGCGCGCTGCTGGTGACCATGCTCCTGGCCGGCCTGGTGATGCAGCGCCGTCGCCACTACATCGACCGCATCGACTTCGAGGCCCGTGCCCGCCAGGAGCTGGAAAAGCGTGTGGTCGAGCGCACCGCCGACCTCGAAGGCCTCAACACCCGGCTCAAGAGCGCGGTGCTCGAGCGCGAAAGCGCCCAGCAGGAGCTGGTGCGCGCCCAGGACGAGCTGGTCCAGGCCGGCAAGCTGTCGGTGCTCGGCACCATGTCGGCGAGCATCAGCCACGAGCTGAACCAGCCGCTGGCGGCCATCCGCAGCTACGCCGAGAACGCCGAGATCCTCCTCGATCATCAGCGCACCGAGGACGTACGCGGCAACCTCAAGCTGATCGGCGAGTTGACCGGGCGCATGGCTTCGATCATCGCCCACCTGCGTGCCTTCGCCCGCCGCGACCAGCACGCCCCGGAAAGCGTGGCCCTGCAACCGGCCCTGGACGACGCCCTCGCGCTGCTGGCCAAGCGCCGCCGGGCCATGGCCGTGGAGTTGGTGCGCGACCTGCCGGAAGCCACCCTGTGGGTGCAAGCAGGCGAAACACGCCTGCGCCAGGTGTTGGGCAACCTGCTGGCCAACGCCCTCGATGCCCTCACCGAGAAAGCCAACCCGCGCCGGCTGTGGCTGAGTGCCGAACGCCAGGATGACTGCGTCTACCTGTATATCCGCGACAATGGCCCCGGTTTCAGCCGCCAGGCCCTGGAGCACGCCAAGGAGCCGTTCTTCACCACCAAGACACGGACCCAGGGCCTGGGACTTGGGCTGGCCATCTGCGAAAGCCTGATGCATGCGCTGGGCGGCGAGCTGCTGCTGGGCAACCACCCGGAAGGCGGTGCCCTGCTGACGCTGAAACTGCGCGTGGCCAAGCCCGGCGCCAACCTGCAATCTTCGGAGGACACCTCGGCATGACCGAGACACTGATCGACAGCCGCGCCCAGGTGCTCCTGGTCGACGACGACCCGCACCTGCGCCAGGCCCTGAGCCAGACCCTGGACCTGGCCGGGCTCAAGGTGGTGGCCCTGGCCGACGCCCAGGGCCTGGCCGGGCGCATCGAGGAAGACTGGCCGGGGGTGGTGGTCAGCGACATCCGCATGCCCGGCATCGATGGCCTGCAACTGCTGGAACAACTGCACGCCCGCGACAGCGAGCTGCCGGTGCTGCTGATCACCGGCCACGGCGATGTGCCCCTGGCGGTGCAGGCCATGCGCGCCGGGGCCTACGACTTCCTCGAAAAGCCTTTCGCCAGCGATGCTCTGCTCGACAGCGTGCGCCGCGCCCTGGCCCTGCGCCGCCTGGTGCTGGACAACCGCAGCCTGCGCCTGGCCCTGAGCGACCGCCAGCAGCTGGCCACGCGTCTGGTCGGCCAGTCGCCGGGCATGCTGCGCCTGCGCGAGCAGATCGGCGCCCTCGCCGGGACCCGCGCCGACGTGCTGATCCTCGGCGAGACCGGCGCCGGCAAGGAGGTGGTGGCCCGCGCCCTGCACGACCTGTCGAGCCGCCGCGACGGCCCGTTCGTGGCGATCAACGCCGGCGCCCTGGCCGAGTCGGTGGTCGAAAGCGAGCTGTTCGGCCATGAGCCCGGGGCTTTCACCGGGGCGCAGAAACGCCGGATCGGCAAGTTCGAGTTCGCCAACGGCGGCACGCTGTTCCTCGACGAGATCGAGAGCATGAGCCTGGACGTGCAGGTCAAGCTGCTGCGCCTGCTGCAGGAACGGGTGGTCGAACGCCTGGGCGGCAACCAGCTGATCCCGCTGGATATCCGCATCATCGCCGCGACCAAGGAAGACCTGCGTCAGGCCGCCGACCAGGGCCGCTTTCGCGCCGACCTGTATTACCGCCTGAATGTCGCGCCGCTGCGCATCCCCGCGTTGCGCGAGCGCGGCGACGACATCCTCGTGCTGTTCCAGCACTTCGCCGATGCCGCCAGCGAGCGCCACGGCCTGCCGCCCCACAGCCTGCAACCGGCGCAGCGCGCCGTGCTCCTGCGCCACGACTGGCCGGGCAACGTGCGCGAGCTGCAAAACGCCGCCGAACGCTTCGCCCTGGGCCTGGAGCTGGCCCTCGATGGCCAGGTGCCCGCGGCGCCCCATGACGTCCAGGTGCCCGTGCCGACCGGCAACCTCAGCGAGCAGGTCGAGCAGTTCGAACGCTCGCTGATTGCCGCCGAACTGGGCCAACCGCACAACTCCATGCGCAGCCTCGCCGAAGCCCTCGGCATCCCGCGCAAGACCCTGCACGACAAACTGCGCAAGCACGGCCTGAGCTTCGACGGTGGTGGAGGGCACGACGACCAGGAGGACAACCGTCCATGAGCACCGACAGCCAGTACCTGCAATCGGTCTTGCACAGTGATATTCCGCTGACCCGCGAGATGGGGATGGAAGTCATCGATTGGCAGCGGCACTGCTTGCGCCTGAAACTGCCGCTGGCGCCCAACGTCAACCACAAGAGCACCATGTTCGGCGGCAGCCTGTACTGCGGCGCGGTGCTGGTGGGCTGGGGCTGGCTACACCTGCGCCTGCGCGAGCAGGGGATCGATGACGGGCATATCGTCATCCAGGAAGGGCAGATCAGCTATCCGCTGCCGGTCACCGGTACGGCGGTGGCACAGTGCCCGGCGCCGGACGAGAAGACTTGGGAGCGGTTCCTGACCATGTACCAGCGTCGCGGGCGGGCGCGGCTGACGCTGGAGACGGTGGTGAGCAACGAGGGCAGCGACCAGCCTGCGGTGAGGTTCAGCGGGCAGTACGTGTTGCATCGCTGAAAGCTGGGGGCGCTTCGCGCCCCTTTCCGGCCGGTCCGACGCCTCGGCAAGGCCGCTCCTACAGGGGGCACGTTTCCCTGTAGGAGCGGCCTTGTGCCGCGAAAGGGCTGCAAAGCAGCCCTGGCTATCTCAAGCTCAGATCGCACCCGCCAGCTCGACCAACGCCTGCCGCCAACCGGCGGCCTTGGGCAACGCCAGGAAAAACGGATTGAGCAACGACTCCCGCGCCGGATACCGGAATGGCAATCCATCCAGCCCGATCACCTCGCCCCCAGCCCCCTCCAGCACGCCCTGCGCGGCAGCGGTGTCCCACTGCGAGGTCGGCGCCAGCCGCGGATAACAGTCGGCACTGCCTTCGGCCAGCAGGCAGAACTTCAGCGAACTGCCGATATTGGCCAGCTCCAGCTCACCCACCGCACCACTCAACCCAGCCAGCAGGGCCTCCTGCTGCGGGCTGGAATGGCGACGGCTGGCGACTACGGTAAACTTCGCCCCCTGCACCGGCGCGTTGCGCACCTGGATCGGCTGCGCGGCGCTATCACGCTCCACACGCCAGGCCCCCAGGTTGCGCCCGCCGAAATAGCAGCGCCCATTGGTCGGCATCGCCACCACCCCGAACACCACCTCGCCGTTCTCGATCAGCGCGATATTGACGGTGAACTCCTCGCTCCCAGCGATGAATTCCTTGGTGCCATCCAGCGGGTCGACCAGCCACCAGCGCTGCCAGCCTTGACGGGTGGCCAGCGGAATCTCGCAGTCTTCCTCGGACAGCACCGGGATCTGCGGTGCCAGCGCCTGCAACCCATCCGCGATCACTCGATGAGCCGCCAGGTCGGCAGCGGTCACCGGTGAATCGTCGGCCTTGCTGGTCACCGCCACATCGGCACGCCAGAACGGCAGGATCGCCTCGCCGGCCGAGCGGGCGAGCGCCACCACATCCTGCATCAATTGCCGATCGCTCATACGCTCAGCACCCCACGCTGGATAAGCAGGTCACGGGCCAGGTACAACGCCGCCAGCGCCCGACCTTCGGTGAACTGTGGGTGCATGGCCAGCGCCGAAAGCTCACGCAGGTTGACCTTGTCGACCCGCATCGGCTCGGGCTCGTCGCCCTCCAGGCGTTCTTCGTACAGGTCCGAGGCCAGCACCACCTGGATCTTCTGGCTCATGTAGCCGGGCGACAGCGACAGCTCGGTCAGGTGCTCCAGTTGGCGTGCGCCGAACCCGGCCTCTTCCTTGAGCTCCCGGTCGGCGGCAGCCAGCACGTCCTCGCCCGGCTCGATAAGCCCCTTGGGCAGGGACAGCTCGTACTCATCGGTGCCGCCGCAGTACTCCTCGACCAGCACCGCGTGCTCGGCATCGAGCATGGCCACGATCATCACCGCGCCATAACCGTTGCCACGACCGACCAATCGCTCGTAAGTGCGCTCGGTGCCGTTGGAAAAGCGCAACTGCACGGCTTCGACCCGGAACAGGCGGCTGCTGGCGACGATTTCGCGGCTGAGGACGGTGGGTTTCTGGCGCATGGGGCGGCTCCTTGGCGTGAACGGGTTACTATACCGTGGCTTGCCGACTGATCGAGAATTTCCCATGCCCGTTCTTCCCTGGTCCGCCATCGATACCGTCCTGCTGGACATGGACGGCACCCTGCTCGACTTGCACTACGACAACCGCTTCTGGCTGGACCACCTGCCCCAGCGCTACGCCGAGCTGCATGGCGTGAGCCGGGCCATGGCCGAGCTCGAGCTGCGCCCGCTGTTCGAGCAACATGCCGGGACGCTCAACTGGTACTGCCTGGATTTCTGGAGCCGCGAACTGCGCCTGCCGATCCGCGAGTTGAAACAGGAGATCGCCGACCTCATTGCCCTCAAGCCGGATGCCGACACCTTTCTCGCGGCCGTGCGCAAGGCGGGCAAGCGGGTGGTGATGATCACCAATGCGCACCGCGATTCGCTGTCGCTGAAACTGGAGCGGGTGGAACTGGCGCCGTATTTCGAACGGCTGATCAGCTCGCATGACTATGGGTATCCGAAAGAGAGCCCGCAGTTCTGGGATGCGTTGCAGGCGGATATCGGCTTCGAACCGGCGCGCAGCCTGTTCATCGATGACACGTTGGCGATTCTGCGCAGTGCCCGGCGGTTCGGGGTGGGGCATCTGCTGGCGGTGCGCCAGCCGGATAGCCAGGCGGAACCTCGGGATACCCAGGAATTTGCGGCGGTCGAGGATTATCGGGATTTGTTGACTGGGCTGTAGGCCCTATCGCAGGGCAAGCCCGCTCCCACGAGTGCTTCGTCGTGGGAGCGGGCCTCGCGATGACGTCAGTCGGGAATACGCAATACCTGCCCCGGATAGATCTTGTCCGGATGCTTGAGCATCGGCTTGTTCGCCTCGAAGATCTTGTTGTACTTGTTGGCGTCGCCATAGACCCGCTTGGAGATGGCGCTCAACGTGTCGCCTTTCTCGACCTCGACGAACCGCGCCGCCTGGGCGATGGGCCCGGTGACGGTGATCTGGTCATCCACCGAAGCCACCCCTGCGATATTGCCGGCAGCCAGGATGATCTTCTCCTTCTCCTCCTGGCTGGCAACCTCGCCCTTGAGAATGACCTTGTCACCCTCTACAGTGGCCGAGATGTTCGGGTTGCCCAGGCCAACGTCTTGGACGTGTTTCTTCAACTGTTCCTCGGCATTGGCATTGCCCGGCGTCAGCAGGTCGATCAACTTCTCGCCGGCTTCCTTCACGAAACTGAACAGGCTCATGTGGCGCTCCTTTGATGGTGAATCCATGGAAGCAGGAGTCTAGGCCAGGATCACCCATCCCGCCCCGCTGCGACCAATCGACGCGCTCTATCACGACATAGACGCTAGCGATTAGACGCCATCGGCACAGGGGCCTAGGCTTGTGGGGTCAAACTGCCAGCCGGTATTCGCCCCGATGAACAGCAAGCCACCGGTCTGCGCGGCGTCCACGCCTTTTGCCCTGCCCGCCGCCAGCAACACCTACGACTACGTCCAGCTCACCGACACGGCCCACGACAGCACGCCGCTGGCCGAGGAAGTAGCACTGGCCATCGTCTACAACGGCCTGAACCAGGCGGTGATGCTGGTGAGCCCGACCGACCTGGAAGACTTCGCCGTCGGTTTCAGCGTGGGCAGCGGCATCGTCGCCGGTACCGAGGAAATCTACGACGTGAAGCTCTCCGGCAGCGGTTCGGCGCTGTATGCCGACCTGGAGATCTCCAGCCGTGCCTTCTGGAACCTGAAGAACCAGCGCCGCCAGCTAGCTGGCACCAGCGGCTGCGGCCTGTGCGGCGTCGAGGCCCTGGAGCAGGCATTGCCCGAGCTCAACGTGCTGCCCGGCGCCCCCCTGCCGCCCGCGCACTGGCTGAAAGACCTGCGCAAGCGCATCGATGCCTTCCAGCCGCTCGGCCAGCATTGCGGCGCGGTGCACGCGGCGCTGTTCATGGACCGCGACGGCCAGTTGCTGCTGGGCCGCGAAGACATCGGCCGGCACAACGCCCTGGACAAGCTGATCGGCGCCCTGCTACGCCAGCGCATCGACACCACCGGCGGCCTGGCCATCGTCACCAGCCGCTGCAGCCTGGAACTGATCCAGAAAGTCCTGCGCGCCGGCATCCAGACCCTGGTCAGCCTCTCCGCGCCCACGGGCCTGGCCCTGCAATGGGCGCGCAAGCACAACCTCAACCTCATCCATCTGCCCAAACACAGCGCACCGCGGGTGTTCAGCCCAGCGGCGGAGTAGCAACAGCCGTGACCTCCTACGAAAAACTGCCAGACAACGCCCCCGCCTCCACCCCTCGCTACAAGCCCTACCCCGGCCCCGCTGGCGGTTGGGGGGCGCTGCGCAGCGTGGCCAAGGCCTGGGTGGGCAGCGACAACGCCCTGAAGAACATCCGCGCCCTGCTCAAGACCAACCAGAACGGTGGCTTCGACTGCCCCGGCTGCGCCTGGGGCGACTCGCCCGAAAGCGGCATGGTCAAGTTCTGCGAGAACGGCGCCAAGGCGGTCAACTGGGAGGCCACCAAGCGTCGCGTCGATGCGGCGTTCTTCGCCCGCTACAGCGTCAGCGCGCTGCTCGAGCAAAGCGACTACTGGCTCGAATACCAGGGACGCCTGACCGAACCGATGGTCTACGACCCGGTCACCGACCGTTACCGGCCGATCGACTGGGACGCGGCCTTCGCCCTGATCGCCCGGCATCTGAACAACCTCTCCAGCCCTGACCAGGCAGAGTTCTACACCTCCGGCCGGGCCAGCAACGAGGCGGCGTACCTGTACCAGCTGTTTGTGCGCGCCTATGGCACCAACAATTTCCCCGACTGCTCGAACATGTGCCACGAGGCCAGCGGCGTGGCCCTGGGCCAGAGCGTGGGGGTGGGCAAAGGCACGGTCACCTACGACGACTTCGAGCACGCCGACGCGATCTTCGTCTGGGGCCAGAACCCCGGCACCAACCACCCGCGCATGCTCGACCCGCTGCGTGACGCGGTGAAGCGCGGCGCCCAGGTGGTCTGCGTCAACCCGCTCAAGGAGCGTGGCCTGGAACGTTTCCAGCATCCGCAGAACCCGCTGGAGATGCTGACCAACACCGATCGCCCGACCAACACGGCGTTCTTCCGACCGGCCCTGGGCGGCGACATGGCACTGCTACGCGGCATGGCCAAGTTCCTGCTGCAGTGGGAGCGCGAAGCCCAGGCCAAGGGCGAGCCGGCGATCTTCGACCACGCCTTCATCGCCGAGCACGGTCATGGCGTGGACGAGTACCTGGCAGTGGTGGATGCCACTTCGTGGGAGCAGATCCAGTCGCAATCGGGCCTGACCCTGGCCGATATCGAACTGTCGGCGCGCATGTACTGCAAGGGCAAGCGGGTGATCATGTGCTGGGCGATGGGCATCACCCAGCACCGCCATTCGGTGCCGACCATCCAGGAAATCGTCAACCTGATGCTGCTGCGCGGCAATCTCGGCGTGCCGGGCGCCGGCCTGTGCCCGGTGCGCGGCCACAGCAACGTACAGGGCGACCGCACCATGGGCATCAACGAACGCCCGCCGGTGTTCCTGCTCGACGCCCTCGAAAAGCGCTTCGGCATCCCGGTACCGCGCCACAACGGTCACAACACCGTCGAGGCGATCCACGCCATGCTCGAAGGCCGAGCCAAGGTGTTCATCGGTCTGGGCGGCAACTTTGCCCAGGCCACGCCAGACACCGAGCGCACCGCGCAGGCGCTGCGCAACTGCGAGCTGACCGTGCACATCAGCACCAAGCTCAACCGCAGCCACCTGGTCCACGGCAAGCAGGCGCTGATCCTGCCGTGCCTGGGCCGCACCGATATCGACCTGCAGGGCGAAGGCCCGCAGGCGGTGACGGTGGAGGACTCGTTCAGCATGGTCCACGCCTCCAACGGCCAGCTCAAGCCGCTGTCGCGGCAGATGCGCTCGGAGCCGGCCGTGGTCGCCGGTATCGCCGCCGCCACCCTGGGCAAGCAGCCGGTGGACTGGCACTGGCTGGTGGCCGACTACGACCGCATCCGCGACCTGATCGCCGACACCATCCCCGGCTTTGCCGACTTCAATGAACGCCTGCGCCTGCCCGGCGGCTTCTACCTGGGCAACAGCGCCGGCAGCCGCCAGTGGAAGACCGCCAGCGGCCGCGCCAACTTCAAGGCCAACCTGCTGCCCGACAGCCTGCTCGACGAGCGCGTGCGCGCCAGCGGCCAGGTGCCGGACCTGATCATGCAGTCGATGCGTTCGCACGATCAGTACAACACCACCATCTATGGCATGGACGACCGCTATCGCGGCGTGCGCGGCCAGCGCGACGTGCTGTTCGTCAACGAAGCCGACATCGTTCGCTTGGGTTTCCAACCGGGGCAGAAGGTCGACATCGTGTCGCTGTGGGGCGATGAGCATGTGCGCCGGGTGCATGGCTTCACCCTGCTGGCGTTCGACATTCCCGCCGGCCAGGCGGCGGCCTACTACCCGGAGGTGAACCCCCTGGTGCCGCTGGAGAGCATCGGCGACGGCAGCCATACGCCGACGTCGAAGTTCATCGCCATCAAACTGGAGCGGGCGCGGGACGACGGGCGCATCATCTGAGCCCTGTGCCGCCCCCCTGTTGGAGCGGCCTTGCCGAGGCGTCGGACCGGCCGGAAAGGGCCGCGCAGCGGCCCCGGCGATATCTGCTTGATGCACAAATCGTGGGGGCGCTTCGCCCCCCTTTCGCGACACAAGGCCGCTCCTACAGAGGCAAGCGCAGATTCCGAGCAATCTGCCCACAAAAAAGCCCTGTTCCGCAACGGTTCAGGGCTTCGTCATAAATAGCTCAGACAACCGAAAATCGCGAAAGTTTCATACATAATTCAATAACTTAGAGAATTGTGTACAACTCGTGCTACTCGTCGGATTCCGATTGCCAGGCGCCTCGGCGAGCCTCAAATTCCGCTTCGTCATCCCTCTGAGGCTCTCTTGATGAAGAAGTACTCCTCGATTCTGTTGTTGTCTTTTGGTCTGCTCAGCGGCGTTGCCATGGCAGGCGGCACCACCGAAGCCGGCATTGGCGGCGCATTGGGTGGGGTACTGGGCTCCGTGGTGGGCAACTCCATCGGCGGTAGCACCGGCGGCGCCATCGGTGCCGGCCTGGGCGGCGCGGCCGGCGGTGCGCTGGGTGCCGACAAGCGCCAGCGTGGCGAAGCGGCCATCGGTGGCGCACTCGGCGCCGCGGGCGGCAACGTGGTGGGTCGCTCCGTGGGCGGCACCACCGGCAGCTACATCGGCGCGGCCGCCGGTGGTGGCGCCGGTGGCGCACTGGGCAACTACATGGGCAACAAGGCCGACGAAGATGAACGCCACGAGCGTCGCTACCGTCGCGACTACGACGATCGCCGCTACTACGACCGCGGCCACCACTATGGCCATCGCAAGCACAAGCGCCACTGGCGCCATGACGACTGATCGCCAGGCTTACGCCTGAAGCCTAAGGCCCTGCCCTCATCGGCAGGGCCTTTTCGTTTGCATACCCGCCAGAGGATTAGGGGCTGCCCCGATATGGAGGCCACTAGCCACTAGTTATCATCGCTGTTTCGATCAAGCACAGGACGCAGGGAATGCGCACGATCATCACCGACCCCGTCTGTCTGCCCCGGGCCAGGAGAGGCTGAAGGATGCCCGGTCGTCGCCCGCCACTGCTCGGCGAAGCCAGCTTTGCGTCGATTCGCCAGTGGGTCGTACAGGCCACCGGCGTGCAACTGGCCGACGATCGCCGTGCCGTGGTCGCGGCGCGCCTGCACAAGCGCCTCAAGGCCCTGGGCCTGTCGGATTTCGAGCGCTACCTCGCCCTGCTCGACAGCCCCCGGGGCGCGGAGGAACACGAGCACCTGCTGCGCCTTCTGGTCGCCCGCGACAGCTATTTCTTTCGCGAACATCGCCACTTCGAATGCCTGGCCCGTTGGCTGGCCGAGCTCGACCACCCGGCACGCCTGTGGAGCGCCGCCTGCGCCACCGGGGAAGAAGCCTGGAGCCTGGCCATGGTCGCCGCCGAAAACGCCCGCCATCCGGGCTGGCAAGTGCTGGCCAGCGACTTCGACCCGCAGCTGCTGGAAACCGCCGCTGCCGGTATCTACGACATCGCCCAGGCACGCTACTTCCCCGAAGGCTGGCTGGCCCGCCACTGCCTGTGCGGCGTCGACGAGATGGCCGGCCGCCTGCGGGTCTCGGCGGCCCTGCGCGAGCAGGTGCGTTTCGAGGCGCTCAACCTGATCCGGCCCCTGCCTGAACAGCTCGGCAGCTTCGACGTCATTCTGCTACGCAACCTGTTGTCGAACCTGGCGCCACGGTACAAGAACGAGGTACTCCAGCGTCTGCTCGCGCACCTGCGCCCCGGTGGCCTGTTGGTCATCGGTCACAGCGAGAGCGTCCACGCCCTGGGCCTGCCCCTGCGTCCACTACTGCCGTCGGTGTTCGAACGCCTATGATAAGAGGCACTGCCGCGCCCATCGGCAGACAAGGACTGATCGCGCAACCGCGCGGCAGTGCGCTTTCGGATCGAGCAGGCCTGCCGCCCCCCTTCCCTTGCGAAACAGGCCCTTATCCATGCCCTGCCGAATCCTGCTTGCCGATCACTCGCCGCTCTTCCGCGCCGGCCTGCGTGCCCTGCTTGAACAGAAGAAAGACTTCGTCGTGGTGGGCGACACCGGCGATGCCATGACGGCCGTGAGCCTTGCGGAAAAACTCAAGCCGGACATCGTGGTGCTCGACATGAGTGGCGAGCTGGACAGCCAGCAGGCCCTGCAGGAACTGTTCATCCGCGCCCCCGCCAGCCGGGTGCTGATGTTCTCGCCACGCTCGGAGCTCGAGCATGTGATGAGCTGCCTGCAGCTGGGCGCCCATGGCTTCCTGCTCAAGAACGCCACGGTGAGCGAACTGGAGCAGGCCCTGCAGACCCTGCGCGGTGGCGGTCAATACCTGTCGTCGGCGGTGCTGCCATTAGTCATCGGCCAAGCCCTGAAGCACAGCCGCAAGCGTGTCGTCAGCCAGGTCCAGACACCGCCGCTGACCACCCGCCAGCTGGAGATCCTGCGCCTGATCGCCCGTGGCGAGACCACTCGCTCGATCGCTGATGGCCTGGGCCTGAGCATCAAGACCGTCGAGGCCCACCGCTCGCAGATCATGCACCGCCTGCAGATCCACGACGTGCCCGGCCTGGTGCTGTTCGCCGTGCGCGAGGGGATCATTCGCCTCAACGATTGAGCGACAGCCCGGCGAGGATCAGCTGCAGCGTCTCCGGCAGGGCCACCGGACGGCCCGAGGCCCGCTCGATGAACACCTGCACCACACTCCCCGCCGCGCAGGCCTCGACCTCGCCCGGGCGGAACAGCGCCAGGCGGAACTCCACGGTACTGCCTGCCAGGCGCGTCACGCCCAGGCCCACCTCGAGCACGTCGGGAAAGCCCGGCAAGGCGAAGAAGTCCGCCGCCGAGCTGACGACGAAGCCGGCCAGCTCACCGTCGCGCAGGTCCAGTTCGGCCTGTTCGACCAGGAAGGCCTGGATGGCTGTTTCGAAGAAGGCATGCACGGTGGCGCCAGCGAGGTGACCGTTGTGGTCGTTGTCCTGCGGGCGGGTGAGGATGGGGTGGAAATGGGAGAAGGCGGAGCGTTGGGGGGATTCTGTCATGAGGACAACCTGTTTTCCTTTGCATGTCAGCGAAGCTTCCCACATCGACTTGGGAACGCCTATAGTCGCAATCAACAGTAGATTGCATAAGATGGTACGTGTCCCATGAAGCCGAGACATACACCCGTGCCGACCCTGCAACTGGATCATGCCCACCTCAGCCGCCTGGCTGAAAGCCGTCGAATCAACGCCACCCACATCGTTGGGCAACCCGGAGGCTGGGCGGTCCAGGTGGATGTCGACGATCAGGAGCACGTACTCACCGCACAGCGTAGCGGCAACGTCCGGCTGTTCAAGAAGCTCGAGACACTGGTCAGCTACCTGCATGATCTGGGTATCGACCATTTCTTAGTCGACAGCTCGATCTGGGATCCGCGACAGACCACCACCTACCAGCGGCCGGATCGCGCCCAGGCACTCAAAAGGGCCCATGAGGCGGCAGCCTACGACACCTGGTTCAGCGAACAGGTCGACGCCAGCCGTCGCGATCCATCCCCCACGCTGGATGACGAAGAAGTCGAGAAGTTCTTTGCCGCCCGCCGAGCCGAGCTGAGAGCCAAAAACCGCTGATGCGCCTTGTCTGGTCGACAATGGCTCGCAACGATCGCCTGCGCATCATGACCGTCGTTGCGCAAGACAACCCGGCAGCGGCAGTAGCGCTGGATGAGGCCTTCAGGGACAAGGCCAGACGCGCCGCTCGCAACCCGCGCCTGTACAAGCCCGGCAGATGCATCGAAACACACGAAATCGTGGTAACGCCCAACTACGTGATGATCTACCAGGTACAGGAGGACGAAGTCGAAATCCTCCGGATCCTGCATGCACGGCAACAATGGCCTTGATCTCAAAAACGAAAAAGCCGCCCCGAAGGGCGGCTTTTCTTCCGAACCGGCTGCAGCTTACAGCTGCGGACCAGCAGCCTTGATGGCGTCGGAAACGTCGAACTTCTTGAAGTTCTCGGTGAACAGCGTGGCCAGGCCCTTGGCGGCTTCGTCGTAGGCAGCCTTGTCAGCCCAGGTGTTGCGTGGGTTGAGCAGCTCGGTCTCGACGCCCGGAACAGCCTTCGGCACGTCCAGGTTGATGATGTCCAGGTGCTCGGTCTCGGCACCGACCAGCGCGCCGCTCTGGATGGCAGCGATTACGCCACGGGTGGTCGGGATGCTGAAGCGCTTGCCAACGCCGTAGCCACCACCGGTCCAGCCGGTATTGACCAGGTAGACCTTGGAACCGAACGCCTTGATACGCTTGATCAGCAGTTCGGCGTATACACCGGCCGGACGCGGGAAGAACGGTGCGCCGAAGCAGGTGGAGAAGGTCGACTTGATGCCGCCGCCCGAACCCATTTCGGTGGAACCGACCAGCGCGGTGTAGCCGGACAGGAAGTGGTAGGCCGCCTGCTCGTTGTTCAGGATCGACACCGGAGGCAGTACGCCGGTCAGGTCGCAGGTCAGGAAGATGACCGCGTTCGGCTCACCACCCAGGTTCTCTGCCGAGACCTTCTCGACGTGCGCCAGCGGATAGGCGGCACGGCTGTTCTGGGTCAGGCTCACGTCGGCGTAGTCGGCGTGCTTGTTGGCGTCGATCACGACGTTTTCCAGCACCGCGCCGTGCTTGATGGCTTTCCAGATGACCGGCTCGTTCTTCTCGGACAGGTCGATGCACTTGGCATAGCAACCGCCTTCGATGTTGAAGACCACGCCCTCACCCCAGCCGTGCTCGTCGTCACCGATCAGGTAACGGCTTTCGTCGGCCGACAGGGTGGTCTTGCCGGTGCCGGACAGGCCGAAGAACAGGGTGACATCACCCTCTTCGCCGATGTTGGCGGCGCAGTGCATCGGCAGCACGTCGGCGGCCGGCAGCAGGAAGTTCTGCACCGAGAACATGGCTTTCTTCATTTCACCGGCGTAACGCATGCCGGCGATCAGCACCTTCTTCTGGGCGAAGTTGATGATCACGCAACCATCGGAGTTGGTGCCGTCACGCTCAGGCACGCACTCGAAGTTGGCGACGTTGAGGATCTGCCACTCACCACGGCCAGCCGGGTTGTACTGCTCGGGGTTGATGAACAGGCAACGGCCGAACAGGTTCTGCCAGGCGGTCTGGGTGGTCATCTTGACCGGCAGGTAGTGCTCGGCCGCAGCGCCTACGTGAACGTAGGAAACGAAGTGATCCTGGGCGTTGTTGAACGCCTCGACGCGGTCCCACAGGGCATCGAACTTGTCGGCCGGGAACTTGCGGTTGATCGGGCCCCAGCCAATCTGGTCCTGGGTGGAAGGTTCTTCGACGATGAAACGGTCAGCCGGCGAACGGCCGGTGCGGTGACCGGTTTCCACCACCAGCGCGCCAGTATCGGCCAGCACGCCTTCACCGCGGGACAGCGCTTCTTTTACCAGCTCATCGACGCTCAGGTCGGTGTACACGGTGTTGTTGGCTTGCGTCATGAGATACCCCATCCGGCCCGAGGCCGAGTGCTCCAAACGTTTTGTAGTCGTCTCGAAAAAACTACTACAGCGAAAAAAGTGGCCGGATTATGCCAGAAACGCCCAAAAAAAGTAGGCCCCTCCTGTCAGAACTGCGTTTTTGCGCAATTCGACAGGAGATTATCCTGTAGTGAACCGTTTCAGTGCTGAGTTTCTGACGGCGCCTCGGTGCCGCCACCGGCAAACAATTGCGCCACATCGCTTGCATCGAAGAGATAGCGCTCGTTGCAGAACTGGCAATCGATCTCGACCTGGCCGCCGCATTCGGCCACCAGCGCCTTGGCATCCTGCTCGCCGAGGCTGACCAGGGCGTTGCCGGAGCGCTCGCGCGAGCAGCTGCAACGGAAGCGTAGCGGCTGGATATCGAACAGGCGAACCGCGTCCTCGTGGTACAGGCGGTGCAGCACGGTTTCATTGTCCAGGCCGAGCAGTTCCTCGGTCTTCACGGTGTTTGCCAGGGCCTTGACGTGGGCCCAGCTTTCCTCGCGCTCCTCGCTGTCCTTGTGGATCTCGGCCGGCAGCTGCTGCACCAGCAGGCCACGAGCGCGGGCGCCATCGGCGGCCAGGGAGATACAGGTATTCACCTGCTGCGACATGACGAAGTAGTTGGTGAAGCACTCCGACAGGTCCTTGCCGTCCAGCTCGACGGTGCCCTGGTAACGCTGGCCGTTGACCGGAATGATGGTCAGCACCAGGTGACCGCCCGGCATCAGGTCGGCAAGGCTGGCATCCGCCTTGATCTGCTCGGCCTCGTAGCGCGCCAGGCCGCGGATGTCGTGCTCGCTGGTGTACTCGATGGCCAGCAGCGGCACCGGGCCCTGGGACTGCGCCTGGAGTACCAGCAACCCGTCGAACTTCAGGGTGCCGACCAGCAGCGCGGCGGCGGCCATGAGTTCACCCAGCAGATGCTGTACCGGCTGCGGGTAGTCGTGCTTGGCCAGCACCTCGGCGTAGCTGCGTTCCAGCGCGACCATCTCGCCGCGGGCGTCGCGGTCGTCGAACAGGAAGCGTTGAGTGAAATCGGTATCTGGCAAGTCGCTCATGGTTGTCTGGCTTTCTAAAAATGATTACAAAATAATTACAGGAGACCGAAAGGTCCGTCGTAGAGCGCTCTACGAGGCGCTCAAATCCTGCTGGATATCGAGGTATTTTATGGACAATCGACCACTGTTCCAAGCAAGGTGGTCCTGGGGCCCCCTGGCAGCCTGCACCCTGCTACCCATCGCATTACTGTGTTTCTGGTTGTGGCCCGTTGGCCAGATCCTGTGCCTGACTTTCGACGAGTGGCTGTTCCACAGCCTCAATGCGCCCCTGGCCGACAACCTGGTCTGGCGGTCGATCTGGGCGGTCGGCAGCCTGCGCCCCTTCGACATCCTGGTCGGCCTGATCATGCTGTCGCTGCTGATCCGCGGCGATTGGGTATTCAAGGCCACCCAGGTACGCCAGGCGTTTTTCGGCTTCCTGGTCACCCTACTCCTCTTAGTGGTGATTCGCGCGCTGTTTTCCAAGTGGGTCAGCGCAATGGGCTGGCAACACAACAGCCCGTCGATGGTGTTCGACAACGCCGTGCACCTGAGCGACTTCTATCCGCACATGGAAGCGAAGTGGGAACTGAAGGACCGTTCCAGCCAGAGTTTCCCGGGTGACCACGCCTCGGTGCTGCTGATCTGGGCGCTGTTCATGAGCCTGTTCAGCCGCCGCCTGGTACAGCACCTGGTGATCTGGGCACTGGCCTTGCTGTTCATGCTGCCGCGCCTGGTGGCCGGCGCCCATTGGGGGCAGGACGACTACATCGGCGGCCTGCTGATGGCGCTGCTGGCGCTGGGCTGGAGTTGCCACACGCCCCTGGCGGCCAAGGCCAGCGCGGCGCTGGTGCGCTGGACGGCGCCGCTGTTCGGCCTGCTCGGCAAGCTGCCGTTGGTCGGGCGCATGAGCGTGATGCGCACCGCCTGATCCATTGCCGGGGCCGCCTGGCGGCCCCCGGCACTCACGCTCTGGCCAGCTCCGGCAGGTCCCCGGACAACCCCAGGGCCTGGCGCACGAACAGCGCCTTGGCCTCGGGCATCTGCTCCACCAGCTTCAAGCCGCTGTTGCGCAGCCAGCGCAGGGGCAGCGGATTGGCCTGGAACAAGCGCTCGAAGCCCTCCATCGCCGCCATCAACGCCAGGTTGTGTGGCATCCGTCGCCGCTCGAAGCGGCTCAGCACCTTCACATCGGCCAGGCGCTCGCCACGCTCGCAGGCGCGGACCAGCTCCTCGGCCAGCACCGCAGCGTCGAGAAAGCCCAGGTTGACCCCCTGCCCGGCCAACGGGTGGATGGTATGGGCCGCATCGCCGATCAGCGCCAAGCCCTCCTCAACGTAGCGTTTGGCATGGCGCTGGCGCAGCGGCACGCAGACCCGCGGATCCGCCTCCAGCACATCGCCCAGACGCCCCTCGAAAGCCCGTTCCAGCGCTTGGCGGAAGGTCGCGTCATCCATCGCCATGGCCTGCTCGGCCTGCTCCGGAGTGGTCGACCAGACGATCGAACACCAGTCCTGACGGCCATCGCGGCTCAGCGGCAGGAACGCCAGCGGACCTTCGTCGGTGAAACGCTGCCAGGCCGTGGCCCGGTGCGCCTCGCTGCAGCGCACGCTGGTGACGATGGCGTGGTGCAGGTAATCCCACTCACGGGTCGCGCAGCCGGCCAGACGGCGTACCGCCGAGTTGGCGCCATCGGCGGCGATCACCAGCGGCGTGCGCAGCTTGCGGCCATCGGCCAGGGTCAGCAGCCACTCATCGCCGGAGCGGCGCAGCTGCTCCAGGCGAGCGTTGGCCAGCAGCCCGACATCGCTGTCGTGCAGACGCTCCAGCAGGCCATCCTGAACCACGCGGTTCTCGACGATATGACCCAGCACCTCGGCATGCACGCTGGCTGCGGAGAAATGGATCTCGCCGGTGCCGCTGCCGTCCCAGACATGCATGTCCGAGTAGGGCGAGACACGCCGCCGGGCGATACCGTCCCAGGCCCCGAGGCGCTCGAGAATGCGCTGGCTGGCCGCCGACAGGGCACTGACCCGCGGCTCGAAAGGTGCTTCGCCGTCAAACGGCTTGACCGTCATCGGCCCTCCGTCAAGCAGGAGCACCTCCAGGCCACTGTGGCGCAGGGCCAGGGCCAGGGCGCTGCCGACCATACCGGCACCGACAATCAACAGATCTGCGCGCATTTCCATGCCTTACGCCTGCCTCGCTTGCGGCTTGAGCCGCACGTATAGGGTTTTGTCGACCCGCGCCACCAGCTCGCCGGCACCGTCGCGGATCTCCACCTGCAACCGGGGCAGGTATTTCTTGCCGCTGGCGGTCTGCTGGCGGATCTCGTCCAGCAGCGCGTCGTCGACGTGGAATTCGGCATACACCGGGCCCTTGCCCGGCGTGATGAAATCAATGCTGGCGGCCTTGTCCCAGACGATGTATTCACGCCCCAGCTGCTCGATCAGCAGCAGCATGTAGAACGGGTCGACCATCGCGTACAGGCTGCCACCGAACTGGGTGCCGACGTAGTTGCGATTCCACCGCGTCAGCTTCATGCGCACCTTGACGCTGCGCATGTCCGGGCTGATTTCCTGGATGTGGATACCGGCACCCAGGTAGGGCGGGTAGAAGTTCAGCAGCCAGCGCAGCATCCGCGCCCGCCGTGCGAGCCTGCGCGCATCGCTCATGGCCGGCCTCGCGGGTCGGGGCGGGTGCCCAGGCCCATGGCCTGGCGGGCGAACCAGCTTTTCGCCGGCGGCAGCAGGTCCAGGCCGAGCAGGCCGAGGTTGCGCCCGGCCGCCAGCAGCGGCTGGCTGCTGCCGAACAGGCGGGTAACCTGGTCGGAGAAGCCAATGGTCAGGGCCTGGTCGAGGCGCTGGCGCTGGTGATAGGCCTGCAGCGTGGCCAGGTCGCCCGGCAGCGCCGGGCCGGCCAGCAGGGCGTCCGCCAGCGACTGCACGTCGCGCAGCGACAGGTTGAAGCCCTGGCCGGCGATCGGGTGCAGGCTGTGGGCGGCGTTGCCCAGCACCACCAGGTGCGGGCGCACCTGCTCCTCGGCCTCGACCAGCGACAGCGGATAGAGATGGCGGGCACCGACTTGGCGCAGAGCGCCGAGGCGGTAGCCGAAGGCTTCCTGCAATTCGCGCAGGAAGCTGCGCTCGTCGAGCTCGGCCAGGCGCCTGGCGTCCATCCCCTGGCGGGTCCAGACCAGCGCGCAGCGGTTGTCCGCCAGTGGCAGCAAGGCCATCGGGCCTTGCTCGGTGAAGCGCTCGAAAGCCTGGCCGGCGTGGGCTTCGCCCGGGGTGATATTGGCGATCAGCGCGCTCTGGTCATAGGGCGTGTTGCGCACATGGATGCCCAGTTGCTCGCGCAGGCCCGAACGACCGCCGTCAGCCAGCACCGCCAGGTCGCATTCCAGCGAAGTGTCGTCGTCCAGCTGCAGGCGATAGCCGCCGGCAATGGCCTGCATCGCCTGCACCTGCGCCGGGCAGCGCCAGCTGATCACCTCGTTGTCGATGGCCTGCCACAGGCACTGGCCGAGCCAGGCGTTCTCGACCACGTAGCCGAGAGCCGGCACGCCTTCTTCCAGGGCGTCCAGGCGGGTACCGCCGAAGCGGCCGCGGTCGGACACCTGGATCTGCCGGATCGGCTCGGCGCGGCGGCTGATGGTCTGCCACAACCCCAGGCGCTCGTAGATCTGCCGGGTGCCGTAGGACAGCGCCGAGGAACGTGCGTCATAGCTGGGCTGGAAGCTGTCGCCGGGCGCGAATGGCTCGATCAGCAGGATCTTCCAGCCACGGGCCTTGGCCGCGGCCTGCAGCGTCAGGGCCAGGCTCGCACCCACCAGGCCGCCGCCGATGATCGCCAGGTTGACCCGGTTCATGCGACGTCCTTGCGGGCGGCGCACATCAGCGCCTCGATCTCGGCGACCGTGCGCGGCACGCCTGAAGTCAGGATTTCACAGCCTTGTCTGGTCACCACCACGTCGTCCTCGATCCTTACCCCGATGCCGCGCCACTTCTTCGCCACCGCCTGGTTGTCGGCGGCGATGTAGATGCCGGGTTCGACGGTCAGCGCCATGCCCGGTTCGAGCACGCGCCACTGGCCACCGACCTTGTATTCGCCCACGTCGTGCACATCCATGCCCAGCCAGTGCCCGGCGCGGTGCATGTAGAAGGCGCGGTAGGCCTCGCTGTCGATCAATGCCTGCACCTCGCCCTTGAGCAGCCCCAGCGCCACCAGCCCTTCGGTGATCACTCGCACGGTCGCCTCGTGGGCGTGATTCCAGTGCTTGCCCGGGGCGATCTCGGCGAACGCCGCGGCCTGGGCCGCGAGCACCAGCTCGTAGATGGCTTTCTGTTCCGGCGAGAACCGCCCGTTGACCGGGAAGGTGCGGGTGATGTCGCTGGCATAGCAGTCGATCTCGCAACCGGCGTCGATCAGGACCAGGTCGCCGTCCTTGAGCGGCGCATCGTTCTGCTGGTAGTGCAGGATGCAGCCATTGCGTCCGGCGGCGACGATCGAGCCGTAGGCCGGCATCTTCGCCCCGCCCTTGCGGAACTCGTAGTCCAGCTCGGCTTCCAGGCTGTACTCGTGCAGCCCGGCGCGGCAGGCCTGCATGGCGCGCACGTGGGCCCGGGCGGAGATCCCCGCGGCCTCGCGCATGACCTTCACTTCCGCCGCCGATTTATACAGGCGCATGTCGTGCAGCAGATGATCCAGGGCAACGAACTCGTTCGGCGGCTGGGCGCCGAGTCGGGCCTTGGAGCGGATCACGTTGATCCACTCCATCAGCCGGCGGTCGAACTCGGGGTTGCTGCCCATGTTGCTGTAGACCCGCTCGCGGCCTTCGATCAGGCCCGTCAGGATCTCGTCGATATCGCTGATGGGGAAGGCGTCGTCGGCGCCGAAATCACTCACCGCGCCTTCCTGGCCGGCGCGCAGGCCGTCCCACTGCTCGCGCTCGGGGTTGCGCTCGCGGCAGAACAATACGTACTCGCCATGCTCGCGCCCCGGAATCAGGGCGATCACCGCCTCGGGCTCGGGGAAGCCGCTCAGGTACTGGAAATCGCTGTCCTGGCGGTAGACATGCTCGACGTCGCGGTTGCGGATGGCAACTGCGGCCGCCGGCAGGATGGCGATGCTGTTGGGGACCATCTGCGCCATCAGCGCCTTGCGCCGACGGGCGTACTCCGCCTTGGGTATGTGGCTCATGGGCAAACGACCCCGTTCAGATCAGTGCAGCGATGGCTTTGGCGCGGGTACTTCCGGCTTGGCCAGCTCCGTGTATAGCAGCAGCGGGGCGACGCGCAGGTACTCCATGACCTCCATGTAGTCGCTCTCGCCGTCCTCGGACTCTTCCAGCGCTTCCTGGACCTGCGAGATGGCCACCAGGTCCTGGAGCACTTCCTTGGCATCGGTGGACAAGTCCTTGCCACCGGCGTTCAGACCGAAACCGGTGATGAAGCCCTGGCACCACTGGCCCAGCGCGGTGGCGCGGTCGCTGAGTGCGGCATCATCGGAAGGCAGCAGCAGGACGATGGCGACGTCCTCGCCGGTCAGCTCGGCCTTGACCATCTCTTGCAGGCCGACCAGGGCGTTGCGCACCGAGTCGCCGGGCTCGGTCTCGAGCAACTGGGCGGCGTCGGCCAGCCAGGCATCGGCATCGAAGCCGGCGCCGGCGCAGCTGCGGCCGATCAACAGGCCATGCAGCTCGGCGGGGGTGACGGGGTGGCCATTGCTCGAAAGCAACATGGCGAAGGCGATGTAGGGCGATTGGGTATTGGGCATGGGCAGCTAGGCGCCAGACGGCGCAATGACTAGAATGGAGACCTTGTATCCTAGCACCGGCAGGCGCGCCAAGACCATCGGCACTGGCCGTCGCGCCCTTGGGGCAGGCATGATCGCCAGGCGAGTGAAGGAATCGAGTGCAACCCATGCAAGAGAACGACCTGCAAGCGCTGATGAGCCGGTTCGAGTTGCTGATCGAACGGGTCGAGCAACTAAAGCGGCAAAATGCACTCTTAGTAGCTCAGGAACGATCCTGGCGCGAGGAGCGCGCCCACCTGATCGAAAAGAACGAGATCGCCAAACGCAAGATCGAATCGATGATCCTGCGCCTCAAGGCCCTGGAGCAAGACTCATGAGTTCAAGCAATAGCGTCACCGTCCAGATCCTCGACAAGGAATACTCGATCATCTGCCCGCCCGAGGAGCGCAACAACCTGGTCGGCGCCGCCCGTTACCTGGACGGCAAGATGCGCGAGATCCGCAGCAGCGGCAAGGTGATCGGCGCCGACCGCATCGCCGTGATGGCCGCGCTGAACATCACCCACGAGCTGCTGCACCGCCAGGAACGCCCCGAAGTGGCCAGCGGCGGCACCACCCGCGAACAGGTGCGCGACCTGCTGGAGCGGGTCGACCAGGCCCTCTCCGACGATCCGGTTAGCAAAAACGACTGAGATTGGTATACTGGCGCCACTCCCTGGGGGATGCGCCAGTCGGTTATGTCCCTGAGCCGATACGCACAACCACGGGGGTTGCACGCTGGGGCCGGTGTGCATGTCCGCCCGACGGAAAGCCTTAACGCCCCCTGCAATCTCCACCTTGAACTTTCGGGTTCAAGGGCTACACCGATAGCGGTCTTGTCGGGGAGCCTGCATTCAGAACTGCCCGCCTCCAACGGCGGGCTTTTCGTTTCTTCTGGGATCGCCCGTGCCATGACCGACACCGCGCCGCTTACCCGCCCCCAGCTTCGCCGCCTCCTGCGCAACGCCCGCCGCGCCCTCACGCCCGCCCAGCAGCGCCAGGCCGCCGAAGGCCTGTATCGCCAACTGGCGCAGGATCCGCTGTTCCGCCGCGCCCGGCATATCGCCCTGTACCTGCCCAACGACGGCGAGATCGACCCGCGCCTGCTGCTGCGCGAGGCGCACAAGCGCGGCAAGCGCGTCTACCTGCCGGTGCTACACGCCTGGCCGCGCACGCGCATGGTGTTCCAGCGCTTCGAGGCCGGCGAGGCACTGCGCCCCAACCGGTTTCGCATCCTGGAACCGGTGATCGAACGCAAGCGCCAACGGCCGATCTGGGCGCTGGACCTGATCCTGCTGCCGCTGGTCGGTTTCGACGAGGCGGGGGGGCGCCTGGGCATGGGCGGTGGCTTCTATGACCGCAGCCTGGCCTATCAGGGCCGGCGCAAGGCGTGGAAAAAGCCGTTACTGCTGGGGCTGGCGCATGAATGCCAGAAAGTGGAGCGACTCAACCAGTCGAGTTGGGATGTACCGTTGCAAGGCACGGTCTCGGACCGTGGCTGGTACCTGGCGCCAAAGTGAGGCGCGCGAGAAGGGGTCAGCGATGCTGTTGCTGCGCCGGATCGACGGGCGCCTGCTGGTAGGCGGCATCCAGCTTGCGTTCCCACAAGCCTTGCGCGTAACCGGTGGTGACCACGCCCAGCCCGAAGATGAAGGCCAGGATCCAGAGCAGGTCCGGTTTACGTTGTTTCATTGATTGCCCCCCAAGAACAACTGTCCAGGCTCGGCGGCTTTCTTGATGGCGGCCGGAGCGTATAGCTTAAAATCGGCGCATTTTCCGACAACATGAGTCGCCAGGCAAACGTTGACGCCAACCGACTGTCGGTTTCATGCAACGAGTTATTTCAAACTCTTTCAGGAGCAGCATCCATGGCCTACTGGCTGATGAAATCCGAGCCCGACGAGCTCTCCATCGAAGCCTTGGCACGCCTGGGCAACGCCCGCTGGGACGGGGTGCGCAACTACCAGGCGCGCAATTTCCTGCGGGCCATGAGCGTCGGCGACGAATTCTTCTTCTACCACTCCAGCTGCCCGCAACCGGGTATCGCCGGCATCGCCCGGATCAGCAGCGCCGCCTACCCGGACCCGACCGCCCTGGATCCGCACAGCCACTACCATGACGCCAAGGCCAGCGCCGAGAAGAACCCGTGGAGCGCGGTGGACGTCGAGCACGTGCAGACCTTCCGCCAGGTGCTCGGCCTGGGCCTGCTCAAGCAGCAGGCGGCGCTCGCGGAACTGCCTCTGGTGCAGAAGGGCAGCCGCCTGTCGGTGATGCCGGTGACCGCAGAACAATGGGCGGCGATCCTCGCGCTGAGCTGATTGTGCGGCTATTGTCAGGGGTTTGACCAATATCAACGCGCAAGGAAGCGCGTCGCGCCAGGATAAGGCGTGCTAGCCGCAGGATGCAGACCGATGAATCGAAAAGCCCCCAGAATCTTCGCCTCCGCCCTGGTATTGCTGTTGCTGGCGGCAGGCGGGCTGGGCTACTGGAAGTCCCTCCACGACCGCCTGCCCGAAGGCCTGAGCATGGGCAACGGGCGCCTTGAGTCCACCGAGGTGCAAATCGCCAGCAAGATCCCCGGGCGCCTGGCCGAGGTGCTGGTCGACGAAGGCGACAAGGTCACCCGCGGCCAGTTGCTGGCGCGCATCGACACCCGCACGATGGAAGCCCAGCGCAGCCAGGCCGAGGCCGAAGTGCTGCGCGCCCGCGAGAACTACGCCGCCGCCCAGGCCAGCGTACAGCTGCGCCAGAGCGAACTGTTGCTGGCCAGCCAGGAGCTCAAGCGGGTACGCGAGATCTACCAGCGCAAGTTTGCCAGCCAGCAGCTGCTCGACCAGCAGCAGGCCCGCTACGACACCGCCACCGCAGCCGTGGTCGCGGCCCGGGCCCAGCTGGCTGCGATCAAGGCCGCCATCGGCGCCGCCGAGGCCCAGGTCGCCCAGCTCACCAGCGAGATCGACGACAGCAGTCTGCGCGCGCCCATCGACGGCATCATCCAGCTGCGCCTGGCCGAACCCGGCGAAGTGCTCGGCGCCGGTGGCCGGGTGCTGATGCTGATCGACCCCAGCGACCAGTACATGAACCTCTACCTGCCCGCCGCCACCACCGGCCGGTTGACCGTGGGCGACCAGGCGCGGATCGTGCTCGACGCCCTACCCGACAAGGCCCTGCCGGCCAAGGTGGCATTCGTCGCGGCCAAGGCGCAGTTCACCCCGAAACAGGTCGAGACCCGTGATGAGCGGCAGAAGCTGGTGTTCAGGGTCAAGCTGCGCCTGACCGAACCGAGCGCCGTGCCCCAGGCCAAACCGGGCATGCCCGGCGCCGGGTACGTGCGCACCGCCGACGTGGGCTGGCCGGCCAACCTGCAATGAACGCGGCGATCGCCCTGCGGGCCGAGGGTGTCAGCCACCGCTATGGCGACCTGCAGGCCCTGCACAGCCTCGCGTTCAGCCTGCCGGCCGGAACCCGCTGCGGCCTGATTGGCCCGGATGGCGCCGGCAAGTCGACCCTGCTCGGGCTGATCGCCGGGGTCAAGCGTCTGCAACAGGGCGAGCTGCAGGTGCTCGGTGGCTCGATCCGCCAGCGCCGCCACCGCACCGCGCTGTATCCCAAGGTCGCCTTCATGCCCCAGGGCCTGGGCAACAACCTGTACCCGGAGCTGTCGATCCGCGAGAACATCCGTTTCTTCGCCACCCTGTTCGGCCTGGGCCGCGCCGAATGCGAGCAACGCATGACCAGCCTGCTGCGCGCCACCGACCTGGAGCGCTTCGCCGAGCGCCCGGCCGGCAAGCTCTCGGGCGGCATGAAGCAGAAGCTCGGGTTGTGCTGCGCGCTGATCCACGAACCGGACCTGCTGATCCTCGACGAGCCGACCACCGGCGTCGATCCGCTGTCACGGCGGCGCTTCTGGGAACTGGTCGAGCAGGTGCGCGCCCAGCGCCCGCAACTGACCCTGCTGGTGGCCACCGCCTACATGGAGGAAGCCGAGCAGTTCGAGCACTGCCTGATGCTCGACGCTGGCCGCCTGCTGGCCGCCGGCCTCAGCCGCGAACTGGCGGCGGTTACGCCCAGCGGCAAGCTGGACGACGCCTTCACCCACTTCCAGGGCGCCGGCCGACCACAGCCCGAGCCCCTGCGCATCCCGCCACGCCAGGCCGATGGCGGGCCGATCGCTATCGAGGCCCACGACCTGACCCTGCGCTTCGGCGACTTCACCGCGGTGAACAAGGTCAGCTTTGCCATCGGCCGCGGCGAAATCTTCGGTTTCCTTGGCTCCAACGGCTGCGGCAAGACCACCACCATGAAGGTGCTCACCGGCCTGATGCCGGCCAGCGAGGGCAGCGCCAGCCTGCTTGGCCGACCGGTGGATGCCGGCGACCTGGCCACGCGCAAGCGGGTCGGTTTCATGTCCCAGAGCTATTCGCTGTATGGCGAGCTGAGCGCCCGACAGAACCTCGAACTGCACGCCCGCCTGTTCGACCTGGCCAAGGCCGACAGCGCGCCGCGCATCGCAGAACTCATCGAACGCTTCGACTTAGGCGCCATTGCCGACCAGCCGTCCGGCGCCCTGCCCCTGGGCCTGCGCCAGCGCCTGTCGCTGGCCGTGGCGGTGCTGCACCGCCCGGAAGTGCTGATCCTCGACGAGCCGACCTCGGGCGTCGATCCGGCGGCCCGCGACGACTTCTGGCGCCTGCTGGTTGAGTTGTCCCGCGAGCAGGGCGTGACCATCTTCCTGTCCACCCACTTCATGAACGAGGCCCTGCGCTGCGACCGCATCTCGCTGATGCACGCCGGCCGGGTGCTGGCCTGCGACACCCCGCAGGCCCTGCAGCGCCAGTTCGGCGGCGAGACCCTGGAAGACGCCTTCGTGCGCTGCCTCGAACAGGCCCAGGACGCGCCCGTCCAGGCGCAGGCCGATACAGGGCTGGAACAGGCTACCGCCCCGACGCCCGCCTTGCGCCAGGCCTTCAGCCTGCGCCGCCTGCTGGCGGTGGCCAGCCGCGAAGGCAAGGAACTGCTGCGCGACAAGGTACGCCTGGCCTTCGCCCTGCTTGGCGCGCTGTTCATGATGGTGATCTTTGGCTACGGCATCTCGCTGGATGTGGAGAATCTCGCCTTCGCCGTGTATGACCAGGACCAGAGCCCGCAGAGCCGCGCCTACCTCGAGGCCTTCCGTGGCTCGCGCTATTTCGCCGAACAGGCGCCGATCCGCGATGCCCGTCAGTTGCACCAGCGTCTGCAACGCTCGGAAATCAAGCTGGCCCTGGAAATCCCGCCGGGCTTCGGTCGCGACCTGCATGCCGGTCGCCAGCCGGTGGTGGCCGCCTGGCTCGATGGCGGCATGCCGTTCCGCGCCGAGACCAGCCGCAACTATGTCGAAGCCGTGCACCAGGCCAACCTGGAGCAGTTGGCCGCCCTCGGCCCGCACCCGGTGGCGCGCCAGCAGCCGGTACGCCTGGAAACGCGCTTTCGCTACAACCAGGATGTGGTCAGCGTGAACGCCATCGGCCCCGGCGTCATGGCGCTGATCCTGGCCTTCATCCCGGCCATGCTCACTGCGCTGGGCATCGTCCGGGAAAAGGAACTGGGCTCGATCACCAACTTCTACGCAACGCCCCTGACCCGCCTGGAATTCCTGCTCGGCAAGCAGGTGCCCTACCTCGCGGTAAGCCTGGTCAACCTGGCGCTGCTGGTGGCAATGAACCGCTGGCTGTTCGGCGTGCCGCTCAAGGGCAGCCCGCTGGCCCTGGCCTGCGGCGGCCTGGCCTACCTGCTGGCGACCACCAGCCTGGGCCTGCTGATCTCGGCGTTCACCCGCACGCAGATCGCGGCGATCCTCGGCACCATGATCATCACCAGCCTGCCGACCATCCAGTTCTCCGGCCTGATCGTGCCGCGCTCGTCGCTGGACGGCGCGGCGGCGCTGATGGGCCAGCTGTTCCCGGCCGGCTACTTCCTCGACATCGCCGTCGGCACCTTCACCAAGGCCCTGGGCCTGCGCGAGCTGTGGCCGCAGTGCCTGGCACTGCTGGGCTTCTTCGCCGCCTTCACCGGGCTGAGCCTGGCCATGCTGAAAAAACAGGAGGCCTGAGATGAGCCGCCTCTCCCACACCCTGCGCCTGGGCCTGAAGGAACTCACCAGCCTGCGCCACGACAGCGTGTTGCTGCTGTTCCTGGTGTACGCCTTCAGCGTGGCGATCTACATGCCCGCAGCCGGCTCGGTGATCGGCGTGCACAACGCCAGTGTCGCGGTGGTCGACGAAGACCACGGCGCCGTCTCGCGCAAGCTCGCCGAGTCGCTGCAGCCGCCCGAGTTCCAGCCCGCCGTGGCGCTACCGGCAAATCGGCTGGACCAGGCCATGGACAGCGGGCGCTACACCTTCGTGATCAACGTGCCGGTGAACTTCCAGGCCGACCTGCTGGCCGGGCGCTCGCCGGAGCTGCAGGTCAACGTCGATGCCACGGCCATGAGCCAGGCCTTCATGGGAGCCGGCTACATCGGCCGGATCTTCGAACGCGAACTGCTGGAGTATGCAGGCCGCGGCACCAGCAGCCCGGCCCTGCTCAACCCGAAAGCCCTGTTCAACCCCAACCTGGAAGGCGGCTGGTTCCTGGCGGTGATCCAGATCGTCAACAACATCACCATCCTGGCCATCGTCCTCACCGGCACCGCGCTGCTGCGCGAGCGTGAGCACGGCACCCTCGATCACCTGCTGGTGCTGCCGCTGACGGCGCTGGAAATCATGCTGGCGAAGATCGCCAGCAACGCCCTGGTGGTGGTGGCCTGTACCTGGATTTCGCTGGAAGTGGTGGTCAAGGGCGCCCTGGGCGTGCCGCTGGCGGGCTCCATGGGGCTGTTCCTCGGGGTGACCGCGCTGTACCTGTTCGCCAGCACGGCGCTGGGCATCTTCCTCGCCACCCTGGCGCGCTCGACGCCGCAGTTCGGCCTGCTGGCGATCCCGGTGATCATCCCGATGCTGCTGCTCTCGGGGGGCAGCACGCCGCTGGACAGCATGCCGCAATGGCTGCAGTGGGTCATGCAGGGCTCGCCCTCGACCCACTTCGTCAGCCTCGGCGCGGCGATCCTGTTCCGCGACGCCGGGCTGAACGTAGTGTGGCCGGATGTGGCGGCCCTGGCCGCGATCGGCCTGGTGTTCTTCGGCGTGGCCCTGGCGCGCTTTCGCCGCAGCCTCGCCGCCTGATCACTGCACGATCAGGTTGTTGAACAGCAGGTCCTCGACGATCGGCTTGCCCTCTTCGGACTCCATCACCTGCTGCACCTGCTTCAGGGCTTCCTGGCGCAGTTTTTCCTTGGCCTCGACGTTGCTCATGTTGTCCACGCCCTGCTGGGTGAACAGCGCCACCAGCTGGTTGCGGATCAGCGGTTCGTGGTGCTTGACCGCGGTGGCGGCGGCATCGCCGGTCACGCGCAGGGCGACGTCGGCCTTGTACACGCGCAGCTTGGGGCCGCCGTCGAGGGCGTAGTTGCCGACGAAGGGCGGGCTGAGGCTGATGTAGGCGACCTTGGGCTCGCCTTCCTTTTCCTCGGCCATCGCCGCCACTGGCAGCATCAGGGCCAGCACCATCAAGATCCACGCTTTCACGAATTCGCTCCTCAATACAGTTGGCGCCAGCTTACCCAGCGCGCCGGCCAAACCCAAGCCCGGGCTTATGCCGGCTCATCAGGGCCGGCCATGCTCGTTGACCCTCGGGACGGCCCTCCTACACTTATCGGCCACCACACGCAAAGGAATAGCCCTGATGAAAGCCTTGTTGTGCAAAGCCCTGGGCCCGGCGCGGGACCTGGTCCTGGAAGAGGTCGCCAGCCCCGCGCCGAAGAAGAACGAGATCCTCCTCGACATGCACGCCGCCGGGGTCAACTTCCCCGACACCCTGATCATCGAGGGCAAGTACCAGTTCCAGCCGCCGCTGCCGTTCGCCCCGGGTGGCGAGGCGGCCGGCGTGGTGGCCGCGGTCGGCGAGAAGGCCGGCGCGTTCAAGGTCGGCGACCGGGTCATGGCCCTGACCGGCTGGGGCGCCTTCGCCGAGCAGGTGGCGGTGCCGTTCTACAACGTGCTGCCGATCCCGGCGGGCATGGACTTCACCACCGCCGCCGCGTTCGGCATGACCTACGGCACCTCGATGCACGCCCTGACCCAGCGCGGCCAGCTCAAGGCCGGCGAAACCCTGCTGGTGCTCGGTGCCTCGGGCGGCGTGGGGCTGGCCGCGGTGGAGATCGGCAAGGCCCTGGGCGCGCGGGTGATCGCCGCAGCCAGCAGCGCCGAGAAGCTGGCGATCGCCCAGGCGGCCGGAGCCGACGAACTGATCGACTACAGCCAGGCCAGCCTCAAGGACGAGATCAAGCGCCTGACCGGCGGCCAGGGCGTGGACGTGATCTACGACCCGGTCGGCGGCGCGCTGTTCGACCAGGCCGTGCGCGGGTTGGCGTGGAACGGGCGGTTGCTGGTGGTGGGCTTTGCAAGCGGCACGATCCCGCAACTGCCGGTGAACCTGACCCTGCTCAAGGGCGCGGCGGTACTCGGGGTGTTCTGGGGCGCTTTCGCCCAGCGCCAGCCGGAAGACAACGCGGCCAACTTCCGCCAGCTGTTCGCCTGGCACGCCGAAGGCAAGTTGAAGCCCCTGGTGTCGCAGACCTTTGCACTGGCCGAGGGTGGCGCGGCAATCGAGCGCCTGGCGCAGCGCCAGGCGGTGGGCAAGCTGGTGGTGACGATCCCGCGCTGACCGCTCTGGCCTCATCGCCGGCAAGCCGGCTCCCACAGTTTTGCGCCGTTTTCATGGGAGCCGGCTTGCCGGCGACAGGGCCGACCCTGCAGTTCTTCTATCCATATTCCTAAACGGTAGTTCATAAACTTTTTCTAAACGAATAGGGTATATCGACCGGACCACCGGACCAGCAAACGTCTGTCGCCATCAGCTGAGGCGACGCTTTCAACTTTGTGAGGTTAGGAATGGTCAGGATCACAATCACCCCAGTGCATAACGCCAGGGCATTGAGTGCAGCCAAGGAGCGGTACTGATGTCCAGCCAACCAACTACCCGATTCCACAGCGATCTCGACAGCTCGCCGCTGCTGCTGCCGGCCACGGTGTTGCGCAACGACGAAGAGGCCCTGCAGGCCGCCCGCGAACTGGCCGAGGTGGCCCGCCAGCAGGCCGCCAAACGTGACCAGCAGCGCAAGCTGCCCTGGGCCGAGATCGAACAGTTCACCCGCAGCGGCCTGGGCAGCATCAGCGTGCCCAAGGCCTTCGGCGGCCCCGAGGTTTCCTTCGCCACCATCGCCGAAGTGTTCCGCCTGATCAGTGCCGCCGACCCGGCGCTGGGGCAGATTCCGCAGAACCAGTTCGGCATCCTGCAACTGGTTCGCCTGACTGCCACCCAAGCCCAGCAGGAACTGATCTTCCGCTCGGTGCTCGACGGCTGGCGCATCGGCAATGCCGGCCCCGAGCGCGGGACCAAGGACACCCTGACGCTCAAGGCGCGCCTTACCCGTGATGGCGACGGCTATCGCATCAGCGGCGAGAAGTTCTATTCCACCGGCGCCCTGTACGCCCACTGGGTGGCGGTCAAGGCGCTGGACGACGATGGCCGCCAGCGCCTGGCGTTCGTCCGTCGCGGCAGCCCGGGGCTGCGCATCGTCGACGACTGGTCCGGCTTCGGCCAGCGCACCACCGCCAGCGGCACCGTGCTGCTCGACCAGGTGCCGGTGGACGCCGACCTGGTGGTGGACAACTGGCGCCTGCGTGAGGAGCCCAGCATCCAGGGCGCCGCCTCGCAGCTGATCCAGGCGGCCATCGACGCCGGCATCGCCGAAGCGGCCATCGAGGACACGATCCAGTTCGTCCGGGAGAAGTCTCGGCCGTGGATCGAAGCCAAGGTCGAACGCAACAGCGACGATCCCTATGTGATCGCCGACATCGGTCGCCTGAAGCTCGAACTGCACGCCGCCGAAGCCCTGCTGCGCAAGGCCGCCAAGGTGCTCGACGAGGTGAACGCCGGCGTGATCGATGCTGCCGCCGCGGCCCGTGCCTCGATTGCCGTGGCCGAAGCCAAGGTGCTCACCACCGAGATCTCGCTGCAAGCCAGCGAGAAGCTGTTCGAGCTGGCCGGCAGTCGCGCCAGCCTGGCCGAGTTCAACCTCGACCGGCATTGGCGCAACGCCCGGGTGCACACCCTGCACGACCCGGTGCGCTGGAAGTACCACGCCGTCGGCGCCTACCACCTCAACGGCACCCTGCCTGCCCGCCATTCCTGGATCTGATATCGGCCCATCGCGGGACAAGCCCGCTCCCACGCACAGCCGTGGGGGCGGGCGTGCTTCGCGATGGGACCTGGAGAGCACAATGACTGCATCCATCATCACCACCGACGCCCAGGCCCTGGCCGTCGCCGACGAACTCGCCCAACACCTGCGCCAGGACAGCGCCCTGCGCGACCGCGAGCGCCGCCTGCCCCATGCCGAACTCGAACGCTTCGTGCAGTCCGGCCTTTGGGGCATCAGCGTGCCCAAGGCCTTCGGCGGCGCCGGAGTGTCCAACGTCACCCTGGCCAAGGTCATCGCCCGTATCGCCCAGGCCGACGCCTCGCTTGGGCAGATTCCGCAGAACCATTTCTACGCCCTGGAAGTGCTGCGGGTGAACGGCAGCCCAGAACAGCAAAAACGCCTCTACGCCGAGGTCCTCGCTGGCCGGCGCTTCGGCAACGCCCTGGCCGAGCTCGGCACCAAGAACGCCCACGAGCGCACCACCCGCCTGAGCCGCGACGGCGACCACTACCGTATCGACGGCCGCAAGTTCTATTGCACCGGCGCGATCTACGCCCAGCGCATCCCGACCCTGGTGATCGACGAGCAGGATGTGTCGCACCTGGCCTTCGTGCCCGCCGACAGCCAGGGCATCGAGGTGATCGACGACTGGAGCGGCTTCGGCCAGCGCACCACCGGCAGCGGCTCGGTGGTGTTCAACCACGTGGCGGTCCGCGCCGAGGACGTGGTGCCGTTCCAGAGCGCCTTCGAACGCCCGACCACGGTCGGCCCGCTGGCGCAGATCCTCCATGCCGCCATCGACACCGGCATCGCCCGCGCCGCCTACGAGGATGCCCTGCACTTCGTGCGCACCCGCAGCCGGCCATGGATCGACTCCGGCCTCGACAAGGCCAGCGACGACCCGCTGACCCTGAAGAGCTTCGGCCACCTGGCAATCCGCCTGCACGCCACCGAGGCGCTGCTCGAACGGGCCGGGGAAATCCTCGACATCGCCCAGGCCGACAGCAACGCCGAGACCCTGGCCGCCGCCTCCATCGCCGTGGCCGAGGCCCGGGCGATCAGCACCGAGATCTCCCTGGCCGCTGGCACCACGCTGTTCGAGCTGGCCGGTAGCCAGGCCACCCTGGCCGAGCACAATCTCGACCGCCACTGGCGCAACGCCCGGGTGCACACCCTGCACGACCCGGTACGCTGGAAGTACCACGCCATCGGCAACTACTACCTCAACGACGAGAAGCCGCCGCGCCGGGGGACCATCTGATGGCGAAGCAGATCCTGCTCAATGCCTTCAACATGAACTGCATCGGGCACATCAACCACGGCCTGTGGACCCACCCGCGGGACACCTCCACGCGCTACAAGACCCTCGAGTACTGGACCGACCTGGCCCGCCTGCTCGAACGCGGGCTGTTCGACGGGCTATTCATCGCCGACATCGTCGGCACCTACGACGTCTACGGCCAGTCGGTCGACGTGACGCTCAAGGAGTCGATCCAGCTGCCGGTCAACGACCCGCTGCTGCTGGTCTCGGCCATGGCGGCGGTGACCAGGCACCTGGGCTTCGGCCTCACCGCCAACCTGACCTACGAGGCGCCCTACCTGTTCGCCCGGCGCCTTTCCACCCTCGACCACCTGAGCAATGGCCGGGTCGGCTGGAACATCGTCACCGGCTACCTCGACAGCGCCGCCCGGGCCATGGGCCTGGAGCAGCAACCCGAGCACGACCGCCGCTACGACCAGGCCGACGAGTACCTGCAGGTGCTGTACAAGCTGCTTGAAGGCAGCTGGGCCGACGATGCCGTGGTCGCCGACCGCGAGCAGCGGGTCTATGCCCGCCCCGACAAGGTGCGCAAGGTCGAGCACCACGGCGAGTTCTACAAGGTCGAGGGCTACCACCTGTGCGAGCCTTCGCCGCAGCGCACCCCGGTGCTGTTCCAGGCCGGCAGCTCGCCGCGCGGGCTGGCCTTCGCCGGCAACCACGCCGAGTGCGTGTTCATCAGCGGCCAGGACAAGGCCGCCACCCGCGCCCAGGTCGACAAGGTGCGCGCCGCGGCCAAGGCGGCCGGACGCGACCCACAGGCGGTCAAGGTGTTCATGGGCATCACTGTGATCGTCGCGCCGACCGAGGCACAGGCACAGGCCAAGCACGCCGAGTACCTGCGCTACGCCAGCGCCGAGGCCGGGGTCGCGCACTTCGCCAGCTCCACCGGTATCGACTTCTCCCGCTACGAACTGGACGAGCCCATCGGATTCGCCAAGGGCAACGCCATCCAGTCCGCCACCCGCCAGTTGCAGGAAAGCGCCTGGACCCGCCGCC
Source organism: Pseudomonas carassii (assembly GCF_036324045.1). Taxonomy (NCBI): domain Bacteria; kingdom Pseudomonadati; phylum Pseudomonadota; class Gammaproteobacteria; order Pseudomonadales; family Pseudomonadaceae; genus Pseudomonas; species Pseudomonas carassii. Next base: position 2,917 of record NZ_JAZDCT010000023.1, on the reverse strand, counting down.
GCCTGCTCGAACAGCACGCCCTGGGCGGTCGCTACGTGACCCTGGTCGGCGACGCCGAGCAGGTGGCCGAGCAACTGATCGCCTGGATCGACGAAACCGGCCTGGACGGCTTCAACCTGACCCGCACCGTCACCCCGGAAAGCTATGAGGACTTCATCGAGCTGGTGGTCCCCGCCCTGCAACGCCGCGGTCGCTACAAGACCGCCTACGCCGAGGGCACCCTGCGCGAGAAGCTGTTCGCCAGCAGCGAGCCGCGCCTGCCCGCCGGACACCCCGGCGCCCGCTACCGCAACACCCCCGACCCTGCCCCGACTGGAGCCCTGCACCATGCTTGAGAAACTGTTCCGGCCCGTCGCGGCCATTGCCCTGGGCCTCGGCCTGTCCGCCGCCTTGGCCGCCGAACCGCTGAAGATCGGCACCACCGCCGCCTTCGCCATCCCCCTGGAGGCGGCGGTGGAGGAGGCCCATAAACAAGGCCTGGAAGTGAAGCTGATCGAGTTCAGCGACTGGATCGCGCCCAACGTCAGCCTCAACAGCGGCGATATCGACGTGAACTACTTCCAGCACATCCCGTTCCTGGAAAACGCCAAGGCCGCCGCCGGCTTCGACCTGGTGCCCTACGCACCGGGGATCATCAACAACGTCGGCCTCTACTCGAAGAAGTACAAAAGCTTCGCCGAGCTGCCCGAGGGCGCCAGCGTGGCCATCGCCAACGACCCGATCAACAGTGGCCGTGGCCTGCAATTGCTGGCCAAGGCCGGGCTGATCACCCTCAAGCCCGGCGTGGGCTACAAGGCCACCGAGGACGACATCGTCGCCAACCCGAAGAAGATCCGGATTCTCCAGGTCGAAGCCGTGCAACTGGTGCGCGCCTATGACGACGCCGACCTGGTCCAGGGCTACCCGGCCTACATCCGCCTGGCCAACAGCTTCGACGCCACCTCGGCGCTGCTGTTCGACGGCCTGGAGAACAAGGAGTACGTGATCCAGTTCGTCATCCGCCCGCAGGAGAAGAACGACCCGCGCCTGGCCAAGTTCATCGATATCTACCAACATTCGCCGGTCGTGCGCGCCGCCCTGGACAAGGCCCATGGCAAGCTCTACCAGGCCGGCTGGGAAGGCTGACATGGCCCAGGCCAGCGCCCTCAGGGCGCCCGTCCCGCCAGCCGAACCGTTCAAGGCCGAGGAAACCGCCCTGCGCCCGGAGGTGAACCAGGCGCACATCCGCTTCATTGGCCTGGGCAAGACCTATCCGGGCCAGGGCCAGCCGGCGCTGCAAGGCATCGACCTGAACATCCGCCGGGGCGAGATCTTCGGCATCATCGGCCGCAGCGGCGCCGGCAAGTCCTCGCTGCTGCGCACCATCAACCGCCTGGAGCAACCCAGCCAGGGCCGGGTGCTGATCGACCAGGTGGATATCGCGCCGTTCGACGAGGACCGCCTGGTGGCCCTGCGCCGGCGCATCGGCATGATCTTCCAGCACTTCAACCTGATGTCGGCCAAGACCGTGTGGCAGAACGTCGAGCTGCCGCTGAAGGTGGCCGGGGTGGCCAAGGCCGAGCGCCAGCGCAAGGTGCGTGAGCTGCTGGAGCTGGTCGGCCTGGCGGAGAAACATCATGTCTACCCGGCGCAGCTGTCCGGCGGGCAGCAGCAGCGCGTCGGCATCGCCCGGGCGCTGGTGCATGACCCCGAGATCCTACTGTGCGACGAGGCCACCTCGGCGCTGGACCCGGAAACCACCGCCTCGATCCTCGAACTGCTGCGCGACATCAACCGGCGCCTGGGCCTGACCGTGGTGCTGATCACCCACGAGATGGCGGTGATCCGCGACATCTGCCAGCGCGTGGTGGTGCTCGAACGTGGCGAGATCGTCGAGCAGGGCGAGGTCTGGCAGGTGTTCGGCGCGCCGCGCCACGACGTCACCCGCACCCTGCTCGCACCGCTGCAGACCAAGCTGCCGGCAGCCTTGCAGGCCAGCCTGCGCGCCCAGCCGGTCAGCCGCGACGCGGCCGTGGTGCTCAGGCTCGACCTGGTCGGCGAGCCGGAGCTGAGCACCCTGTTCAACGACTTGGGCGGGCGCGTGCGGCTGCTCCAGGGCGGCGTCGAGACCATCGGCGAGCAGGCCCTGGGACAGTTGATCCTGTCCGTGCGCGGCTCGCCATTGGACACCCACCAATTGCTCGAGCGCGCCCGCCGCTGGGCCGCGGATGTGGAGGTACTCGGCCATGTGGATTGATCGCCTGCTGCAAGGCCTGCTCGACACCCTGCTGATGGTCGGCGTGTCCTCGCTGGTCGCGCTGCTCGTCGGGGTGCCGATGGCGGTGCTGCTGGTCACCAGCGACAAGGGCGGGATCTTCGAGGCCCCGGCGCTGAACCGGGTGCTGGGCGCCATCGTCAACCTGTTCCGCTCGATCCCGTTCCTGATCCTGATGGTCGCGCTGATCCCCTTCACCCGCCTGGTGGTCGGCACTACCTATGGCGTGTGGGCGGCCGTGGTGCCGCTGACCATCGCCGCCACGCCGTTCTTCGCACGGATCGCCGAGGTCAGCCTGCGCGAGGTCGACCACGGCCTGATCGAAGCCGCCCAGGCCATGGGCTGCCGGCGCTGGCACATCGTCTGGCACGTACTGTTGCCCGAGGCCCTGCCGGGCATCGTCGGCGGCTTCACCATCACCCTGGTGACGCTGATCAACTCCTCGGCCATGGCCGGGGCGATCGGCGCCGGGGGCCTGGGAGATATTGCTTATCGGTACGGATACCAGCGCTTCGACAGCCAGATCATGCTGACCGTGATCGTGATGCTGGTGGCATTGGTGGCGGTGATCCAGCTGGGCGGGGATCGGTTGGCCAAAGGTTTGAACAAGCGTTGAAGGATTACTGGTGTAGGAGCGGCCTTGTGTCGCGAACGGGCCGCAAC
>NZ_JAZDCT010000022.1:0-97736 GCF_036324045.1 Pseudomonas carassii | reverse complement strand
TACAGACGAACGCAATCCCCCTGTAGGAGCGGCCTTGTGCCGCGAAAGGAGCGCAAAGCGCTCCCATCTGTCAACGCTGTAGAGGCGTGGTCCAACGCTCGGCCAGCAGCACGCCGACCAACGTCAGCACACCGCCAACCAGGTGATAACTGGCCAACTGCTCATCCAGCACCACTGCAGCGACCACCGCCGTGACCACCGGCAGCAGGTTGAAGAACAGCGTGGTACGGCTCGGCCCCAGGCGATGCACGGCCTGCATCCACACCCGCGGCGCAACCATCGAGGCCAGCAGGCCCGCATACAGCACCAGGCCAATGTTGTGGCCGTTCAACCCGGTCTTGGGTGACAGCAGGAACAGCGGCAGCAACACCAGGATCGCCACCAGCACTTGCAGGTACAGCAGCTGCAGCGGCGGCAGGCGCAGCTGCCATTTCTTCAGCAGGAAGCTGTACAGCGCATAGGCGAAGGTGGCCACCAGCATCATCAGGTCGCCGGCGTTCAGCCCCTGGTGCAGCAGCACGCCGGGTTGCCCGGCCGAGACCACCTCCAGCACGCCGAAGAACGACACCAGCGCGCCCAGCAGCGCGCCATAGGTCAGACGCTGGCCGAGCCAGGCAATGGACAGGGCCAGCGACATCAGCGGCATCAACGAGAGGATGATGCCCATGTTGGTGGCGCTGGTGATGGCCGCGGCGAAGTAGGCCAGGCTCTGGTAGATGGCCATGCCCAGCACGCCCAGCACGAAGATCTTGCCCAGGTGCGGGCGGATGGCTGCGCGGTTGTGCCAGACCTGCGGCAGCAGGAAAGGGGTGAACAGCAGGCCGGCCAGCAGCCAGCGGTAGAAGCCGATCTCGGCGGGGAAGATGGCCCCGGCGGACATCTTGGTGACCACGGTGTTGCCGGCCCAGATGAGGATGGCGATGAGGGGGAAGAGGTAGTTCATGAGGCATCTCGGATAACAGTAAACACCCGTGGGAGCGGGCTATGGGGGCCATTATCGCTTGTCTGTCCAAATGCCTATACTTCCATCCAGACAACTCGCCCCTCGAAGCAGACAGCATGGCCCGCAAGTACCTCGACATTCCGCAATTCGACCGGCTCCCCGCGCCGGTCTACTTCCGCTACGACGAATTCGGCGCCGATACCCACAGCCCGCCGCACCGTCACCCCTGGGGCCAGCTCAACTACGCTTCCCATGGCCTGATGCACCTGGACGTCGAGGGCCAGCGCTTCATCTCGCCTCCGCATTACGCCGTCTGGGTGCCGCCGGACACCGAGCACGGCTGTTACAACCCCCAGGCCATCATCTACCGCTCGGTCTATCTGGAGCGCAGCCTGTGCGCCGAGCTGCCGACGCAGCCCTGCAGCCTGGTGATCAGCGACATCCTCAAGGCGATCCTCGGCGACTTCGCCCGCCGCGACCTGCACATCGCCCAGGACGAGCGCGACCAGCGCCTGATCCAGGTACTGATCGACCAACTGCACCTGGCGCCAACGCAGACCTGCTATCTGCCGTTCGCCCGCAGCGACAGCCTGCGCCAGGTGCTCGAGGCGTTGCACGCCGAGCCAGGCGACAACCATCCACTCGCCTATTGGGCCGGGCAGGTGCATGTCAGCGAGCGCACCCTGGCCCGGCAGTTCCTGCGCGAGCTGGGCATGAGCTTCGGCGAATGGCGCTTGCGCCTGCGCTTTCTGCGGGCCATCGAGGCGCTCGAGGCGGGCACGCCGATCCAGGCCATCGCCTTCGACCTGGGCTACAGCAGCGCCTCGGCCTTCATCGCCATGTTCCAGCGCCAGGCCAATTGCACCCCGGAGCAGTACCGGCGGCGGGCGCGGACCGAGATGTAAGAATTCTTGTCTACACTCAGCTGCGACGAGCGCGCATCCGGCGCGCAGGCAAGGAGACCACTCCATGAAGCTGCTGCACGTACCCCTGCTGGTGTTGGGCCTGTTGATCGCGGGCCAAGGGTTCGCCGCCACCGCGCAACAGGAAAAGATGAAGACCTGCAACGCTGACGCCACCACCAAGGCGCTCAAGGGCGATGAGCGCAAGGCGTTCATGAGCACCTGCCTGAAAAAGGATGTGCCGCAGACCCAGCAGGAGAAGATGAAGACCTGCAACGCCGACGCCACCACCAAGGCGCTCAAGGGCGATGAACGCAAGACCTTCATGAGTGACTGCCTGAAGAAGAAATGACCTGCGCCTATGCCTCTGCCGTGAAGGCTGGCAGACTGCGGGACTTTCCGCTGTCTGCCGTTGAGGCTGTATGACTTTCACTCCCCGCCAGGTCACCCTGGCCAGCTGGATCATCGTCATGGCGGGCCTGTTGCTGGCGCTGCCGCTGAAGCTGCTGCCGAGCCTGCTGGCCGGCCTGCTGGTCTACGAGCTGGTCAACATGCTCACCCCGCGCCTGCAACCGCTGATCGCCGGGCAGCGCGCACGCTGGCTGGCGGTGGCGCTGCTCGGCACCCTGGTGGTGAGCACGCTGACGTTGCTGATCGCCGGCGCCTTCAGTTTCCTGCTGCACGAGGCCGAGAACCCCGGCGCCTCACTGGACAAGTTCATGGGCCTGGTCGAGCGCGCGCGAGGCCAGTTGCCGCCGTTCATCGAAGCCTACCTGCCGGCCAGCGCCGCCGAGTTCAAGGTGGCCATCGGCGACTGGATCAAGAGCCACCTGAGCGACCTGCAACTGGTGGGCAAGGGCATGGCGCACATGTTCGTGACCCTGCTGATCGGCATGATCCTCGGCGCCATCGTCGCCCTGCAGCGCATCCCCGACATCTCCCGGCGCAAGCCCCTGGCCGCGGCGTTGTTCGAACGCCTGAGCCTGCTGGTGCAGGCGTTTCGCAACATCGTCTTCGCGCAGATCAAGATCTCGCTGCTCAACACCGTCTTCACCGGCATCTTCCTGGCCGTGGTGCTGCCACTGTTCGGCGTACACCTGCCGTTGACCAAGACGCTGATCGTGCTCACCTTCCTGCTCGGGCTGCTGCCGGTGATCGGCAACCTGATGTCCAACACCCTGATCACCATCGTCGGGTTGTCGCTGTCGATCTGGGTGGCGATGGCGGCGCTGGGGTACCTGATCGTGATCCACAAGGTAGAGTACTTCCTCAACGCGCGGATCGTCGGCGGGCAGATCAGTGCCAAGGCCTGGGAGCTTTTGCTGGCGATGCTGGTGTTCGAGGCGGCGTTCGGGCTGCCGGGGGTGGTGGCGGGGCCGATCTATTACGCCTACCTGAAGAGTGAGTTGAAGCGGGCGGAGTTGGTCTGACAGATTGCCGGGGCTGCGTTGCAGCCCTTTCGCGGCACAAGGCCGCTCCTGCAGAAGAGCGCGTCCCCCTGTAGGAGCGGCCTTGTGCCGCGAAAGGGCCGCAGAGCGGCCCCGGGATGGCTCAGGCCGCGCCGTAACGCTTGCGCGCCTCGATCGCCAGCCCGCTGCCGATGCTGCCGAAGATGTTGCCTTCCACATGCCGCGCATTGGGCAGCATCGCCGCCACGCTGTTGCGCAGTGCCGGAATCCCGCTGGAACCACCGGTGAAGAACACCGTGTCCACCTGCCCCTCGCTCACGCCGGCCTTGGCCAGCAGCTCGGTCACGCTGCCGCGCACCCGCTCCAGCAGCCCGTCGATGGCGTCTTCGAACAGCACCCGGGTCAGCTCGGCCGACAGCTCCGGCTCGATACGGCCAAAGTCGATACGGCGGCTGTCGCGCTCGGTCAGTTCGATCTTGCTGGCTTCCACTTCCATGGCCAGCCAGTGCCCGGCGCGCTGTTCGATCAGGTTGAACAGGCGATCAATGCCCAGCGTGTCCTCGATGTCGTAGCGCATGCTGCCCAAGGCCAGCTGCGACTTCTGCGAGTAGAGGGCGTTGATGGTGTGCCAGGTGGCCAGGTTGAGGTGGTAGCTGGTGGGCATCAGCGCGCCGCTCTTCATCCGGCTGCCGTAGCCGAACAGCGGCATCACGCCCTGCAGGCTCAGCTGCTTGTCGAAGTCGGTCCCGCCGATGTGCACGCCGCCGGTGGCGAGGATGTCGCTCTGGCGCTCGGCCACCAGGTGGCGCTCGGGCGACAGGCGGATCAGGGTAAAGTCCGAGGTACCACCGCCGATATCGACAATCAGTACCAGCTCTTCACGGCTGATGCCCGACTCGTAGTCGAACGCCGCGGCGATCGGCTCGTACTGGAACGACACGTCCTTGAAGCCGATCTTGCGCGCCACCTCCGCCAGGGTGTCCTCGGCCTCCTGGTCGGCGGCTGGGTCTTCGTCGACAAAGAACACCGGGCGGCCCAGCACCACCTGGTCGAATTCACGGCCGGCATCGGCTTCGGCGCGCTTTTTCAGCTCGCCGATGTACATGCCCAGCAGGTCCTTGAACGGCAGGGCGCTGCCCAGCACGCTGGTGTCGTGCTTGATCAGCTTGGAGCCCAGCAGGCTCTTGAGCGAGCGCATCAGGCGGCCTTCGTAGCCCTCCAGGTACTCGTGCAGGGCCAGGCGGCCATACACCGGGCGACGCTCCTCGATGTTGAAGAAGACCACCGACGGCAGGGTGATCTTGCCGTCTTCCAGGGCGATCAGCGATTCGACGCCCGGACGGTGCCAGCCGACCGTGGAGTTGGAGGTGCCGAAGTCGATGCCAAGGGCACGGGCCGGGGATACGTCAGACATGAGGAAAGCTTCCGGAGGCAAAACGGCCGCGCAGTTTATGCGAGTCTGCGGCTAAATCAAGACCGGTCGTCTGCGATAGCGCAACCCCGGATGAACCTTGAAAGGCTATGCTTGACCCCAATCTTCAGTGGCAATACGTACATTCACATCGGTGATCCATAGATGGACTTCAAAGACTATTACAAGATACTCGGCGTCGAGGCGAGCGCAGACGAGAAGGCGATCAAGGCCGCGTACCGCAAGCTCGCGCGCAAGTATCACCCCGACGTCAGCAAGGAGCGTGACGCCGAGGACAAATTCAAGGAGGCCAACGAGGCCTACGAAGTGCTTGGCGACAAGGACAAGCGCGCCGAGTACGACGAGATCCGCAAGTATGGCGGCCAGCATGGCCGGCCGTTCCAGGCACCGCCTGGCTGGCAGTCCCGTGGCGGTAATGGCGGCGGCGGTGGCTTCGAAGGTGGTGATTTCTCCGACTTCTTCAGCTCGATCTTCGGTGCCCGGGGCGGCAACCCCTTCGGTGGCGCCGGTGGCCGGCAACAACGCAGTGCCGGCAGGCGAGGGCAGGACGTGGAACTGGAACTGGCGGTCTTCCTCGAAGAGACCCTGAACAAGGAATCCAAGCAGATCAGCTTCCAGGTGCCGCAGACCAACGGCGCCGGGCAACGTACCGGCTTCACCACGAAAACGTTGAACGTGAAGATCCCTGCCGGGGTGACCGATGGCGAGCGCATTCGCCTCAAGGGCCAGGGCGCGCCGGGCGTGGGCGGTGGCGCCAATGGCGACCTGTTCCTGACCATCCGCATGGCACCGCACCCGCTGTTCGATGTCGAAGGCCATGACCTGATCATCACCGTGCCCCTGGCACCGTGGGAAGCGGCGCTCGGCGCCAAGGTGGCCGTGCCGACCCTGACCGGCAAGATCAACCTGACCATCCGCCCCGACAGCCAGAGCGGCCAGCGCCTGCGGGTCAAGGGCATGGGCCTGCTGAACAAGCAGGGCGAGCGCGGCGACCTGTACGCCCAGCTCAAGGTGGTGATGCCCGCCCAGTCCGATGCCGCCGCGCGCGAATTGTGGACCCAGCTCTCCGAGAAAGCCGCGTTCAATCCGAGGACTCAATGGAGTAAGTGATCATGAGCAGCACCCTGATCGTTCAACTGGACATGCGTACCCTGTGCCAGGAAGCCGATGTGTCGGCCGACTGGGTGATCGAGATCGTCGAGCACGGTATTGTCGAACCGTCGGGGCGAACGCCCGAAGAGTGGGTGTTCGATGACCGCGCGCCGGTGACGTTGAAGCGCGCGGTGAAGCTGCATCAGGAGCTGGAGCTGGAGTGGGAAGGGGTGGCGCTGGCGTTGGAGTTGCTGGAAGAGGTGCAGCAGCTGCGCAGTGAGAACAGCATGTTGAAGCAGCGGTTGGGCAGGTTTACCCAGATGTGACGGGTATTACCTGTTAGATCCTGGGGCTGCTACGCAGCCCTTTCGCGACACAAGGCCGCTCCTACAGGAGATCGCGTTCCCCTGTAGGAGCGGCCTTGTGTCGCGATAGGGGCGCAAAGCGTCCCCAGGTTCACGAAGCTTTCGCGATCACCTTGAAGTACAACGCCGTAGCCCGGTACACCCCTTCCGGACCGCACGCATAATCCGGAATCTCCCCCGCCTTGTTGTACCCCTGCGCCCGATAAAACGCCTCGGCTTCGGACCCAGCCTCGGTATCGAGAAACAGCATCCCCCGCCCGATCCGCCGCGCCTCGGCCTCCAGCGCGTTCATCAACTGCTGCCCCAGCCCACGCCGCCGCGCATCGCTGTGCACCAGCAACTTCTGCACCTCGCCCCGGTTCAGCCCGTTGGGCTTCAGGCACAACCCCAGCTGCACACTGCCCAGCACTTCCTGCCCCTGGGCGATGACCCAGAGCAGCTGCTCGCCACTGGCCAGCTTTGCCTTCACCTCATCGAAGTAGGCCTTGGCCTGTGCTTCGTCGATATCGGCCAAAAAACCCACCGACGCGCCCTGTCGCACCGCATCGAGCAAAAGGGCCACCAGGCCGTCGCGGTAGTACGCCAGGCCTTCGTGGGTGACGCGGTGCAGCTGGGCGGTGTTCATGGGCTTCAGGTCCTTGAAGGGGGAAGGGTGTTGTCATCCAGGTACAGCTGCATGAAGGTCAGGTCCAGCCAGCGCCCGAACTTCACCCCCACCTGCGGCATCTGCCCGGTGATGCTGAAACCCAGGCGTTCGTGCAGGCGGATCGACGCGGCGTTGCCGCTCTCGATGGCGGCGACCATCACATGTTTGTCGCAGTGGCGCGCGCGCTCGATCAGCGCGTCCATCAACACCGGCCCCAGGCCCTTGCCGCGTTGGTCGCCACGCACGTACACCGAGTGCTCGACGGTATGCCGGAAGCCTTCGAACGGCCGCCAGTCGCCAAATGAGGCATAGCCCAGCACGCCGCTGTCGTCCACTGCCACCAAAATAGGGTAGCCCTGCTGCGCACGGGCCTCGAACCAGTTCAGGCGGTTGCCCAGGTCCACGGGGGTTTCGTTCCAGATCGCCGTGGTGTTGGCCACGGCGTCGTTGTAGATGTCGAGGATGCCCGGCACGTCGTCGATCAGGGCGTCGCGGATCTGGTAACTCATGACAGCGTCTCGCAAGGGAAGTGGTTGCAGATTAGATGGTAACCAGGCCGCGTACACCTTCGGCCTGCATGTTTTCACCCCGGCCGCGCTGGACGATCTCGCCGCGTGCCATGACCAGGTATTGGTCGGCCAGCTCTTCGGCGAAGTCGTAGAACTGCTCCACCAGCAGGATGGCCATGTCGCCCCGGTCGGCGAGCTTGCGGATCACCGCGCCGATCTCCTTGATCACCGACGGCTGGATGCCTTCGGTGGGCTCGTCGAGGATCAACAGGCGCGGGCGGCTGGCCAGGGCGCGGCCGATGGCCAGCTGTTGCTGCTGGCCGCCCGAGAGGTCGCCGCCACGGCGTTGCTTCATCTGCTCCAGCACCGGGAACAGCTCGTAGATGAAGGCGGGTACTTCCCGTGCCTCGCGGGCGGGGAAGCGCGACAGGCCCATCAGCAGGTTTTCCTCGACGGTCAGGCGCGGGAAGATCTCGCGGCCCTGGGGCACGTAGGCGATGCCGGCCTGGACCCGTTGCTGGGGCTTGAGCGTGGTGATCGGCTTGCCCTCCCATTCCACGCGGCCTTCGCGGGCCGGCAACAGGCCCATCAGGCAGCGCAGCAGGGTGGTCTTGCCCACGCCGTTGCGGCCCAGCAGGCAGGTGACCTCGCCGACCTTGGCCTCGAATGACAGGCCGCGCAGGATGTGGCTGCCGCCGTAGTATTGGTGCAAGGTGTCGATCTTGAGCATGTGCAGCTCCTGGAATCTTTGCATTGTGGCCATTGGGGCCGCTTTGCGGCCCTTTCGCGGCGCAAGGCCGCTCCTACAGGACTTCACCGCCCCTGAAGGAGCGGCCTTGTGCCGCGAAAGGGCTGCGCAGCAGCCCCGGGGATTCAGCGCCCGAGGTACACCTCGACCACCCGCTCATCCTCCTGCACCTGCGCCAGCGACCCTTCCGCCAGCACGCTGCCCTGGTGCAGCACCGTCACATGGTCGGCAATGCTGCCGACGAAGCCCATGTCATGCTCCACCACCATCAGCGAATGCCTGCCTGCCAAAGAGCGGAACAGCTCGGCGGTGAACTCGGTCTCGGCATCGGTCATCCCCGCCACCGGCTCGTCGAGCAGCAGCAACCTCGGCTCCTGCACCAGCAACATGCCGATCTCCAGGAACTGTTTCTGCCCGTGGGACAACAACCCCGCCTGGCGCTGGGCCAGGGGCAGCAGGCGCAGGGTGGCCAGCACCTCCTCGATGCGCAGGCGCTGCTCGCCGGACAACCGCGCCACCAAACTGGCCCACACCGACTTGTCGGCCTTGAGCGCCAGCTCCAGGTTCTCGAACACCGTCAGCGCCTCGAACACCGTGGGTTTCTGGAATTTGCGACCGATGCCGGCCTGGGCGATCTGGTACTCGCTCATGCGCCTCAGGTCGAGGGTGTCGCCGAAAAACGCGGTACCCGTATCGGGGTGGGTCTTGCCGGTGATCACGTCCATCATCGTGGTCTTGCCGGCGCCGTTGGGGCCGATGATGCAGCGCAACTCGCCGACGCCGATATACAGGTTCAGGTCGTTGAGTGCCTTGAAGCCATCGAAGCTGACGCTGATGCCCTCCAGGCTCAGCACCGTGCCATGGCGGGTGTCGAGCCCGGCCTCGCGGCGCCGACCGAGGCCGATCGCCTCGCGACCGCTGCCGATCTGGTCGAAGATCGGTTCCAGCATGAATTCCGGATGCACCGGAGGCACGCTTCTCATGGCTGGCTCCTCTTTTTCACAAGGCCGACCACGCCCTTGGGCAGGTACAGGGTGACGAGGATGAACAGCGCACCGAGGAAAAACAGCCAGAACTCGGGGAACGCCACGGTGAACCAGCTCTTCATGCCATTGATCAGGCCGGCGCCAAGCAGCGGCCCGATCAGCGTGCCGCGCCCGCCGAGCGCCACCCACACGGCGGCCTCGATGGAGTTGGTCGGCGACATCTCGCTGGGGTTGATGATGCCCACCTGAGGCACGTACAGCGCTCCGGCCAGGCCGCACAGCACGGCGCTGAGCACCCATACCAGCAGCTTGAAGCCACGCGGGTCGTAGCCGCAGAACATCAGCCTGTTCTCTGCATCGCGCACGGCGGTGAGCAGGCGCCCGAACTTGCTCTGGGTCAGGCGCCAGCACAGGAACAGGCTGCCCAGCAGCAGGCCAACCGTCAGCAGGAACAGCACGGCCCGGGTGCCCTGGGCGGTGATGTCGAAACCGAGGATAGTGCGGAAATTGGTGAAACCGTTGTTGCCGCCAAAGCCCGTTTCGTTGCGGAAGAACAGCAGCATGCCGGCGAAGGTCAGGGCCTGGGTCATGATCGAGAAGTACACGCCCTTGATCCGTGAGCGGAAGGCGAAGAAGCCGAACACCAGGGCCAGCAGCCCCGGCGCCAGCACCACCAGGCACAGCGCCCAGGCGAAATGCTGGGTGCCGGCCCAGTACCAGGGCAGCTCGCTCCACGACAGGAAGGTCATGAACCCCGGCAGGCCGTCGCCAGCCGCCTGGCGCATCAGGTACATGCCCATGGCGTAACCGCCCAGGGCGAAGAACAGGCCGTGGCCCAGCGACAGCAAGCCGGCATAGCCCCAGACCAGGTCCAGGGCCAGGGCGACGATGGCGTAGCAGAGGATCTTGCCGACCAGGGTCAGGGTATAGGCCGAGACCTGCATGGCGTGCCCGTCGGGCAGCAGCGACAGCAGCGGCAGGGCCAGCAGCACCAGGACGACAACGGCGCCGACGGCCAGCGACAGCCGTGTGCCGGCTTTGCGCGTGGCAGTGACAATCAATGGCTGGTTCATCAGTCGATTACCCGTCCCTTGAGGGCGAACAGGCCTTGCGGGCGCTTCTGGATGAACAGAATGATCAGCGCAAGGATGAGGATCTTGCCCAGCACCGCACCGATCTGCGGCTCCAGCAGTTTGTTGGCGATACCTAGCCCGAACGCTGCCCACAGGCTGCCGGCCAGCTGGCCGACGCCGCCGAGCACCACCACCAGGAACGAGTCGATGATGTAGCTCTGGCCCAGGTCAGGGCCGACGTTGCCGACCTGGCTCAAGGCCACGCCACCAAGCCCGGCGATGCCCGAGCCGAGGCCGAAGGCGAGCATGTCGACGCGCCCGGTGGACACCCCGCAGCAGGCCGCCATGTTGCGGTTCTGGGTGACCGCGCGCACGTTCAGGCCCAGCCGCGTGCGGTTGAGCAGCAGCCAGGTGAGCACCACCACGGCCAAGGCGAAGCCGATGATCACCAGGCGGTTGTACGGCAGCACCAGGTTGGGCAGCACCTGGATGCCGCCGGACAGCCAGGCCGGGTTGCTCACCTCGACGTTCTGCGCGCCGAAGATCAACCGCACGGCCTGGATCAGGATCAGGCTGATGCCCCAGGTGGCCAGCAGGGTTTCCAGCGGGCGGCCATACAGGTGGCGGATTACCGTGCGTTCCAGGGCCATGCCGACGCCCGCGCTGACGGCGAAGGCCACCGGCAGGGCGATCAGTGGGTAGAACTCGATGGCGCCCGGGGCATAACGCTGCAGCAGCACCTGGACCATGTAGGTGCTGTAGGCGCCGAGCATCAGCATCTCGCCGTGGGCCATGTTGATCACCCCGAGCAGGCCGAAGGTGATTGCCAGGCCCAGCGCCGCCAGCAGCAGGATCGAGCCCAGTGACAGGCCGCTGAAGGCCTGGCCGAGCAGTTCGCCGACCAGCAGCTTGCGCTGTACCTGGGCCAGGCTGGTTTCAGCGGCGGTGCGCACGGCGGCGTCGGTTTCGGCGTCGGGTTGCAGCAGCGCTTCGAGGCGGGTGCGGGCCAGCGGGTCGCCGGTTTCGCCGAGCAGGCGCACGGCGGCCAGGCGTACCGCAGGCTCGCTGGCGCCGAGTTGCAGGTTGGCCAGGGCCAGGCCGAGGGCGGCGTGCACGGCGGCGTCCGGCTCGCTGGCGAAGCGGCGGTCGAGGAAGGCCATCTGCGCCGGTTGTGCGGTTTTTTGCAGTTGCTGGGCGGCGGCCAGGCGCACGCTGGCTTGGTCGCTGAGCAACTGATGGCTGGCCAGGGCGTTGTCGATCAGGCCGCGCAGGCGGTTGTTCAGGCGCAGTTTGCGGGTGTCATTTTCGGCGATGCGGCCCTGGCGCAGGTTTTCCAGCAGCGGCAGGCGGGCGGCATCGGGTTGTGCGGCCCAGGTTTCGAGCAGGTTGGCCTGTTCGGCGGGTTTGGCGGTGAGGAAGAACTCGCCTTCGCTGGCTTGGGTGGCCAGGGGCAGTAACAACATGAGGGTGAGCAGGAGTCTGAGCATGCGGGCAGTCCTGGAAATCGGCGGTGGATTCATCGCGGGGCAAGCCCGCTCCTACAGGTTTTTCACCGGTCCAGAGGGCAGTGGGGATCCTGTAGGAGCGGGCTTGTCCCGCGAAAGGGCCGCAAAGCGGCCCCAATGCACTCAATTACCCTTCACCGCATAATCCGGCCGCTTGTCATTTCCCGGAATGAACGGGCTCCAAGGCTGCGCCCGCAGCGGCTGCTCGGTCTGCCACACCACACTGAACTGCCCGTCATCCTGGATCTCGCCGATCATCACCGGCTTGTGCAGGTGGTGGTTGCTCTTGTCCATGGTCAGGGTGAAGCCCGACGGCGCCTTGAAGCTCTGCCCGGCCAGCGCCTCGCGCACCTTGTCCACCTCGGTGCTGCCGGCCTTCTGCGCCGCCTGCGCCCACATGTGGATACCGACGTAGGTGGCCTCCATCGGGTCATTGGTCACCGCCTTGTCGGCCCCCGGCAGGTTCTTGGCCTTGGCGTAGGCCTTCCAGTCGGCGACGAACTTCTGGTTGACCGGGTTATCCACCGACTCGAAGTAGTTCCACGCCGCCAGGTGCCCCACCAGCGGCTTGGTATCGATGCCGCGCAGCTCCTCTTCGCCCACCGAGAACGCCACCACCGGCACATCGGTGGCCTTCAGCCCCTGGTTGGCCAGCTCCTTGTAGAACGGCACGTTGGAGTCGCCGTTGACCGTGGAGATGACCGCCGTCTTGCCGCCCGCGGAGAACTTCTTGATGTTGGCGACGATGGTCTGGTAATCGGCGTGGCCGAACGGCGTGTACACCTCTTCGATGTCCTTGTCGGCCACGCCTTTGCTGTGCAGGAAGGCGCGCAGGATCTTGTTGGTGGTGCGCGGGTAGACGTAGTCGGTGCCCAGCAGGAAGAAGCGCTTGGCGCCGCCGCCGTCCTCGCTCATCAGGTACTCCACCGCCGGGATCGCCTGCTGATTGGGCGCCGCGCCGGTGTAGAACACGTTCGGCGACATCTCTTCACCCTCGTACTGCACCGGGTAGAACAGCAGGCCGTTGAGCTCCTCGAAAACCGGCAGCACCGACTTGCGCGACACCGAGGTCCAGCAGCCGAACACCACCGCCACCTTGTCCTGGGTCAGCAGCTGGCGGCTCTTCTCGGCGAACAGCGGCCAGTTGGACGCCGGGTCCACCACCACCGCCTCGAGCTGCTTGCCGTTGACTCCGCCCTTGGCGTTGATCTCGTCGATGGTCATCAGCGCCATGTCCTTGAGCGAGGTCTCGGAAATCGCCATGGTCCCCGACAGCGAATGCAGGATGCCGACCTTGATGGTCTCGGCGGCCTGGATGCTCCAGCTCAGGCCCATCGCGGCGATCGATGCGCTGAGGGTAAAGGCCTTGATCAGACTGCGTCGCTTCATGTGCTCACTCCGATGTGATGGTGGATGTTGGCCAGATCGGAGATTGCAAGGGCTGTGCCGAGCGATGGAAGGTGCGTGGTAGAGCGGTTGTGCGACGAATCGGGGCGCGGGGTGGGGCCAGGATGGTGCTTGCGGGTTGGGCCTGCACAGGATTGGGGCCGAAGGCGATGAACACTTTTGACACACAACCGCTACTTGAGTACCGTGCCGCACCGCAGTAGTTTCTGCGGTTCGGGATTGGCGTCCCGTAATCAGAGAGATCGAGCACTGACGCACTTGCGGCGGTGTTCTGCATGGCTGCACCCGTTATGGGCGGAGCCGTGTGTGGGAGCCTTCGGGCTCACCGGTTCTCTCTGCCGGCACGCCAACCCGCACGGCTTCGTCCACCCATCCTGGCGTATGGGCGCGGAGCTTCTAAAAGAGAGAGCTGCAAGGAGATGCACCATGCTCAAGAAGATCGTTCCAGATCCACCATTCGCATTTGTGGAGATCGCCACCTTTCATCGAGAGGTGCAGCCATGAACCAGGAATCGCTGGTCGACCACAGTCCCCGCACATCACGTCCCGTCACCGCTTGTTCCCACTTCGGCACCTGCAATCACGCCCATGATCCGATTCTCTCGGTACGTGCTGGCGTTGATAGCGAGGATGCGCTGGTGTGCGCCGTGGCGGCGTTGAAGGCGGCGTATGAGACCAATGCCGCAGCGCTGGAGAAGGCCGGGGAGCCGTTGCGCAGTTTGCTGACGGCGACCGAGAACTCGCTGGAGAAAGGCCTGGCGTTGGCCGAGGCGGTGCTCGAGGGGTTAGAGCAAGGCTGACAATCGCCGGGGCTGCTTTGCAGCCCTTTCGCGGCACAAGGCCGCTCCTACAGGGGGAGCGCGATCATCTGTAGGAGCGGCCTTGCCGAGGCGTCGGACCGGCCGGAAAGGGCCGCGCAGCGGCCCCATTGGCCGGATCAGTTGTTAGACGCTTCACGCACCGCCGCACGCGGCTGGCGCCTGCTGCGCACAAACTGATAGGTCACCGCCAGAATCACAAACCAGATCGGCGTCACCACCAGCGCCGAGCGGGTGTCGGCCTCCAGGCTCAACAACACCAGGATGCCGGCAAAGAACACCAGGCACACATAGCACATGAAACGCCCGCCGGGCATCTTGTAGGTGGACTGCTCATGCAGCGCCGCGCGCTGTTTGCGGTAGCTCAGGTACGACAGCAGGATCAGCGTCCACACGAACATGAACAGCACCGCCGACACCGTCGTCACCAGGGTGAAGGCTTCGATCACATTGGGTACCAGGTAGATCAGCACCGCGCCCAGCAGCAGGCAGGTGCAGGAGAAGTACAGGCCGTTGGCCGGCACCGCGCGGCGCGAGAGTTTCTCGAACGCCTTGGGCGCATCGCCCTCCTGGGCCAGGCCGAACAGCATGCGGCTGGTGGAGAACACGCCGCTGTTGGCCGACGAGGCCGCCGAGGTGAGCACCACGAAATTGATGATGCTCGCCGCCGCTGGCAGGCCGGCCAGCACGAACAGCTCGACGAACGGGCTCTTGCCCGGCACCACATCGCGCCATGGAGTCACCGCCATGATGGCGATCAGCGCCAGCACGTAGAACACGATGATGCGGACCGGGATCGAGTTGATCGCCCGCGGCAGGGTGCGCTCGGGGTTCTTCGCCTCGGCGGCGGTGGTGCCCACCAGCTCGATACCGACGAAGGCGAACACGGCGATCTGGAAGCCGGCGAAGAAGCCGAGCAGGCCGTTGGGGAACATGCCGCCGTCATTCCACAGGTTGGCCAGGGTGGCGGTGTGGCCTGCTGGCGACTGGAAGCCGGTAACGACCATGTACAAGCCGGTGGCGACCAGGCCCATGATGGCGATGATCTTGATCAGGGCGAACCAGAATTCCATTTCGCCGAACATCTTCACCGTCACCAGGTTCAGTGACAGCAGCAGGGCCACGCAGCTCAGCGCCGGTATCCACTGCGGCAGGTCCGGGAACCAGAATTGCGTATAGGCGGCGATCGCCACCACGTCGGCGATGCCGGTGACCACCCAGCAGAACCAGTAGGTCCAGCCGGTGAAGTAGCCGGCCCAGGGGCCGAGCAGGTCGGCGGAGAAATCGATGAACGACTTGTAGTTGAGGTTCGACAGCAGCAGCTCGCCCATGGCGCGCATGACGAAGAACAGCATGAAGCCGATGATCATGTAGACGAAGATGATCGACGGGCCGGCCAGGCTGATGGTCTTGCCCGAGCCCATGAACAGGCCGGTGCCGATGGCGCCGCCAATGGCGATGAGCTGGATGTGGCGGTTGGTCAGGTTGCGTTGCAGGTGCTGCTCTTCAGAGGGTGTCTGGGAGGTCCGGGTCATAGGCTGCATTCCATTGAGGGTCAGTCTTTTTTGAGCGAAAGCCGAGTAGGCTATCACGTCGCGTTCCGATCGCGGGCGTGGCAGATCGACACGATCTTGGCGGTGCAGCGGGGGCGGGGACATGATCGCGGTCAATGGATGGATCACACATCCTGGGGCTGCTGCGCAGCCCTTTCGCGACACAAGGCCGCTCCTACAGACGACCGCGTCCCCCTGTAGGAGCGACCTTGTGTCGCGAAAGGGGCGCAACGCGCGCCCGGCAATCTCAAGCCCGAACCAGAACCCGGCGTCTCACCACCAGGCTATCCACCACCCACATCACCACCATCGAGATCCCCACCAGCGGGAAGGCAACGCCCAGCACCACCATCACCCCCACCGCCATCCTCCAGCGCGGCAGGTCATGACGCAGCGGCGGCACTCCAAGCCCACCGGCCGGCTTGCGCTTCCACCACATCACCAACCCGCTCACCGACCCCAGCAGGATCATCAGGCACACCAGCAGGATGACGATCTGGTTCAGCGGCCCGAACATCCTCCCTTCGTGCAGCATCACCCCCAGCTCCGTGGCACGCGCCACCGGGCTGTAGTCCTGCCAGCGCACATCGGCCAGCACCTGCCCGGTGTACTGGTCCACATGCAGGGTGGCATCGTTGCGCGGATCGTCGGCGAATACCGCGATGGTGAACACGCCGTCGGCACTGGTCGGCAGGGTGATGCTGTAGCCCGGCTCGACCTCGCGCAGATCGGCGATGTTCTCGACCTTCTGCAGGCTCACCTGCGGCGCCGCCGGCGCCTGGTCCATCATGTGATGTCCGGCATGCTCGGCATGGGCACCGGACACCGGCATCGGGGTGTTCTCCAAGGCCCACGGCACGGTCTGGCGATGGGCTTCGTTCAGTTCGCGTGCCTGCTTGTCAGACTTGGGTACGTCATTCCACATGGCCGCCGGGAAGCGGTTCCACAGGTCGGCGTACTGCTTGCCCCACAGCCCGGTCCAGGTCATGCCGCTGATCAGCATCAACAGCAGCAAGGCCGAACCCCAGAAGCCGGTGACGGCATGCAGGTCGCGCCATAGCACCCGGCCGCGTGCGCTCAGGCGTGGCCACAGCACCCCGGCGCTGCTGCGCCCGCGTGGCCACCACAAATAGAGGCCGGACACGACCAGGACAATGCCCCAGCCGGCCGCCAGTTCCACCAGCCGGTCACCGACCGTGCCGACCATCAGTTCGCCATGCAGGGCGCGGGCGATGGCTTGCAGGTTCTGCTTGCCGTCCTGTTCGCCCAGCACCTTGCCGCTGTACGGATCGACGAACACGTTCAGCTCGCGACCGCCATCGTGCACCACGAACTGTGCACTGCGCTCGGCGCTCACCGGTGGCAGGTACTGCCCCACCTGGCCCTGTGGATAAGCCTGGCGCACGTTGGCCAGCAGGGTGTCGGCGGCCTGCCGGTGATGACCGGCCTCGACCACCATCAGCTCGCGGTACATCAACGGATCGAGCTGCGGCTTGAACAGGTAGATGATCCCGGTGATCGCCAGCAGGATCATGAACGGCGCCACGAACAGTCCGGCATAGAAATGCCAGCGCCACGCAAGGTTGTAGAAGGAAACGTTTGGTTTGCTCATGGGAGCCTCCCGTAGACCTCAAGTGGGCGCGGTCAGGTCCCGCGCCCGGTTATTGTTGTCAGAAGCTGAAGTCGACCTTGGTCCAGAAGGTCCTGCCTGGCTCGTTCACCGGGTCCGTGGCGCTGGCCGGGTAGCCGAACCCGGCGTTCCCGGCCAGGTTCAGGTGCTCGGCGTAGGCCTTGTCGAACAGGTTGTCGACGCCCGCGCTGAGCTTGAGGTTGTTGTTGATCTTGTAGGCGCCGTTGAGCGAGAACACGCCGAAGCCTGAGCTTGTGTCGTAGTCCTTGCCGACCACGTTGCCCTGGTTCTTGGCGATACGGTTCTGCTCGGCGACCAGGCGCCACAGGGCACCGACGCTCCAGGTGTCGCGGCTGTAGGTCAGGCCCAGGCGGCTTTCCAGCGGTGGCATCTGTGGCAGGGCCTTGCCGTCGCTGCTGTTCTTGCCCCAGGCGTAGGCCAGGGTGGCGTCGGCCTTCCAGTTTTCGGTCAGTTTGTAGGCCGCGCCCAGTTCGCCGCCCATGATGCGGGCGTCGATGTTCTGTGCCCGGGAAACGAGCCGGTTGCTCATGCCGCCCATGCCTGGCACGTAGTCGAACAGGATGTAGTCGCGGATCTGCCCAACGTAGCCCGAAGCCCAGGCCTCCAGGCGTTCGTCGCGGTACTGGATGCCGAAGTCGAGCTGGGTGGTCTTTTCCGGCTTGATGCCGTCGAAGGCATTCACCGAGCCGGTGGGTGCCAGGGTCGGCGAGAACAGCTCCCAGTAGTCCGGGAAGCGCTGGGTGTGGCCCAGGCCGATATAGGTGGTGGCGGGTACCGCAGCCAGGTCGTGCTCATAACGCACAAAGCCGCTGGGCAAGGTATCGGCCCGGGTGTTGCCGCTGGTGGCGATGCCCTTGCGGAAATCGCGGGCCGAAGCGCGGTCCAGGCGGGCGCCGGTGATCAACCGGTCTTCACCGGTGGCGTACCAGGTCAGTTCACCGAAGACCCCGTAGTTATGGAAGTCGGCGTCCTTGTCCCAGGGCCTGGCTTTATACGTATCGATGCCCATGCCGCTACGCTTGCGGTGCTCGTTGGTCTGCGCGTCGATACCGCTGATCAGCTGTACATCGGCCCAGCGCCAGGTGGCCTTGATCCGACCACCCAGGGTGCGGCGATCGACGTTGCTTGCCATCGGCATCCCGACAGTCGAGCGCAGGGTGTAGTTGTCCATTACATGGTCGGCGTAGTTGTAGTAGACCTGCGCCTCGACTTTGTCGAGCACCTCGCCGAGATTGGACTTCTCGAAGCGCAGCCCCAGGCTTTCGCGCTTGAACTGCGAGCCGTCCATGCCGCGTCCGGCGGAGCGAGCCTCGCCGTCGCCCTTGCCGGCGGTCAGTTCCAGCAAGGTATCGGCGTCTGGGGTCCATCCTAGGCTGACGTCGCCGTTCCACTTGTCCCAGCGCGACGGCACGGTGTCGCCGTTGCCGTCCTCGAAGTCGTCCGAGTGCGACTGGTTGCCGATGAAACGCACGTAGCCGAGCGAGCCGCCGGCCGCGGCGTCGAGCACCTTGTCGAAGCGGCCATTGGAACCGGCAAGCACGCTACCGTTGACCCGGCTGCCCAGTTCGCCGAACTTCTCCGGCTCACGCTCGAACAGGATGGTGCCAGCGGAACCACCCGGACCCCAGATCACGCTCTGCGGGCCTTTGATCACCGTGAGGCGGTCGTAGGTCTCCGGCGAGATATACGAGGTCGGGGCGTCCATGCGGCCAGGGCAGGCACCGAGCATCATGCCGCCGTTGGTGAGGATGTTCAGGCGCGAGCCGAACATGCCGCGCAGCACCGGGTCGCCATTGGTGCCGCCGGCGCGGATCACCGAAAAGCCGGGGATGGTCTTGAGGTAGTCACCGCCGTCGCTGGCCGGTACGGGCTGGCGCGGGTCCTTGGGGTTGGTGACCACAGTCAGCGGCGAGCTGGGGGCGATGGCGGTGATCACCGTCGGGCTCAGCTCGGCCGGGTCGTGCACATGGCCTTCGTGGCCGGTTTCGGCGGCAAAGGCCAGTGGCGCGAGCAGCGAGCCGCAAAGCACGGCGATGGTGCCACGCAGGGAAAGGGCAAAAACAGGGGTGCAGCCGGACATAATGATTCCAGTCGATCAGTCGTGAGTCAGCGCGAAGCCTCCTGGCTTCGGGCGTTTAGCGAGTGGTGTTCAGGCGACGATCGAACGGGGCGGCGCGCGGCTGCGGGCGCCGGGGAATACAGCCTGCCGGGCATGGCCCTGGCGCGTGGCGACGGTGAGGTGGATGGGCGGGGTGACGCTGCCTGCGCTGAGCGGGCTGAGGCTCTGGGGCAGGGCGGGGCAGTTGAACAGCAGGCTGCAGTAGCCGCACTTCTCCCACATCACATGCAGCTGGCCATCGTTGCCGTGGCCGTGGTGCTCGTCGTGACCGTGCGCCATGGGCATGCTCATCGACATGTCCATGGGCATGGACATGCCGGCGTGGTGCTCCATCGGCATCGACTGGGAAACCAGCGGGCCGATGAAGATCATCCACATGGCGAACAGGCTCAGCCAGCCGCCACCGACGCGCCTGCGATCAGGGCGGGTAGTGCGGACGGAGCTGTAGCGCGGCAGGCTCATGGTGAGCGCCTGTCAGTCGATCAGGTCAGTGCGCGTGCTCGTGCGCGGCCTGCTCGGCCGGTGGCTGCTTCTGCACGGCGACTTCGACGGTGATGTCACCGGCTTTCTCGAAGTGCAGGGTCAGCGGGAAGCGCTTGCCGTCGGTCAGCAGGCTGCGGTCCTTGGGCTGCATGATCATCACGTGGTAGGCGCTGGGGGCGAAGGTCAGGTCCTTGCCGGCGGGCACCAGCACGCTTCGCACCTGCTGCATCTTCATGGCGCCGGCGGCGCTCATCGCATGCTCGTGCAACTGGGCGTCGGCACTTATCGGCGTGTCCGCCGAGAGCAGGCGGTCGTCGGTCTTGCCGTTGTTGTGCACAACGAAGTAGGCCGCGACGTTGGGCGCGTTCGGCGGCAGCTCCAGCGACCAGGGGTGGGCGATGTGCAGATCGCCTTTGCTGTATTCGTGGGCGTTGGCATAGGCGCCGGGCAGCAGCAGGGCGGCCAGGACGAGGGCTTGCTTGAGCATGGGTGAGTCTCCGATCTGTTGAGGTTCAGGCAGACAGCGTAGTGAACTCAGGCCAGGGGAGAGGCACGGGGATTGAGCGCGGGCCATAGCTGGCGCGGCGTGGGTTGGTAGTCGGCGAGTTGCGGCGCGTGCTCCGCAGGCAACACGGGAGGGTTGTGCAACTGCGGCGGGTAGCCGGGCAGGGCCAGCAGGGGCGCGGCGCCCAGGCAGCACCAGCAGTTCATCATGCTGGCGCTGTCGTCGCTTTGCGTCCCCAGGTCGATCTTGGCCAGGGCCTGGACATCGACCTTGGCCTTGCCGGCCATGCTGGAACAGAAAGCCCCCCACAGCAGCTGCTCGGCCGGGCCTTTCGGCGCAGCGGAGGACAGCGGCATGGCCAGCAGGTTGAACAGCACTGCGAAGCAGGCTATCCAGGCGATGTGCCGACGTGGGGGCATGGAGAGATCCGGTCAGGAATCGTGATGGCTATTGTACGGCGGAGTATAGGTAAAAATGCCGGGGTGCGGTGAAGTGCCGCACCCGCAGGCATTCGCATGCCCCTGTAGGAGCGGCCTTGTGCCGCGAAAGGGGCGCAAAGCGCCCCCGGGCTATCAGGCCTTGCCACGCCCCAGCAGCCCGCGCACGGTCTCCTGCAGGTCGGCCGGCAGCACCACGACCTTGGCGTTGTCGCTACCCGCCAGGTTCTCCATCGCCCCGATATACCGCTCACCCAGCAGGTACATGGCCGGCACGGTCTCGCTGCCCACCGCTTCCTTGACCAGGGTGATCGCACGCGCCGATGCCTCGGCCAGGTTGACCTGGGCCTCGGCATCCAGCTTGGCCGCCTGCAGGCGCGCCTCGGCTTCGAGAATCGCCGCCTGCTTGTTGCCTTCGGCACGGGTCACGTCTGCTTTTCGCTCACGTTCGGCGGCGGCCTGGCGCTCCATGGCGGTCTGCATGCTCGGCGATGGCTTGATGTCCTGGATCTCCACCGAGCGCACGGTCACGCCCCAGTCTTCGGTCTGCTCGGACATCGCCTCGCGCAGGCGCGCCTTGATCTGCTCGCGGCTGGACAGCGCTTCGTCCAGGTCCATGGCACCGACGATGGCGCGCAGCGAGGTCATGGTCAGGCTGGTGACGGCGAACGAGAAGTTCTGTACGCCGTACGAGGCCTTCTGCGGGTCGACCACCTTGGCGAAGCACAGGGCGTTGGCGACGATCACTGCGTTGTCCTTGGTGATGATCTCCTGCTGCTGCACGTCGAGGATGATGTCCTTGGTCGGCAGGCGGTAGGCAACCACGTCCATGTACGGGATGACGATGTTCAAGCCCGGCTTGAGGGTGCTGTGGTAGCGGCCCAGGCGCTCGACTATCCACTCCTCGCCCTGGGGCACGATGCGCACCCCCTTGAACACGGTGATAAGAACGAATGCGGCGAGGGTGCCGACGACGATGAGGCTGGTCATGGTGCGAACTTCCTTTTAGTGCGGATTCAGGCCCGAGTGACCCGGGCGGTGTTGCCTTCGATGGCGGCCAGGCGCACGCGCTCGCCGGCGGGGATATCGTTGTCGGCGACGCAGGTCCATTCCTCGTTGCCGAGGATGGGCTTCTGGAAGCGCACCCGGCCTTTCTGGAACTGCGAGACGTTGGCGGTCAGCAGGCCGACCTCGCCGATCACGCTGTCGGCGGTCCAGCGCACGTCCGGCTTCTTGCGGCGGAACACCTTGAACCAGAGCATGGTGGTGATCGATGAGAACACCACCCACAGCAACCCCTGCATATCGAGTTGCAGGCTGGGGGCGAGCAGCGAGACGAGCGACACCAGCACGGCACCGACGCCGAACCAGAGGATGAAGAAGGTGGGGAGCACCAGTTCCAGCAGGATCAGGGCTACGCCGAAGACGAGCCAGATCCACCATTGCATTTCCATATGGGTGGAGCCTTCCAGAAGAGGGAAGGTGATTGTACGGCAGGATCAAGGCACAGGGCCATTTACCTGCCCTGATGAACTCCGCTGATGAGTGTGTCGCGATGCTGATCGGCCGGCTGTTCGCGCCGAGTGATGAAGTCGCTGGTTACACCGTCATTTGCAAACCAGGTGTCCCAATCGCTTTTGAGGACAGGGAGCGCATCTTCATGAGCTGTATCTTGGGGACGTTTGGGCGTTTTTGGCATGAGGTGGCTCCATTCGAAGTACCTGGAAAGGGCTACACCTTGCTGAATCTTGTAGGGCGATGAAAGCATCAATGTGTTTCGGAAGATGCCGGGTCATTCAGGCTGCAGGCTCAGAGCCTCAAGTACCCGTTTCGGGTCAGGGAAAGTTCGATCCACTTCTGGTAGTACCGGCCGCTTGAGCACCAGCACTGGAACCCCGCGCTCCCGCGCCACTTCCAGCTTCGGCTCGGTGGCCGTGCTGCCGCTGTTCTTGCTCACCAGCACGTCGATCTGTCGACGTTCGAACAAGGCGCGTTCATCGTCGAGGAGGAACGGCCCGCGAGCACCGATCACCTCGCAGCGGTCATTGCCGGGGCACGCCTCGAGGGCGCGCAGGGTCCAGAACTGGTGTGGCGGGATTTCGTCCAGATGTTGCAGGGGTTCACGACCCAGGGTGAACAAGGGGCGCTGAAACGGAGCCAGCGCCTTGATCAGTTCGGCCCAGTCCTCGACTTCGCGCCAGTCATCACCGGGCTGCGCCTGCCACGCCGGGCGGCGCAGCGCCCAGCAGGGAATGCCGGCGCTGCGTGCGGCGAGGGCGGCGTTACGGCTGATCTGCGCGGCATAGGGATGGGTGGCGTCGATCAGCAGGTCGATGCCTTTGGCGCGCAGGTACTCGGCCAGGCCTTCGGCGCCGCCATAGCCGCCGACCCGCACCTGGCAGGCCAGGTCCTGGGGAATGCGGCCGATGCCGGCGAGGCTGTAGACATGCTGCGGACCCAGCTGGCGAGCGATGGCCAGGGCTTCGGTGACGCCGCCGAGCAGCAGGATGCGCCCGTTCATGCCAGGCCCGCCTTGCCGACGATGCCGCCCTGTCGGTCGATGGCGAATACTTCCACCTGCACCTGGGCAGGTACCACGCTGCGGGCGAAGAGCAGGGCATGGCGGCACACCTCATCGCCCAGGGCGATGCCGGCGGCATGCGCGAGGGCGAGGGCTTGCTGGCTGGTATTGGCGGCGATGATCGCCTGTTGCAGCGCCGTGTCCGCGCCAATGGCCGCCGCCCAGCCCGCCAGCTGCGGCAGGTCGATGCTCGAATGGCGGCTGTGCAGGTCCATGTGCCCGGCGGCCAGCTTGCTGATCTTGCCGAAGCCGCCGCACAGCGTGAGGCGCGGCACGGGCACCTTGCGCAGGTGCTTGAGCACGGCGCCGACGAAGTCGCCCATCTCGATCAGGGCGATCTCCGGCAGGTTGTAGACCCGGCGCATGGTGTCTTCGCTGGCGTTGCCGGTGCAGGCGGCGATATGGGTGTAGCCGTTGGTGTGGGCGACGTCGATGCCCTGGTGGATCGAGGCGATGTAGGCCGAGCAGGAAAACGGCCGGACGATGCCGCTGGTGCCCAGGATCGACAGTCCGCCGAGGATGCCCAGGCGTGGATTCATGGTCTTGAGGGCCAGCTGTTCGCCGCCCTGCACGTTGACCGTCACCTCGAAACCGCCGTGGTAGCCGCAATCGCCCGCCAGTTGCAGCAGATGGTCGCTGATCATCTTGCGCGGTACCGGATTGATGGCCGGTTCACCGACTGCCAGCACCAGCCCCGGGCGAGTCACGGTACCCACGCCCGCGCCCGCGACGAAGCGAACGCCGGGCTCGGCGCGCAGGCGCACCTGGCTGTAGAGCAGGGCGCCGTGGGTGACATCGGGGTCGTCGCCGGCATCCTTCAAGGTGCCGGCCTCGGCCATATCGCCCTTGAGATGGCAGAACTCCAGGCGCATCTGCACCACCTTGCCCTTGGGCAGGGTGATCTCCACCGCGTCGTGCCGTTGCCCGCTTAGCAACAGGCGCGCCGCCGCCAGGCTGGTGGCGGTGGCGCAGCTGCCAGTGGTCAGGCCGCTGCGCAGTGGCGCGGCCTGTTCGCGGGTTTCTTCACGCATCGAGGGGTTTCACCACGTCGAGCAAGGTGATTGGCAGGGCCTGGCGCCAGGTGTCGAAACTGCCCAGTGGTTGAGTGTGGGCGATGTGGATGCGGGTCAGCTCGCCGCCGTGCTGCTCGCGGAACTGCGCCAGGGCGACCTCGCTTTGCAGCGTGACCGCGTTGGCAACAAGGCGTCCGCCCGGCAGCAGGCGCTCCCAGCACAGGTCGAGCACGCCTTCGCGGGTGACGCCGCCGCCGATGAAGATCGCATCCGGACGTTCCAGCCCGGCCAGCGCTTCGGGGGCCTTGCCGCGAATCAGTTGCAGGCCGGGTACGCCGAGGGTGTCGCGGTTGTGTTCGATGAAGCCCTGGCGGCCTTCGTCAGCCTCGATCGCAAGCGTGCGGCAGCTGGGGTGGGCGCGCATCCATTCGATGCCGATGGAACCGCAACCGGCACCTACGTCCCACAGCAGCTCGCCGGGATGTGGTGCCAGGCGGGCCAGGGTGATCGCTCGCACGTCGCGCTTGGTCAGCTGGCCATCGTGACGGAAGGCGCTGTCGGGCAGGCCGGCCACGCGGGGCAGGCGCGGGGTGTCGGGCGCGGCCTGGCATTCGATGGCGACCAGGTTGAGCGTGGCGATGTCGGTGTGTGGCCAGCCGTCGGCGGTGCCGCTCAGCGTTCGCTCCTGCAGGCCGCCGAGGTGTTCGAACACCTGCAGACGGCTGGGGCCGAAGCCACGTTCGCGCAGCTGCGCGGCAATGGCGGCCGGGCTGCTTTCATCGTTGCTCAGTACCAGCAGGCGCACGCCGCTGTGCAGATGGGCATTGAGCGCGGCCAGCGGGCGAGCGACCACAGAGACCACTTGCACATCCTGCAACGGCCAGCCCAGGCGGGCGGCGGCCAGGGCGCATGAGGAGGGCATCGACAGCACTTGCAGTTCTTCGGCGGGCAGCTGGCGCGCCAGGCTGGCGCCGACGCCATAGAACATCGGGTCGCCGCTGGCCAGCACGCATACCGGCTCGCCGCGCAAGGCCATGACCGGGGCCAGGGAGAAGGGGCTGGGCCAGTGTAATTGCTCGGCGGTGACGCAGCGGGGCAGAAGCGCCAGCTGGCGTGGGGCACCGATGATTCGCGTGGCCGATAGCAGGGCACGCCGGGCCTGCTTGCCCAGGCCGCTGAAGCCGTCTTCACCGATGCCTATTACTGTCAGCCAGGGGGCCATTGGGTCCTCTTCGATACCGCATGGGGGCACTACGTGCCCCTTTCGCGGCGCAAGGCCGCTCCTATCAGGTGCAGCGCAAACCCTGTAGGAGCGGCCTTGTGCCGCGAAAGGGCTGCACAGCAGCCCCGAAATTGAACGTTCGACCACCGGTTTTTCATGCCGCCGGACAAAGCAGGCATAATACCGCGCCTTCTACACTGAAGCGCACTTTCACGATTGCCGGATGCTCCCTTGACGCAGCCCCCACCCTCCGAAGTTTCGCCCCGTCCCTCGGCCTGTCCGGGGTTGTGGCGCATCGTCGCCGCGCGCGACGGTGGCATTTGCCGGATCAAGCTGCCCGGCGGCCTGTTGCTGGCCGATCAGGCCGATGCCGTGGCCGACGCCGCCGAGCGCTTCGCCGGCGGGGTGATCGAGGCGACCAATCGGGCCAACCTGCAGATTCGCGGCATTGGCCAGGATCACGGCGGGCTGGTCGAGCATCTGCTGGCCGCCGGGCTCGGCCCGCGTGACGCGGCGGGCGATGATGTCCGCAACCTCATGCTCAGCCCACTGGCCGGGCTCGATCCGACCATGCTGTTTGACACCCGACCATTGGCCGGGCAGATCCTCGACCTGCTGGAAAGCACACCCCGGTTCCATAAGCTGTCGGCCAAATTCGCCGTGCAGCTCGATGGCGGCGAAGCGCTGGCGATGCTCGACCACGCCCATGATCTGTGGCTGTCCGCGATGCAACGCGAAGGGCACATCTGGTTGCGGTTCGGCCTCGCGAGCAGCCTGTCGAATGGCCAGGCGTTGGGTGCGGTACCGATGGAGCAGGGGCCGGCGTTGGTGCGCGCGGTGCTGGAGCGCTTCCTTGATCTGGCGACACCCGAGCAGTCGCGCATGCGTCAATTGCTGCAGGTGTGCCCGGTTGAGCACTTCCTGGAAGGGCTGGCGATTCAGATCGATGCCACGTCGATGGCCTGGCAGCGCCCGGCGACGACAAGCCCCTGGTTGGGCGTGCTGCCCCAGCGCCAGGGCGTGGCCCTGGGCGTCGCACCGCCCCTCGGGCGCCTGACGGCCGCAATGCTTCGCAGTGCCGCGCGCATCGCCCGGCAATGGGGCGATGGCAGCTTGCGCCTGACGCCTTGGCAGAGCCTGGTGCTGACCTCCCTCGAACCGACCGAGCTGGAAAACGCACGCGCGCAGCTGGCGGCATCCGGCATGCTCTGCCACAACGAACATCCACTGGCGCGGGTCGTTGCCTGCACCGGCTCCAGCGGTTGCGCCAAGGCCCAGGCCGACACCAAGGCCGACGCCATTGTCCTGGCCGCGCTGCTGCACCACGGTGCCCCGGGCAGCGTGCACCTGACAGCCTGCCCACGTTCCTGCGCCATGGCCCATGCCGCCCCGGCCACCCTGTTGGCCCGCGCCCCGGGCCGTTATGACCTTTATTTGCGCGACGCACGCCTGCCGGGTTTCGGCAGGCTGCGCGCAGCCGACCTCACCCCAGAAGAAGCAGGCGCCATGCTCGACCTGCCGACGGAGCACCTTGATGATTGACTACATTCGCGATGGTCAGGAGATCTATCGCAATTCCTTCCGGATCATCCGCGAGGAAGCCCGGCTCGAGCGGATCCCCGCCGATCTTGAAAAGCTCGCCGTGCGCGTGATCCATGCCTGCGGCATGGTCGAGGCCATCGATGGCCTGCAGTTCTCCGAAGGCGCCGGTAGCGCCGGCCGCGAGGCCCTGGCCAAGGGCGCGCCGATCCTCTGTGACGCGCACATGGTCGCCGAAGGCATCACCCGCGCCCGCCTGCCGGCCAACAACCCGGTGATCTGCACCCTGCGCGACCCGAGCGTGCCGGACCTGGCCAAGGCCGAGGGCAACACCCGCTCGGCGGTGGCCCTGGAACTGTGGCGCCCGCACCTGGAAGGCAGCGTGGTGGTGATCGGCAACGCGCCGACCGCATTGTTCTACCTGCTGGAGATGCTCGATGCCGGCGCGCCGAAACCGGCGCTGATCCTCGGCTTCCCGGTCGGCTTCGTCGGCGCCGCCGAATCCAAGGCCATGCTCGCCGCCGACAGCCGTGGCGTGCCGTTCGTGATCATGCAGGGCCGCCTGGGCGGCAGCGCGATGGCCGCCGCCGCGGTCAACGCCCTGGCCACGGAGGTGGAATGATGCACGAACGCGGACGACTGCTGGGCCTGGGCGTGGGCCCGGGCGATCCCGAACTGATCACGGTCAAGGCCCTGCGCCTGCTGCGCGAGGCCCCCGTGGTGGCGTACTTCGTAGCCAAGGGCAAGCGCGGCAACGCCTTCGGTATCATCGAAGCGCACCTGCAAGCCGAACAGACCCTGCTGCCGCTGGTATACCCGGTGACCACCGAGGCGCTGCCCGCGCCGCTCTCCTATGAGCAGGTGATCAGCGACTTCTACGACGAAGCCAGCCTGCAGGTTGCCGCGCACCTGGACGCCGGCCGCGACGTGGCGGTGATCTGCGAAGGGGACCCGTTCTTCTACGGCTCGTACATGTACCTGCACGATCGCCTGGCCTCGCGCTACGAGGCCCAGGTGATCCCCGGTGTCTGCTCGATGCTCGGTGGCGCCTCGGTGCTCGGTGCGCCGCTGGTCTATCGCAACCAGACCCTCACCGTGCTCTCCGGTGTGCTGCCCCATGAGGAGCTCAAACAGCGCCTGGCCGCTGCCGACGCGGCAGTGATCATGAAGTTGGGGCGCAACTTCCCCAAGGTGCGGCAGGTGCTCGGCGAGCTGGGCCTGGATAGCCGTGCGCTGTACGTGGAGCGGGCCACCATGGCCAACCAGAAGATCGTCGCGCTGGATGAAGTCGATCCGCAGTCCTCGCCGTACTTCTCGCTGATCATCGTGCCGGGTGAGAAATGGCAGGGATGATCAAGGCACCGGCAATCGTCATTCTCGGCCCGGGCAGCCTGGCTACCGCGCAGCGAATCCAGCTACGTTATCCACAGGCTGTGATCCATGGCCTGCACGGGCGTGTGGAGGGTGCCGACCAATACTACGCAGTCTTCGGCGACACCCTGCGCGAGTTGTATCAGCAAGACACGCCGATCATCGCCTTGTGCGCGGCGGGTATCGTCATTCGTACCCTGGCGCCGCTGTTGAGCGAAAAAGGTGTCGAGCCGCCGGTGCTGGCCGTGGCCGAGGACGGCAGCGCCGTGGTGCCGCTGCTCGGTGGCCTGGGCGGGGTCAACGTCATGGCCCGCGAAATCGGCGAGGCGCTGGGTGTCAGCGCGGCGATCACCACCAGTGGCGAGCTGCGCTTCGGCACCTGCCTGCTCAACCCGCCCGAGGGTTATGCGCTGGCGGACCTGGAGCAAGGCAAGCGTTTCGTCTCCGACCTGCTGGCGGGCGAAGCGGTGCGTGTCGAAGGCGACGCGCCGTGGCTCAAGCACGTGCAGTTGCCCGCCAGTGACGATGCCCAACGCACTATCCACGTGGGCAGCGCACTGCGTCCTGCCAGCCGTGATGAACTGCTGATCCATGCGCGTTGCGTGGTGGTGGCGGTCACAGCCGGCAGCGCTGACCTGGTGCAACAGGTGCGGGAGGAACTGCTGCGAGCGAACATCGCCGAGCCCGCATTGGCCTGCCTGCTGGCGAGCGAAACCGAGATGGCGGAGCCGACCCTGCACGAGGCTGCCCAGGCGCTGAACGTCGCCCTGCGCTTTGTCCCGGCCGCCGAGAGCCTGGAGCGGATGCTGGCTGATGCATTGCCGCAAGCGCGGGTGGGTTCGTCCGTGGGGCTCGCCCACGCCGTTGCCGTGGCACCGGTCGACATCGACCGCGTTGGCCGTCGCCGGGGGCGCCTGGCCGTGATCGGCTTGGGCCCTGGTGCCGCCGAGCTGATGGTGCCGGCGGTCAAGGCCGAACTGGCGCACGCCCAGGATGTGCTCGGCTACGAAACCTACGTGCGCATGGCCGGCCCCTTCCGCGACGATCAAGTGCTGCACTGCACCGACAACCGCGAAGAGATGCAGCGCGCCCGCCATGCCTTCGAGCTGGCGGCCCAGGGGCGTTCGGTGGTGGTGGTGTCGTCGGGTGATCCAGGCGTATTCGCCATGGCTGCCGCAGTGCTGGAAGCATTGCACGAATCCAGCGACCCGGCCTGGCAACGCGTCGAGTTGGAGATTCTTCCCGGTGTCTCGGCCTCGCTGGCCACCGCCGCGCAAGCGGGGGCGCCGCTGGGGCACGATTTCTGCGTGATGTCGCTGTCGGACAATCTCAAGCCCTGGTCGATCATCGAAAAACGCCTCGACCTGGCTGCCCAGGCGGATCTGGTGCTGGCGTTCTACAACCCGATCTCCAAGGCCCGGCCTCATCAGCTGGGTGCGGCGCTGGAAGTGGTGCGCCGCCATCGCGACGAAGAAACGCCGGTGGTGCTGGGCCGCGATATCGGCCGGCCAGGGCAGACACTGCGGGTAGTGACCCTGGGCGAGCTGCTGCCGGAGATGGTCGACATGCGCACCATGGTGCTGGTGGGCTCCTCGACCACCTGCACCTTTGCCCGTGCCGACGGCGGCCAATGGGTCTACACGCCGCGCTGGTATCCCGCCAAGCCCTGAGCGTAGCCGGGGTCAGGGCAGCAGGTAGCCCTTGATCCCGGTGAAGATGATCTGCGCCGCCAGGGCGCAGACGAACAGCCCCATCAGGCGGCTGACGATCTGCAGGCCCTGGTCGCCGAGCAGCCGCTCGATACGGTGCGAAAGGTACAGCACCAGGCCGACGGTGAAGCTGGCCAGGGCGATGCTGACGATGGCCAGCAGCTTGTCGTCCCAGTGCGGCTGGCCCACCCCCATCACCAGCAGCGCACCGATGGTGCCCGGGCCGACCGTCAGCGGAATGGTCAGCGGCACGATGGTCACGTCCTGCTGCACGTTGTCGGTCTGCACCGCCGACTTGCCCTGGGCCATGCCCAGCGCCGAGATGAACAGCACCGAGCCCGCACCGATGCGAAAGGCGTCGGCGGTGATGCCGAACACGCCGAAGATCACTCGCCCGAACAGATAGAGCAGCACGCTGGCCACCAGCGTGGCGATCGCCACGCGCCAGGCCAGTTGCTTGCGTTCCTTGCTGGAGTGGCCGCGGGTCAGGCCGATGAAGCACGACAGCACGAAGAACGGGCTGTAGAGCACGAGCATTTTCAGGTAGACGCTGAACAACTCATGGAGCATGGCGCTGGGTCCGCGGCGGGGAGATGTCACTGTATAGCACGGATCCTGTAGGAGCGGCCTTGCGCCGCGAAAGGGCTGCAACGCAGCCCCAGCGATGCCTGCATGAACGCCGAAAATCCGGGGCTGCTACGCAGCCCATTCGCGGCGCAAGGCCGCTCCTACACCGATAGCATTTCAGTCGAGAGGCGCGGTAATTACCTGCCGCTGCCCCGCCCAGAACTGGATCAGTTCGCGCAATTGCGACAGCTCCACCGGCTTGGCCATGTGCCCATCCATGCCAGCCAGGCGCGCCCGCTCCTTGTGTTCGTTGAGGATGTGCGCGGTCAGTGCCACCACCGGGGTGCGCGGACGCTGGTTAGCGGTTTCCCAGGCGCGCAGCTGCTGGGTGGCGGAGAACCCGTCGAGCACCGGCATCTCGCAGTCCATCAGTACCAGGTCGTAGTGCCTGGCCTTCATCGCCTGCAGGGCTTCCTCGCCGTTGCTGGCGGTGTCCGGCTCGAGGTTGAGCTTGCCGAGCATGCCGCGGATGACCTTGGTCGAGATGCTGTTGTCCTCGGCCACCAGGATGCGGAAGTCGCCGGGCAGGTCCAGCGGTACCGGGGTGCCGGCCGGCAGCGGCGGCGCGGCCTGCTCGCGACCGCGCAGGGCGAGTTCCTCGGCAAGGGTGGTCTTGAGCGTATAGCCGGCCACCGGCTTGGCGAGGATGCGCTTGACCCCGGCGTTACGGGCGATGATCTTGCTCGGCGCATTGCTGATGCCGGTGAGCATGACCACCAGGATGTCATGGTTCAGGCTCGGGTCTTCCTTGATCTTGGCCGCCAGCTGCATGCCGGTCATGCCGGGCATGTTCTGGTCCAGCAGCACCGCGTCGAAGTAGTCGCGCAGGTGCGCCTTGGTGCGCAGCAGCGCCAGCGCTTCCTTGCCCGACGGCACTGCGCTGACGTTCATGCCCCAGGCGCTGCACTGCTGTACCAGCACCTTGCGGCAGGTGTCGTTGTCGTCGACCACCAGCACCCGCGCATCGCGCAACGGGCCGTCGAGGTCGGTGGCCGGCTGCTCCAGGCGCTGCGGATCCAGCGGCAGGGTCAGCCACAGGGTGTTGCCCATGCTGGTGCTGGTCTTGATGCCGAATTCGCCCTGCATCAGGCCGATCAACTGCTTGGCGATCACCAGGCCCAGGTGACCGCCGAGCTTGTTGCTGGAGAGGAAGTGGCGGCTGTGCAGTTCGGCCTGCAGCAGGGCGTCGCGCTCAGCGGGCGGCATCGGCTCGCCGCTGTCCTGCACGGCGATGCGCAGGCGCGGGCTGTCGCCGCGCTGGTCGAGGGCCACCACCAGCAGGATCTCGCCCTGGGTGGTGTTCTTCAGGGCGTTGTCCAGCAGGCTCGACAGGGCCTGGCGCAGCCGTGTCGGGTCGCCGCTGACGACCCTGGGCACCTGGGGCTGGGTGAAGCTGATCAACTCGATGTTCTGCTGCTCGGCCTTGGCCCGGAAGATGTTCAGGCAGTCCTCGATCAGGGCGTTGAGGTCGAACTGCACATCGTCCAGTTCGATCTGCCGCGACTCGAGCTTGGAGATGTCGAGGATCTCGTTGATCAGGGTGAGCAGTTCGTTGCCGGCGCTGTGGATGGTCTGCACGTAGTCGCGCTGCTTGACCGACAGCGGCGTGCCCAGCAGCAGCTCGGTCATGCCCAGCACACCGTTCATCGGGGTACGGATCTCGTGGCTGATCTTGGCCAGGAACTCGGCCTTGGCGTTGATCTCGGCATCGCTGGCGGCCAGGGCGCGGCTGGCGCGGAAGCGCTCCTCGCTGATTCGGCGCAGGCGCTCGCTGACCGCGAGGTTGAGCAACAGGCCGCTGACCACGGTCAGCGCCATGAGGATGCACAGCAGCCAGGGCGTGGCGGTGCGGGTCAGGCCCAGCAGGGCCGGCAGCAGCACCAGGCCGCCGAGGTTGAACACCAGCATCGCCACGCTGAACAGCCGCGCCGGGCCGTAACCCTTGTACCAGTGGTAGCTGCTGACCAGCAGCATGCTCACGCTGCCCAGGGCGAGCAGGGCGTAGGTCATCAGGTTCAGCGGCAGCGTGTCGACGAACAGCAGCACCATGCCGCTGACCGCGGCCACTACCATTTCCATCTGCAGCAGGCGGTTGAGCCGCGCCGAACTGCAGGGAGAGAAGAAATGCAGGGTGAAGTACAGCCCGGCCAGGCCCGCCAGCACCAGGGTCAGGTAGGCCGCCGGGGTCTGCGCGCTATGCCACAGCTGCCCCCACGGGCCAGTGAGATTGAGCAGGATCAGGGCGCTGAGCAGCATCAGGCCGTGGTACAGCGCCAGGACCAGCGTGGTGCTGGAGCGTGAATAGGCGAAGCGGATCAGGTTGTGCAGGATCAGCATCACCAGCCCGCCGAACAGCAGGCCGAACAGCAGCGACTGGCGCTGGTCGGCCGCGGCGTGGGCGGTGGACTCGACGCTGATGGCCGGGCGCAACTGGTGTTCGGAGACCAGCCGCAGGTAGATGTCCAGTGGCTGGCTGCTGTGCGGCAGCGGCAGCACATGGTCCCGGCCGCGCTGTGTCGGGCTCAGGCCATCGCCCTGGCGGCCATGGTGCAGCTGGCGCAGCAGCTTGCCGCCTTCGAGGGCGTAGAGGTCCAGGCGCGACAGGTCGGGGGCGAAGATGCGGACCAGTTGCTCCTGGTCGTGCGGTTCCAGGCGGTAGTGCAGCCAGAGCGCCTGGTCGGGGAGGGCGGCATCCAGTTCGTCGAGGGCCAGGGGGCTGAACTGGTTGCGGTAACGCTCGGAGCGTACATCGGACAATTGCAGGTTGGCCTGTTCGTCGAGCAGCGCCGACCAGCCTGCGGCCTGTTCGGCGTGTGCCGGGAGCAGGCAGAGCAGGGTCAGCAGGTTGACGATCAGGGCTATGGCAATCCGAAGCCGACGCACGACGAAATCCCTTCTTAGCTAATGTGCCGGATAACAACTATGCGCGGCGCGCCAAGGCGAAGGCAAGGCCCCGGCAGGGCCTTGACGACGAGCCGAAGGCCGCGCGCACGGAGCGCCACGGCCGTTCGGTGCACTTTTACTGCTGGTGCTCACCGCGCTCGCGGGCGATGGCCCGGTAGCCGATGTCGGTGCGGTAGAAGCTGGCGTCCCACTTGACCTGCTCGGCCAGGCGGTAAGCCTGCTGCTGGGCGGCCTCGACGGTGTCGCCCATGGCGGTGGCGCAGAGCACGCGGCCGCCGGCGCTGACCACCTGGCCGTCCTTCAGCGCGGTACCGGCGTGGAACACCTTGCCTTCAAGCTTGGCGGCGGCATCCAGACCGCTGATCGCGGCGCCCTTGGCGTAGTCGCCCGGGTAGCCACCGGCAGCCAGTACCACGCCCAGGCTCGGACGCGGGTCCCATTGTGCTTCGACCTTGTCCAGGGCCTTGGCGAAGGCGGCCTCGACCAGCAGTACCAGGCTCGACTCCAGACGCAGCATGACCGGCTGGGTCTCCGGGTCGCCGAAGCGGCAGTTGAACTCGATGACCTTGGGGTTGCCCGCCTTGTCGATCATCAGGCCAGCGTAGAGGAAGCCGGTGTAGACGTTGCCTTCCTCGGCCATGCCGCGCACGGTCGGCCAGATCACCTGGTCCATCACGCGCTGGTGCACGTCGGCGGTGACCACCGGGGCAGGGGAGTAGGCGCCCATGCCGCCGGTGTTCGGGCCGGTGTCCTGGTCGCCGACGCGCTTGTGGTCCTGGCTGGTGGCCATGGGCAGCACGTTGTGGCCGTCGACCATGACGATGAAGCTGGCTTCCTCGCCGTCGAGGAACTCTTCGATCACCACTCGCGAACCGGCTTCGCCGAAGGCATTGCCGGCGAGCATGTCGCGCACGGCGTCTTCGGCTTCCTGCAGGGTCATGGCAACGATCACGCCCTTGCCAGCGGCCAGGCCGTCGGCCTTGATCACGATCGGCGCGCCTTTCTCACGCAGGTAGGCCAGGGCTGGCTCGATCTCGGTGAAGTTCTGGTAGTCGGCGGTCGGGATCTTGTGACGGGCCAGGAAGTCCTTGGTGAAGGCCTTGGAGCCTTCCAGCTGGGCCGCGCCCTTGGTCGGACCGAAGCAGTCCAGGTTACGGCTGCGGAACAGGTCGACGACGCCGAGCACCAGCGGCGCTTCCGGGCCGACGATGGTCAGGTCGACGTTCTTCTCGGCGAAGTCGGCCAGTTGCTCCAGGGCGGTGACGTCGATGGCGACGTTCTCGCATTTGGCTTCGGTGGCGGTGCCGGCGTTGCCCGGGGCAACGAAGACTTTCTCGACGCGTGGGTCCTGGGCGACTTTCCAGGCCAGGGCGTGTTCACGACCGCCGCTGCCGATGATCAAAACTTTCATGTCAAAACCTCGAATTCTGTATTACGGCGATCCGCGTTCCCTGTGTAGGAGCGGCCTTGTGTCGCGATAGGGCTGCGCAGCAGCCCCAGCAATTTCTGCTGCGAAGCTGAAACCTGGGGCCGCTACGCGCCCCTTTCGCGACACAAGGCCGCTCCTACACAAGGACCGGGATCGCCCGGCATCTGTTTAGTGGCGGAAGTGGCGCATACCGGTGAACACCATCGCAATGCCTGCCTCGTCAGCAGCGGCGATGACTTCTGCATCACGCATCGAGCCACCCGGCTGGATCACGGCGCTGATACCCACTTTAGCCGCGTTGTCGATGCCATCACGGAACGGGAAGAACGCATCCGAGGCCATCACCGCGCCCTGCACCTGCAGACCGGCGTGCTCGGCCTTGATCGCGGCGATGCGCGCGGAGTTTACGCGGCTCATCTGGCCGGCGCCGACGCCGATGGTCTGGCGGTTCTTGGCGTAGACGATGGCGTTGGACTTGACGAACTTGGCCACTTTCCAGGCGAACACCAGGTCGTGGATTTCCTGCTCGGTCGGCGCGCGCTGGGTGACGATCTTCAGGTCGTCGGCGCTGATCATGCCGATATCGCGGCTCTGCACCAGCAGGCCACCGTTGACGCGCTTGAAGTCCCAACCGGCGGCGCGCTCGGCTGGCCACTCGCCGCACTCCAGCAGACGCACGTTCTGCTTGGCGGCCACGACTTCGCGGGCGGCCTGGGAGATTTTCGGGGCGATGATCACTTCGACGAACTGACGCTCGACGATGGCCTTGGCGGTTTCGCCGTCCAGCTCGCGGTTGAAGGCGATGATGCCGCCGAAGGCCGATTCGGTATCGGTGGCGTAGGCCAGGTCGTAGGCCTTGCGGATGCCGCCTTCGTCTTCAGGCACCACGGCCACGCCGCACGGGTTGGCGTGCTTGACGATCACGCAGGCCGGCTTGACGAAGCTCTTCACGCACTCCAGCGCGGCGTCGGTGTCGGCCACGTTGTTGAACGACAGCTCCTTGCCTTGCAACTGGATGGCGGTGGAGATGCTGGCCTCGCCCTTCTTCGCCTCGACGTAGAACGCCGCGCTCTGGTGCGGGTTCTCGCCGTAGCGCATTTCCTGGGCCTTGACGAACTGGCTGTTGAAGGTGCGCGGGAACTCGCTGCGATCTTCGGTCGACAGGGTCTGCTTGGCCTGGTCAATGGTGCCCATGTAGTTGGCGATCATGCCGTCGTAGGCGGCGGTGTGCTCGAAGGCCTTGAGCATCAGGTCGAAACGCTGGGCGTAGGTCAGGCCGCCGGCCTTGAGACCCTCGACGATGCCGGCGTAGTCGCTGGCGTTGACCACGATGGCGACGTCCTTGTGGTTCTTCGCCGCCGAACGGACCATGGTCGGGCCGCCGATGTCGATGTTCTCGATGGCGGTCGGCAGGTCGCAGCCCGGCTTGCTGATGGTAGCTTCGAACGGGTACAGGTTGACCGCGACCAGGTCGATCGGCTTGATGCCGTGCTCGTTCATGATGGCGTCGTCGGTGCCGCGACGGCCGAGGATGCCGCCGTGGATCTTCGGATGCAGGGTCTTGACCCGGCCGTCCATCATTTCGGCGAAGCCGGTGTAGTCGGCCACTTCCACCGCGTTCACGCCATTGTCCTTGAGCAGCTTGTAGGTGCCGCCGGTGGACAGGATCTCGACACCGAGCTGCTGCAGCTCACGGGCGAATTCGAGGATACCGGTCTTGTCGGAGACGCTGATCAGGGCGCGGCGGATCGGCAGGCGGGTAGTCTGGTCGGTCATTTCAGATTCCATAACGCGGTGGAGTCAGCAAAAAAGGCGCCTTTTTGCATGAGCGCCTTTTCTGGTTGGGGTTCTGGCCTTACAACAGATCGTACTGCTTGAGCTTCTTGCGCAGCGTGCCTCGGTTGAGTCCGAGCATCTCGCTGGCCTTGGTCTGGTTGCCCTTGACGTAGTTCATCACGCATTCGAGCAAGGGCGCCTCGACTTCCGAGAGCACCAGGTTGTACACGTCCGTGACGGTAGCGCCTTCCAGGTGGGCGAAGTAGTTGTGCAGCGCCTTCTCGACGCTGTCGCGCAGGGTCTGGCCCTCCTCGCTCGGCGTGTTCAGGTGCTGCTTGAGGTTGGCGTTGTCGCTCACGGGCGTTGTTCCACTCACTAATGTCTCGGTCATCATCGTCATGCGGCCACCCCTTGTTCGTCCTCTGTCCCAAGGCTCTGTCGACGTTCGGCGAAAAACGCCTGAACGTTGGCGCACTGCGCTTGTGTGTCTTCCAAAGCGTTGAACCGGCTGCGGAACTCCTTGCCGCCGGGTCGGGTCGCCAGGTACCAGCCCACGTGCTTGCGGGCGATACGCACGCCCATCACATCGCCGTAGAAGGCGTGCAGTGCAGCCAGGTGCTCCAGCAGAATGCGTTCCACTTCGTCCAGCGCCGGTGCGGGCAGGTGCTCGCCCGTGCGCAGGTAATGCTCGATCTCGCGGAAAATCCACGGCCGCCCCTGGGCGGCACGGCCGATCAGCAGGCCGTCGGCACCGGTGGCGTGCAGCACCGCCCGGGCCTTTTCCGGCGAGGTGATGTCGCCGTTGGCGAAAACCGGGATCGACACCGCCTGCTTGATCGCGGCGATGGTGTCGTACTCGGCGTCACCGGTGTACAGGTCGGCGCGTGTGCGGCCATGCACCGCCAGCGCCTGGATGCCGGCCTGTTCAGCGATCTTCGCCACATTCAGGCCGTTCTTGTTCGCCCGGTCCCAGCCGGTGCGGATCTTCAGCGTCACCGGGACGTCCACGGCGCCGACGACGGCGTGGAGAATCTCGGTGACCAAGGCTTCATCTCTCAATAAAGCAGAGCCTGCGGCCTTGTTGCAGACTTTTTTCGCCGGGCAACCCATGTTGATGTCGATGATCTGGGCGCCGGCCTCGACGTTGGCCCGGGCCGCCTCGGCCATCATCTGCGCGTCGCCGCCGGCGATCTGCACCGAGCGCGGCTCGGGATCGCCTTCGTGGATGCGACGCAGACTCGACTTGCGGCTGTTCCACAGGCGCATGTCGCTGGAGACCATCTCCGAGACCACCATGCCCGCCCCGAGGCGTTTGCACAGGGTGCGAAAAGGCTGGTCCGTGACGCCGGCCATGGGGGCCAGGATCAGGTTGTTCTGCAGTGTGTAAGGGCCGATGCGTACCGCCGACATAGGTGTTCCCTGTTGTGGGGCCGAATCATTGGAGTTCGAAAAAGGGATGGCATGATACCCGCTCTCGATGACCGGATAAAGATGAATCTGGATAAAATCTGAACAGTTGCGGCGTTATGACCGATGCCGCAGGTGCTGGAAATTCAGCCGTTGCGCTGAACCTGGGGCCGCTTTGCGGCCCGTTCGCGACGCTGGCAAGCCAGTAGGGCGGGCTTGCCGCTGGTCGCTTATTCCGGCGAGCGGAAGCTCAGGCTGTAGTTCACCGCCTTCGGCCCCGGGTCGAGGATGTCCAGGGCGATGTGGATCGGTGTCTGGCTGGGCATCTCGCCGCGGCCGGCCAGCTCGCCCGACAGGTATTCACTGGGCTTGAAGCGTCGGCTGGCGATCAGCTGGCCGTTGAGGTCGGCGAAGCGCAGCTCCAGCAAGGGGAAGGGCTGGGCGAAGGGGGCGCGGTTGTAGATGATCGCGTCGACGATCAGCGCACCCTTGAAGTCCGGGTGGCTGCGCACCACCAGGTTGCTGCTCTTGATCCGCGAGATGTCCACGCGGGTCGGCACCTGGCAGCCGAGCGCCGGGCACAGTTGCTGGAACCAGGGGCGGTACTGGTCCTGGCGGGCCATCTCGTCGAAGTGGAACCAGACGTACTGGAACGCCAGCAGGCCGGCGGCCAGCAGGGTCAGGAAGCCCCACAGCAGGCGCTTGCCCCAGTTCGGTGCAGGCTTCTCCCAGTCCAGTTGCAGCGGGTCGTCGACCACATCGACCAGCGGCTCTTTGCGCGTGCGCTCGGGCTTGATCGCCAGGCTGGGTTCCAGGCGTTGCCCAAGCTGTTCGTCGGGTTCCTCGTCGCGGGCCGAGAGCGGCTCGCTGCGGACCTCGTCGTCCAGCGCCGAGAGGCCCTTTTCCGGAACAGGTTCGTCGTTGGCGGACATCCGCTCCAGTGGCTCGTCGAGGTCGTCGGCTGCTGGCGGGTGGCGTACCGGCGGTTCGTCGTCCAGCTCGAGGTCGGCGCTGCCGAGGGTCGGTTCGGTGCGTTCGTCGGCCGCAGGCTCCAGGTCCAGCGGTTCCTGCTCGAGCAGTACCGGCGCTTCCTCGCGGACCTGCGCGGGCTCCAGGTCGTCATCGGTGGCGGTGCCAAACAGTTCGTCGCCGTGTCCATCGCCGACCTGCTCGTCGCGACGGGCCTGCAGCACGCTCTGCGTCGCGCCGCGCCGGTCACCCGGGCTGCGCCGTTCGAGGCGCGCCAGTTCCTGGTCGAGGTCGAGGGCGTCCAGCTCCTCGGCCGTGACGCTCCAGTTGTCTTCGTCCGATTCCGGAGTTTCGGCCACCGGCTCAGCTGCCGGGGGCACCGACACGACCGGCTCCGCCACGGCGGGCGGTGCCTCGGCGCTGCCTTCACCAGTGGCGACGCGGTTCTGCTCCAGCAACTGTTTCGCCGCGTTGAACACCTGCAGGCAATGGCCGCAGCGCACCACGCCGCGGGCCACGCTCAACTGGTGATGGGTGACGCGAAAGCTGGTCTGGCAATGCGGGCACTGGGTGACGAAACTGTCGGTCATGCGGCTGTCCGGGGAACTGTGCAGGAGATGAGTCTAGGCGCGCTTAGCGGCGGCGACCACTGATACGTACCCAGCCGTCGCGCACGACGATCGGGTCCAGGTCGAAGTCGGCCGTATACGCTGCGGCCACTTCCTCGCCTTGTTCGGCAAGGATGCCCGATAGCGCCAGCAGGCCACCGGGGCGTACCAGGCCGGACAGTTGCGGCGCCAG
Organism: Pseudomonas carassii; assembly: GCF_036324045.1. Taxonomy (NCBI): domain Bacteria; kingdom Pseudomonadati; phylum Pseudomonadota; class Gammaproteobacteria; order Pseudomonadales; family Pseudomonadaceae; genus Pseudomonas; species Pseudomonas carassii. Next base: position 57,805 of record NZ_JAZDCT010000022.1, on the reverse strand, counting down.
CGAGACCAGTGGGCCGGCCAGGATGTTGGCGACCAGCACGTCGGCCTGCATGGCCGGCATCTGCTCGGGCAGGTACAGGTCGAACTTGTCGTCGGCGATGCCGTTGCGCTGGGCGTTGTCACGGGAGGCCTCGATAGCCTGCACGTCGATGTCGGTGCCGACCGCGTGGCGGGCGCCGAGCAGCAGCGCGGCGATGGCGAGGATGCCCGAGCCGCAGCCGAAGTCCAGCACCTGGGTGCCTTGCAGCTGTTGGCCGTCGAGCCACTCCAGGCACAGCGCGGTGGTCGGGTGGGTGCCGGTGCCGAACGCCAGGCCGGGGTCGAGCAGCAGGTTGACCGCGTCCTTTTCCGGGGCTTCGTGCCAGCTCGGCACGATCCACAGGCGCTGGCCGAAGCGCATGGGCTGGAAGTTGTCCATCCAGCTGCGCTCCCAGTCCTGGTCCTCGATCACTTCGGCCTGGTGCTCGGGCAGCGCGGCACCGGTCAGCAATTGCAGGTGGGCGAACACCGCTTCAGGTTCGGCATCGGCCTCGAACAGCGCCAGCAGGTGCGTGTGCGACCACAGTGGGGTGGTGTTGAGGTCCGGTTCGAAGATCGGCTGGTCTTCGGCGTCCATGAAGGTCACCGAGACGGCACCCACTTCGAGCAGGGCGTCTTCGTAGGTTTCGGCTTGTTCCGGGCTGATGGCCAGGCGTACTTGCAGCCAGGGCATGGCGGGCACCTTTGGTAAATCGACAGGGGCAGCCCGAGGCTGCGCGAAAAGGCCGCCAGTTTACTTGAGTGCGCAGGGTTTGTGCAGGACGCAGTTGTGCTGCTGGCTTTACCGGCGCCACCGCGGGGCTAGCCCGCTCCCACCGGAGGGAGAGCGGGACTGCCTTAGGTTCAGAGGCTGCGCGCGCGGGTGACCCGGTCGACCAGGTACACCAGGCCGTGATAGTCGATGCCGCTGTGACTCGACAGGCCGATTTCACAGGTGCGGCTGGTGGAGATCCCTTCGCTGCAGTACTGCACGGCGTCCTTCAGGGTGCGCAGGGAGTGGGCATTGAGCTCCGGGGTGGTGAAGCCCTTGTCGCCGGCGAAGCCGCAGCAATGGATGCCCTCGGGGATTACCACCTGCTTGCTGCAGCGCCGCGCCAGGTCGATCAGCGCCTGGCTTTCGCCCAGGTGCTGGGTGCTGCAGGTCACGTGTACCGCCACCGGCTCGTCCTGGGGGGTGAACTCCAGCCTGTCGACCAGATGGGTGCGGATGAAGCGCACCGGGTCGTACAGGTCCAGTCGCGACTCGCCCAGGTCTTGCACCAGGCGCAGGGTGCAGGGACTGGTGTCGCAGTAGATCGGGTCGAGGCCGCCGCGGCTGGCGTGCAGTAGCGCGGTGATCAGCTCCTGGCGCTTGTGCTCGGCCTGCTCGGGGTAGCCCTTGGAGGCGAACGGCTGGCCGCAGCACAGGCTGTCGGCGTTGTCCGGGAACACCACCTGGTAGCCGGCCTTTTCCAGCAGGGCGCGGGTCTTGTCCAGCAGCGAGTTCTGTTCGCGGTCGGCGTAGGCCGGGCCCATCACCCGCGACACGCAGGCGGCCAGGTAGACGACCCGTGGGCGGGCATCGTGGCTTGGCGCAGGGAAGTCGATGGCGCGCAGCGGCTGCGGCATGGCGGGCGTCCACTGCGGCAGGCGGCCTTTGCTGGCCTTGCTGAGGCTGGCGCTGAGGCGGCTCATGCGAGGGGCGCCGAGCAGCCTGCGTGCGCTATTGGCGGCGGCCAGGGTGAAGCGGGCGCCGCGCAGGGTGGCGTGGAAATGCTCGGCCAGCCAGTCGGCGGCCTTGTCGTGTTCGGCCGCCTGGCCGCGCAGTTTCTTCACCAGCTCGCCGGTATTGATACCCACCGGGCAGCGCTGGGCACAGAGGCCCGTGGCGGCGCAGGTATCGATGCCCTGGTACTGATAGGTGCGCAGCAGTTCGCGGATGTCGACGCCGGCACGCTTCTTCGCCTGGATATCGCGCCACATGACGATGCGCTGGCGTGGGCTGAGGGTCAGCCCTTTCGACGGGCACACCGGCTCGCAGAACCCGCACTCGATGCACTTGTCGACGATCTCGTCGGCGGCCGGCAGCGGCTTGAGGTTCTTCAGGTGGATATCCGGATCCTCGCTCAGCACCACATCGGGGTTGAGGATGCCGTTGGGGTCGAGCAGGCGCTTGAGCTGCCACATCAACTGATAGGCGTCCTTGCCCCACTCCAGCTCGACGAACGGCGCCATGTTGCGCCCGGTGCCGTGCTCGGCCTTGAGCGAGCCGCCGAACTCCACCGCCACCAATTGTGCAACGTCATCCATGAACGCCTGGTAGCGCGCCACTTCCTCGGCACTGTTGAAGCCCTGGGTGAAGACGAAGTGCAGGTTGCCTTCCAGGGCGTGGCCGAAAATGATCGCTTCGTCGTAACGGTGCTTGTCGAACAGCTGGATCAGGCGGTTGACGCCCTCGGCCAGCTGCTCGATGGGGAAGGTGACGTCTTCGATGATCACCGTGGTGCCGGTCTGGCGCACGGCGCCGACGGCGGGGAAGGTGTCCTTGCGGATCTTCCACAGCTGGTTGTACACCGCCGGGTCTTCGCTGAAGGCGACCTTCTGCTCCAGCGGGAACTCGGCGATGGCGGCCATCACCTGGTCGAGCTGTTCGTGCAGCAGGCTCTGGTTGGCGGCGCGGGACTCGATCAGCAAGGCGCAGGCGTTGTTGGACAGGCCTTTCACCCAGGCCGGCATGCCGGGCATGTCCTGCACCGAACGCAGGCTGCGGCGGTCGAGCAGCTCCACGGCGGACACCGGTTGCGGCTTGAGCAGGGTCACCGCCCGGCAGCAGCTTTCCACGCTCGGGAACACCAGCAGCGCGCTGGCCTTGTGCGGATGGTCGGGCACTGTGTCGTAGGTGACGGCGCTGATGAAACCGAGGGTACCTTCGGAACCCACCAGCAGGTGCTGCAGGATGTCGAGCGGCTGGTCGTAGTCCACCAGCGCGTTGAGCGACAGGCCCGTGGTGTTCTTCAGTCGGTACTTGTGGCGGATGCGATCGGCCAGTGCGAGGTTGGCGCGGGTCTCGCGGCCAAGGCGGGCCAGCTCGTCCAGCAGGCCGGCGTGGCTTTGCTCGAATGCAGCGACACTGGCCGGGTCCTCGCTGTCCAGGCGGGTGCCGTCGGCCAGCACCAGGCGCAGGCCGGCAAGGGTGTGGTAGGTGTTCTGCGCGGTGCCGCAGCACATGCCGCTGGCGTTATTGGCGACGATGCCACCGATCTTGCAGGCGTTGATCGAGGCCGGGTCCGGGCCGATCTTGCGTCCGAAGGGGGCGAGCCAGGCGTTGGCCTGGGCGCCGATCACCCCGGGCTGCAGGCGGATCTGCGTGCCCTGGCCGCGAATCTCCCGGCCATTCCAGTTGTCGCCGAGCACGATCAGCACCGAGTCGCTGAGCGCCTGGCCCGACAGGCTGGTGCCAGCGGCGCGGAAGGTCACGGGTACCCGGTCACGCTGGGCCAGCTGGAGCAGCGCGACCACTTCGTCCTCGGATTCCACGCGCACCACCAGCTTGGGAATCAGCCGGTAGAAACTGGCGTCGGTGCCGAAGGCCAGGGTCGAGGTCGGGTCGTCGAAGCGGCGTTCGGCGGGGATCAGGCGCTCGGCATCACGCAGGAACGCGGCGGGCAGGCTCATGCAGTCTCCTCGCGGGGCCGCGGCGTCTTGTGCGCGGCGTGCCCCGGGCAATCAGGCATTGGCGGGCGCGCTCAGGCGCCCAGTTCGCGGACCAGCGAGTCTCGGGTGATCTCGCCGATGGACTTGGCGCCGGTCAGTACCATGGCCACGCGCATCTCTTTCTCGAACAGCTCCAGCAGGTTCTTCACGCCCGCTTCGCCATGGGTGGCCAGGGCATACAGGAAGGCGCGGCCGATCAGCACGGTGTCGGCGCCCAGGGCGATCATGCGCACCACGTCGAGGCCGCTGCGGATGCCGGAGTCGGCGAGGATCTTGATGTCGCCCTTCACCGCGTCGGCGATCGCCGGCAGGGCGCGGGCGCTGGACAGCACGCCGTCGAGCTGGCGGCCGCCGTGGTTGGAGACGACGATGCCGTCGGCGCCGAACTTGACCGCGTCGCGGGCATCCTCGGCGTCGAGGATGCCCTTGATGATCATTGGGCCGTCCCAGAATTCACGGATCCACTCAAGGTCTTTCCAGGAGATGGACGGGTCGAAGTTGTTGCCCAGCCAGCCGATGTAGTCGGCCAGGCCCGTGGGGTTGCCACGGTATTTGGAGATGTTGCCAAGATCGTGCGGGCGGCCGAGCAGGCCGACATCCAGCGCCCACTGCGGGTGGGTCATGGCCTGCCACACGCGGCGCAACGGCGCGTTCGGGCCGCTCATGCCGGAGTGGGCGTCGCGGTAGCGGGCACCGGGCACGGGCATGTCGACGGTGAACACCAGGGTTTTCACGCCGGCCGCTTTTGCCCGCTCCAGGGCGTTGCGCATGAAACCACGGTCTTTCAGGACATACAGCTGAAACCACATCGGCCGGTCGATGGCCGGGGCCACTTCCTCGATCGGGCACACCGACACCGTCGACATCGTGAACGGAATGCCATGGGCCGCCGCCGCGCGGGCCGCTTGCACTTCGCCACGGCGGGCGTACATGCCGGTGAGACCGACCGGGGCCAGGGCCACGGGCATGCTCAGGGTTTCGTCGAACAGCCGGGTCTCAAGGCTCAGGTCCGACATATTCTTCAGCACGCGCTGACGCAGGGCGATGCTGGCCAGGTCCGAGACGTTGTGGCGCAGGGTGTGCTCGGCGTAGGCACCGCCGTCGGCGTAGTGGAAGAGGAAGGGGGGCAGCTTGCGCTGGGCCGCGGCGCGATAGTCGGTGGAGGCGGAAATGATCATGGATTCTCGCAGCGTGGGTTGAGGGAGATGCCGGGCGCCAGGGCGCCCGGCCCCTTCACTTTAGTGATGAACCAGCATGCCGGTCAGCCAGTAGGCCTGGATCAGGGTGATCAGGCCGACGATGGTGGCGAAGAACAGGCTGTGCTTGACGGTGAAGCGGAACAGATCGGACTCCTTGCCCACCAGGCCGGTGGCAGCGCAGGCCACGGCGATCGACTGCGGCGAGATCATCTTGCCGGTCACGCCGCCGCTGGTGTTGGCCGCCACCAGCAGGGTGTCGTTGACCCCGATCTGGTGCGCGGTGGTGGCCTGCAGCGAGCTGAACAGGGCGTTGGACGAGGTGTCGGAACCGGTCAGGAACACGCCCAGCCAGCCCAGGAATGGCGAGAAGAACGGGAATGCGGCGCCCGTGCCGGCCAGCACCAGAGCCATGGTCGAGGACATGCCCGAGTAGTTGGTGACGAAGGCGAAGGCCAGCACCATGCCGATCGACAGGATTGGCCAGCGCAGTTCCCAGAAGGTCTCTTTAAAAGTGGTCAGACCAGTTTTGAGGTTGATCTTCAATACCCACATCGAGATCAGCGCGGAGAGGAAGATCGCGGTGCCGGTGGCGGAGATCGGGTCGAACTTGAACACCGCCGGCATGGCGGTCGGCGCGGTGACGATCGGCGCGGTCTTGATCACCAACTGGTCGAGGTGCGGGATGGCGAAGTTGAACACGAAGTTGTACATCGCGCCGCCCGGGGCGAAGGCCGCCTTGAACGGCTTCAGGGTCCAGATCGTGACCAGCACGGTCAGGATCAGGAACGGCGACCAGGCCTTGAAGATCTCGCCGAAGCTGTACGGCGAAGGCTGGCTGCCACCCGATTGCACCACGGCGGCGCCGACGCTGCCCTTGGCTTCGGCGAACGAGCGCTTGGGCTGCCAGACTTTCAGGAACAGGGTCAGGGCGATCAGGCTGGCCAGGGCCGAGGTGATGTCCGGCAGCTCCGGGCCGATGAAGTTGGAGGTGAAGTACTGAGTGACGGCGAAGCTCAGGCCGGCCACCAGGGCGGCGGGCCAGGTCTCTTTCACGCCGCGCACGCCGTCCATCATGAACACCAGCCAGAACGGCACGAACAGCGACAGCAGTGGCAGCTGGCGGCCGGTCATGGCGCCGATGTGGAAGGCGTCGATGCCGGTCACTTGCCCAGCGACGATGATCGGGATGCCCAGGGCGCCGAAGGCCACTGGCGCGGTGTTGGCGATCAGGCACAGGCCGGCGGCGTACAGCGGGTTGAAGCCCAGGCCCACCAGCAGCGCGGCGGTGATGGCCACCGGCGCGCCGAAGCCGGCCGCGCCTTCGAGGAAGGCGCCGAAGCAGAAGCCGATCAGCAGCACTTGCAGGCGCTGGTCGTCGGTGATCGACAGCACCGAGCTGCGGATCACCTCGAACTGGCCGCTCTTGACCGTCAGTTTATAGAGGAACACCGCGGCGACGATGATCCAGGCAATCGGCCACAGGCCGTAGAGGAAGCCATAGCCCGCGGCGGCCAGGGCCATGTCGACCGGCATCTGGAAGGCGAAGATCGCCACCAGGATCGACAGCGCGAGGGTGATGCTGCCGGCGACGTGGCCCTTGAGGCGGAACACGGCGAGGGCGAGGAAGAAGAACACGATGGGGATGACCGCCGCCAGCGCGGACAGGCCGAGGCTACCAAGCGGGGTATAGAGTTGTTGCCAGGTTTGCATATGGGGTGGCCCCTAATTGTTGTTGGTCAAGGCACTGGCATTGGATAATTGGTAAGACCAATTTACAATGACTGGGCGCTAGGTTAAGAGCGCCGCGCGGGGTGTGTCAATTTGTCCTGTGGAAAACTTTGGTCGGATGCCGATGAGCGGGCATCTGCACGGCAGGGAAAATCGCCGCCTGATGGGTGTCGGCGCAGGCCGGATAGGCGCAGAATAGGCGCCCCCGGATTCGCATCCCCGGGGTTCGTGGAGAGCAAGCAATGGTTTTTGATCAGGTCCGCCAGCGGCGCCTGTCCGACGACATCGTCGACCGGTTGGAAGGGATGATTCTCGAGGGTACGTTGACTTCGGGGCAGCGCCTGCCCGCCGAGCGCGTCCTGGCCGAGCAGTTCGGTGTGTCCCGTCCGTCGCTGCGCGAGGCGATCCAGAAGCTGGTGGCCAAGGGGCTGCTGGTCAGTCGCCAGGGTGGCGGCAACTATGTGGCCGAAGCCTTGGGCTCAACGTTCAGCGACCCGCTGTTGCAGTTGCTGGAGCGTAATCCGGAGGCCCAGCGCGACTTGCTGGAGTTCCGCCATACATTGGAGGCGTCATGCGCCTACTACGCGGCCCTGCGCGCCACCGAGCCTGATCGCGAACGGTTGAAGACGGCGTTCGACGCGCTGCAGGATTGCTACAACCGTGTCGGCGAGGTGGACCGGGCGCAGGAGGGCGCGGCCGATGCGCGTTTCCACCTGGCCATTGCCGAAGCCAGCCACAACGCCGTGCTGCTGCACACCATCCGCGGCTTGTTCGACCTGCTCAAGCGCAACGTGGTGACCAACATCGGCGGCATGTACCAGCAGCGCACTGAGACCCGCGACATGCTGATCAGCCAGCATCGCGAGTTGTACCTGGCGATTGTCGAGGGGCGGGCCGACGATGCGCGGGAGGTGTCGAGCCGGCACATCCTGTATGTGCAGGAGGTGCTGCAAGAGGCGCAGCAGGAGGCCCGGCGAGTGGCGCGGGCGGAGCGGCGCAGCGGGCGCTAGGATGCGGCATGCACGGTCGTTGTAGGAGCGGCCTTGTGCCGCGAAAAGGGCGCGCGGCGGCCTCGGAATCTATGCGTCACACAGATTGTAGGGGGGCCGCTTCGCGGCCCTTTCGCGGCACAAGGCCGCTTCTACAGTGACCGCGTGGGTCGGAATTACTCTTCCTTGCCCTTGTTGCGCATCGTGCGCTGCAGCTCGCGGTTGGAGTCGCGCTCGCGCACGGTATCGCGCTTGTCGAACTCCTTCTTGCCCTTGCCGAGCGCGATCTCGCACTTGATCAGGTGCTTGCTCCAGTACAGCGACATCGCCACGCAGGTGTAGCCCTTCTGCGCCACGGCTGCTTCCAGACGCTCCAGCTCGCGCTTGTTCAGCAGCAGCTTGCGGGTGCGGATCGGGTCGGCGATGACGTGGGTGCTGGCGGTGGTCAGCGGGGTGATGTGGCTGCCGAACAGCCAGGCTTCGCCATCCTTGAGCAGCACGTAGCTGTCGGTCAGGTGCGCCTTGCCGGCCCGCAGGCTCTTTACTTCCCAGCCGGACAGGACCAGCCCGGCCTCGAACTTGTGTTCGATGAAGTAATCGTGTCGCGCCTTCTTGTTCTGCGCGATGGTCCCGGTCGGATGTTTCTTTTGCTTAGCCATAGGGGCGGCATTATAGGGAGAGTCCGCGTCCTCGGCTATGGGGTTTAGGTGCGCTTGAGCCCGTTGTGTGAATCCCGGACAATACAGGCCTCGTTCTGCCGCGCAGAACCGTATTCGAGGCGCTGCGACGCGCCACCGCCCAGATTGGAAGTGACGCCTGGATGACTACCCATATTCAACGCTCCGCCCTGCTGCCATTCCCTGCCCAGGCGCTCTACGACCTGGTCAACGATGTGGCCAGCTACCCGGAGTTCCTGCCCTGGTGCTCGGCTTCCACCGTGCTCGAGGCCAGCGACACGCACATGCGCGCCAAGCTGGAAGTGGCCAAGGGCGGCATGAGCCAGCAGTTCACCACGCGCAACGTGCTGGTGCCGGGGCAGTCGATCGAAATGAACCTGGAGGATGGGCCGTTTACCCAGCTGCATGGCCTGTGGGTGTTCAAGCCGCTGGGCGAGAAGGCCTGCAAGATCAGTCTTGACCTGTCGTTCGACTACGCCGGTGCCCTGGTGCGGGCGACCCTGGGGCCGCTGTTCAACCAGGCGGCCAATACCATGGTCGATGCGTTTTGCCAGCGCGCCAAACAGATCAATGGCTGAGTAGCGCTGGCGGGGGCCTGATCCAAGGGCTTTTCCACAGTGCAATAAAAAGCCCGGACTGGATCCGGGCTTTTTAGTGTCGGCGCATTTACTGCGGCGAGGTTTCCAGCGGTGCCGGCGTCGGGACCGGAGTGGTCTCGATGTTGTCGATTTCCTTCTGCAGCGTGTCTTCCAGCGAGCCTGGCTTGGCTGGCTTCTCGGGCTGGCTCGGCTGCTTGTCCGGGCTGACCGTGGTGTCGCCGCTGCCACCGAGGATTTCCTGGTCGCGGCTGACGCCCGGCATGAAGTCGCCGGAGAGGCTGACCAGTTGGTCGTTCTCGTTGAAGAAGATGCTCATGCGCTCCTGCTGGCGCTGGCCGCCGCCGGGCTGCAGGCTGTACAGGTAGTCCCAGCGGTTGGTGTGGAAGGTGTCCTGCAGCAGGGGGTTGCCCATGATAAACCTTACTTGCCGGCGGGTCATTCCCGGGCGCAATTGGTCTATCATGTCTTGCGTGACGACATTGCCCTGCTGGATGTCGATTTTGTAAACCCCGGGAAACGAGCAACCGGCGAGTGCGAGCAGTCCCACTAGGGTGAGGCTGGTTAGCAAGAGCTTGGTGTTTTGCATCGGTGGGCGACTTCCACTATCTTGGCTGGACAACGTAAACCCCGATCATACCCGTATTAAGAGAAGCTGCGAAGCAGCATCGGCGAGAAAGCTGACCATGGTTGAAAATAGCGAATTGCGCAAAGCGGGCCTCAAGGTAACCCTGCCTCGAGTCAAGATTCTTCAGATGCTCGACTCCGCCGAGCAGCGTCACATGAGTGCCGAGGATGTCTACAAGGCGCTGATGGAAGCTGGCGAGGATGTCGGTCTGGCGACCGTGTACCGCGTACTGACCCAATTCGAAGCGGCGGGCCTGGTGGAGCGCCACAACTTTGATGGCGGCCACGCGGTGTTCGAGCTGGCGGATGGCAAGCACCACGATCACATGGTCAACGTGGACAGCGGTGAGGTCATTGAATTCTTCGATGCCGAAATCGAGAAGCGCCAGAAAGAGATCGTTGCCGAGCATGGCTTCGAGCTGGTGGACCACAATCTGGTTCTGTATGTGCGTAAAAAGAAGTAACGATTTAGATCGTTATTGATGACAAAGGCGACCTTCGGGTCGTCTTTGTGCTTTCTTGGGCAGCGTACAAATCTCCTTGTAGGAGCGGCCTTGCCGAGGCGTCGGACCGGCCGGAAAGGGCTGCGTAGCGGCCCCCTGCAATTCTGAGTCATGCAGAGATCCCGAGGCCGCTACGCGCCCTTTTCGCGGCACAAGGCCGCTCCTACAGGGGGCGCAGGCTCAGGCTTTGCTGCTCACCACCATCTTGCGCGCATGGGCCAGCGATTCCTTGGTCAGGTCGATCCCGCCCAGCATCCGCGCCACTTCCTCGACCCGCTCGCGTTTGCCCAGGCTGGCCACGGCAGTGTGCGTGGTGTCGCTGTTGCGCACCTTGTGCACGAACAGGTGGTGATGGCCCTGCGCTGCTACTTGGGGCAGGTGGGTAACGGTCAGGACCTGGCCGCGCTCGCCGAGGCGGCGAAGCAACTGGCCAACGATCTCTGCCGTCGGGCCGCCGATCCCCACGTCCACTTCGTCGAACACCAGGGTCGGAATGCGCGAGGTTTGCGCGGTGATCACCTGGATCGCCAGGCTGATACGCGACAGCTCACCGCCTGAGGCGACCTTGGCCAGGCCCTTGAGTGGCTGGCCGGGGTTGGCGCTGACGAGTAGTTCGATCTGCTCCAGGCCATGGGGCGAAAGGTCTCCGTTGTCGAAGGGCGTGAGCTCGATGCAGAAGCGCCCGCCGGGCATGCCCAGGCGCTGGATCTCCTGCTCGACAGCGGTGGCCAGCTGTTTGGCGGCCTGCTGGCGCAGTGCGCTCAGCTCACTGGCCTTCTCCTTATAGTGCTGGGCGTAGGCGGCCAGTTCCTCGCCCAGGCGCTCGATCGACTCGTCGCTTGCATTCAGCCCTTCCAGCTCTTCCATCAGGCGCTGCTGCAGGTGCGGTAATTCGGTGGGGTGCACGCGGTGCTTGCGGGCGAGGGTATAGATAGTATCCAGGCGCTCTTCAAGGGCCTGCAGGCGCATCGGGTCGGCGTCGAAGTTGTCGAGGAAGCGGTTGAGCTCGCCGACGGCTTCCTCCACCTGGATCTGCGCGCTGGCGATCAGGTTGACCGCCTCACTCAGCGCCTTGGGGCCGTTGACGACCGCGGTGAGCCGGTTGAGGCTGACGGTCAGGGCACTCAGTACGTTGCCCGAGTCGCTTTCGCTGCAGTGGTCGATGACATGGCGGCAGATGCCGAACAGCGCCTCGGCGTTGGTCAGGTTCTTGTGTTCCTGCTCCAGCTGTTCCAGCTCGTTTTCGCCGAGGCCCAGATTGTCCAGTTCTTCCAGCTGGTAGCTGAGCAGCTGGTGGCGTGCCCGCTGCTCGTCGCCGGAATTGCTCAGGCGCTCCAGCTCCAGGCGCGTCTGGTTCCAGCGCTTGGCAGCCAGCTGGACCTGGCGGGCCAGGTCGCTGGCGCCGGCGTACTCGTCCACCAGGCGGCGGTGGGTGTCGGTCTTCAGCAGCGACTGGTGCTCATGTTGGCTGTGGATGTCGATCAGCAGCTCGCCCAGGGCCTTGAGGTCGCCCAGCGGACAAGGGGTGCCGTTGATGTAGCCACGGCTGCGGCCCTCGGCGGTGATCACTCGACGCAGGATGCACGGCCCTTCGCTTTCCAGGTCGCGTTCGGCGAGCCAGGCGTGGGCCTCGGGGATGTCGACCAGGTCGAAGGTGGCGAGGATGTCCGCCTTGTCGGTGCCCGGGCGTACCACGCCGCTGTCGGCGCGGTCGCCCAGGGCCAGGCCGAGGGCATCGAGCATGATCGACTTGCCGGCCCCGGTTTCGCCGGTGATGACGGACATGCCGCGGGCGACCTCGAGGTCGAGGTGTTCGACGATGGCGTAGTTGTGAATGGACAGGTGCACCAGCATGGGGCGGCTCCCGAAGGGTCGTGTCTGGATATTTATACAGTGCTTTTCGCGAGTCTGCCAATAGCCGGTCGACGAATGTGGAAAAGCACCTCCCCCCTTGAACCTGGTTTTTCCGACCCCATATAGCCGGCAAGACATGGCGAGCCTGGCTCGCACGACAGAAATCGTGGAGGAGAAACCCAATGGCTGACGAACAGCTGGATGAGAAGAACCTGAATTCCGAAGAAGCAGGCGCCGCGAATGCCGATGCCCGAGTCCTGGAGCTCGAGGAGCAGCTGGCCGCCGCCAAGGACCAGTCCCTGCGCGCCGCCGCCGACCTGCAGAACATCCGCCGCCGTGCCGAGCAGGATGTCGAGAAGGCCCACAAGTTCGCCCTGGAGAAGTTCGCCGGCGACCTGCTGCCGATCATCGACAGCCTGGAGCGTGGCCTAGAGCTGTCCAGCGCCGACGACGAGACCATCAAGCCGATGCGCGAAGGCATCGAGCTGACCCTGAAGATGTTCCAGGACACTCTCAAGCGCTACAGCCTTGAAGCCATCGACCCGGATGGCGAACCATTCAATGCCGAGCAGCATCAGGCCATGGCCATGCAGGAAAGTGCCGACGTTGAGCCAAATAGCGTGCTCAAAGTATTCCAGAAGGGCTACCAGCTCAACGGCCGTCTGCTGCGCCCCGCCATGGTGGTGGTCAGCAAGGCGCCGAGCGCCCCGCAGCCTTCGATCAATGAAAAGGCTTGAAATCTTTCCGGGCACCCCCATCTAGGTGTCAAGCCTTCAAGTATTAGTGCAGTTGGCCAAAGCAGTCGCTGCTACCAAATTCAAGTTTCGGGAGAATCAACATGGGTAAAATCATCGGTATCGACCTGGGGACCACCAACTCCTGCGTCTCCGTGCTGGAAAACGGCACCGCCAAGGTCATCGAGAACGCCGAAGGCGCGCGCACCACGCCGTCGATCATCGCCTACGCCAACGACGGCGAGATCCTGGTCGGCCAGTCGGCCAAGCGCCAGGCGGTCACCAACCCGCACAACACCCTGTTCGCGGTGAAACGCCTGATCGGCCGTCGCTTCGAAGAAGACGTCGTGCAGAAAGACATCAAGCTGGTGCCTTACAAGATCGTCAAGGCCAACAACGGTGACGCCTGGGTCGAGGCCGCCGATAAGCAGATGGCTCCGCCGCAAATCAGCGCCGAAGTCCTGAAAAAGATGAAGAAGACCGCCGAAGACTACCTCGGCGAGCCGGTCACCGAAGCGGTCATCACCGTTCCGGCCTACTTCAACGACAGCCAGCGTCAGGCGACCAAGGACGCCGGCCGCATCGCTGGCCTGGACGTAAAACGTATCATCAACGAGCCGACCGCCGCCGCGCTGGCCTACGGCATGGACAAGGGCAAGGGCGACCACACCGTCATCGTCTATGACCTGGGTGGTGGTACCTTCGACGTGTCGGTCATCGAAATCGCCGAAGTCGACGGTGAGCACCAGTTCGAAGTACTGGCCACCAACGGCGACACCTTCCTGGGTGGCGAAGACTTCGACATGCGCCTGATCGACTACCTCGTCGACGAGTTCAAGAAAGAGTCCGGCATGGACCTGAAGAACGATCCCCTGGCCCTGCAGCGCCTGAAAGAAGCCGCTGAAAAAGCCAAGATCGAGCTGTCCTCCGCTCAGTCGACCGACGTCAACCTGCCGTACATCACTGCAGACGCCACCGGTCCGAAGCACCTGAACGTGAAGATCTCCCGCGCCAAGCTGGAGTCGCTGGTCGAAGACCTGGTCAACCGTACCATCGAGCCATGCCGCATCGCCCTGAAGGACGCCGGTATCGACGCCAGCAAGATCGACGACGTGATCCTGGTCGGTGGCCAGACCCGTATGCCGATGGTGCAGAAAGCCGTTGCCGACTTCTTCGGCAAGGAAGCACGTAAAGACGTCAACCCGGACGAAGCCGTCGCCATGGGTGCCGCCATCCAGGGCGCTGTTCTGGCCGGTGACGTGAAGGACGTGCTGCTGCTGGATGTCAGCCCGCTGACCCTGGGTATCGAGACCATGGGCGGCGTGATGACCGCGCTGATCGAGAAGAACACCACCATCCCGACCAAGAAGTCGCAGGTGTTCTCGACCGCCGACGACAACCAGGGCGCCGTGACCATCCACGTGCTGCAGGGCGAGCGCAAGCAAGCTTCGCAGAACAAGTCGCTGGGCAAGTTCGACCTGGCCGACATCCCGCCGGCTCCGCGCGGCGTGCCGCAGATCGAAGTGACCTTCGACATCGACGCCAACGGCATCCTGCACGTCGGCGCGAAGGACAAGGCCACCGGCAAGGCACAGTCGATCGTGATCAAGGCCAACTCCGGCCTGTCCGACGAAGAAATCGAGAAAATGGTGCGTGACGCCGAGGCCAACGCCGAGGAAGACCGCAAGTTCGAAGAGCTGGCCGCCGCCCGTAACCAGGGTGACGCGCTGGTCCACTCGACCCGCAAGATGGTCACTGAAGCCGGCGACAAGGTCACCGCTGAAGAGAAGACCGCCATCGAGGCCGCCGTGGTCGCCCTGGAGGCCGCCGTCAAAGGCGACGACAAGGCTGTCATCGACGCCAAGGTCGAGGAGCTGTCCAAGGTCTCGGCGCCAGTCGCTCAGAAGATGTACGCCGAGCAGCAGGCCGAGCAACCGCAGGGCGGCGCCCAGCAGGCCGAGCCGGAAGCCAAGCACGATGACGTGGTTGACGCCGAGTTCGAAGAAGTGAAAGACAACAACAAGCAGTAATTCCTGCATGTTGTCGGCCGGTTCACCGTCGTTTGTCGGTGAACTGGTAGGATGTCGCCGCGCGGGAGCTTGCTCCCGCGTTGGCGTGTCTGGAACACGAGAATTATTTACGGCATCTGTCACGGCGTATTCGCCTATGACGACAGGTGCTGGTGGCATGGCGCACGATGCGCCGAGGTATGCCGAACGCCCCCAAGAGTGCATATGACCTATGGCAAAGCGTGATTTTTATGAGGTCCTGGGTGTCGAGCGTGGCGCCAGTGAAGGTGATCTCAAGAAGGCCTACCGCCGTCTGGCGATGAAGTACCACCCGGACCGCAACCCGGGCGACAAGGAATCGGAAGACCTGTTCAAGGAGGCCAACGAGGCCTACGAAGTGCTGTCCGATGCCAGCAAGCGCGCGGCATACGACCAGTATGGTCATGCCGGCGTCGACCCGAGCATGGGTGGCGGCGGTGCCGGTTTCGGCGGCGCCAACTTCTCCGATATCTTCGGCGATGTCTTCAGCGACTTCTTCGGTGGCGGCCGCGGTGGTGGTCGTGGTGGTGTCCAGCGCGGCAGTGACCTGCGCTACACCCTGGAGCTCAACCTCGAAGAGGCGGTGCGTGGCACCACGGTCAACATCCGCGTGCCCACGCTGGTCAACTGCAAGCCGTGCGACGGTTCCGGCGCCAAGAAGGGTTCGACGCCGTCGACCTGCCCGACCTGCGGCGGCATCGGCCAGGTGCGCATGCAGCAGGGCTTCTTCGCCGTGCAGCAGACCTGTCCGCGTTGCCACGGCCAGGGCAAGATCATCACCGACCCTTGCGGTTCGTGCCACGGCGAAGGTCGTGTCGAGGAATACAAGACGCTGTCGGTCAAGGTGCCGGCCGGTGTCGATACCGGTGATCGCATTCGCCTGTCCGGCGAAGGCGAGGCGGGCGCCCATGGCGGTCCGACCGGTGACCTGTATGTGGTCGTCAATGTGCGCGAGCACCCGATCTTCCAGCGCGACGGCAAGCACCTCTACTGCGAAGTGCCGATCAGCTACACCGACGCTGCCCTGGGTGGCGAGCTGGAAGTACCGACCCTCGACGGTCGCGTGAAGCTGAAGATCCCCGAAGGCACCCAGACTGGCAAGCAGTTCCGTCTGCGCGGCAAGGGTGTGGCGCCGGTGCGCGGTGGCGCGGCGGGCGACCTGCTGTGCCGCGTGGCGGTGGAGACGCCGGTCAACCTCAGTCGCCGTCAGCGCGAGCTGCTCGAGGAGCTGCGTGACTCCCTCGAGGGCGACAGCTCCCATTCGCCCAAGGCCAGTGGCTGGTTCGAGGGCGTGAAGCGCTTCTTCGGCGATCTCTGAGAAGGAACAGGCTATGCGACGTATTGCAGTGATGGGCGCCGCCGGGCGCATGGGCAAGGTGCTGATCGAGGCTGTGCAGCAGCAGGCGCCGAGGGCCGGCCTGACCGCGGCCATCCATCGTCCCGACAGCTCCCTGGTCGGTGCCGACGCGGGTGAGCTGGCGGGTCTGGGGCGCATTGGCGTGACCATCTCTGACGACCTGGCCAAGGTCGTCGATGAGTTCGATGTGCTGATCGACTTCACCCATCCGTCGGTGACCCTGAAGAACCTGGCGTTCTGCCGCAAGGCGGGCAAGGCCATGGTCATCGGTACCACCGGCTTCAGCGCTGAGGAGAAGGCGCTGCTGGTCGAGGCAGGCAAGGAGATCCCGATCGTCTTCGCCGCCAACTTCAGCGTGGGCGTCAACCTCAGTCTTAAGCTGCTGGACATGGCGGCGCGGGTGCTGGGTGACGACGTGGATATCGAGATCATCGAGGCTCACCATCGGCACAAGGTCGATGCGCCGTCGGGTACCGCGCTGCGCATGGGTGAAGTGGTCGCCAATGCACTGGGGCGCGACCTGCACGAGGTGGCGGTGTATGGCCGTGAAGGCCAGACCGGCGCCCGTGATCGCCAGACCATCGGTTTCGCCACCGTGCGTGCGGGTGACGTGGTCGGTGATCACACCGTGCTGTTCGCCGCCGAAGGCGAGCGCCTGGAAATCACCCACAAGGCCTCGAGCCGCATGACCTTCGCCAAGGGCGCGGTGCGTGCCGCGCTGTGGCTGGATGGGCGCGAGCCTGCGCTGTACGACATGCAGGATGTGCTCGAGCTGCATTGACCCTTGTGTATTGGGTTGTGGGAGCGGGCTTGCCCCGCGATGGCGTCGGAACGGGCAGCAATGGCCTGGTGGGGTGTCATCGCGGGGCAAGCCCGCTCCCACAATGGATCCCGACAAATCAGTCTGTCGCAATCCTGGGTTTTGGAGACACATTCCCGGTAGACCCAAAACGCATTTTTCTGTAAGCTACAGCTTTAGTGTGTCCACTAAAAGCGCGCAGACTAATTCAGCATAAAAGCGGGGTGACGTGTCCATACGTCATTCCGCTTTTTTGCAACCTGCGATCGCCCTTTCAGGCTTGATTTACGGGAGGTCTTCTTGACTAAGCCAGCCATACTCGCCCTTGCCGATGGCAGCATTTTTCGCGGTGAAGCCATTGGAGCCGACGGTCAGACCGTTGGTGAGGTCGTGTTCAATACTGCAATGACCGGCTACCAGGAAATCCTCACAGACCCTTCCTACGCCCAGCAAATCGTTACCCTGACCTACCCGCACATCGGCAACACCGGCACCACCCCGGAAGACGCCGAATCCAACCGCGTCTGGTCCGCCGGCCTGGTCATTCGCGACCTGCCGCTGCTGGCAAGCAACTGGCGTAACACCCAGTCCCTGCCCGACTACCTGAAAGAACACAATGTCGTCGCCATCGCCGGCATCGACACCCGTCGCCTGACCCGCATCCTGCGTGAGAAGGGCGCCCAGAACGGCTGCATCCTGGCTGGTGACAACATCAGCGAAGAAGCCGCCATCGCCGCCGCCCGCGCCTTCCCGGGCCTGAAAGGCATGGACCTGGCCAAGGTCGTCTCCACCAAGGAGCGCTACGAGTGGCGCTCCAGCGTGTGGGAACTGAAGACCGACAGCCACCCGACCATTGAAGCCGCCGACCTGCCGTACCACGTCGTGGCCTTCGACTACGGCGTCAAGCTGAACATCCTGCGCATGCTGGTTGCCCGTGGCTGCCGCGTCACCGTGGTGCCCGCGCAAACCCCGGCCAGTGAAGTCCTGGCGCTCAACCCCGATGGCGTGTTCCTGTCCAACGGCCCTGGTGACCCCGAGCCGTGCGACTACGCCATCCAGGCGATCAAAGAGATCCTCGACACCGAGATCCCGGTATTCGGCATCTGCCTCGGCCACCAGCTGCTGGCCCTGGCCTCCGGCGCCAAGACCGTGAAGATGGGCCACGGCCACCACGGTGCCAACCACCCGGTCCAGGACCTGGACACCGGCGTGGTCATGATCACCAGCCAGAACCACGGTTTCGCCGTCGACGAAGCCACCCTGCCGGGCAACGTCCGCGCTATCCACAAGTCGCTGTTCGACGGCACCCTGCAGGGCATCGAGCGCACCGACAAGAGCGCGTTCAGCTTCCAGGGCCACCCTGAGGCGAGCCCAGGCCCGACCGACGTCGCGCCACTGTTCGATCGTTTCATCGATGCCATGGCCAAGCGCCGCTGAGCATCCTGCAGCAAGGCCCCGGGCCGGTAATTGCCGCGCCCGGAAGCGCCTGACCCAGATTGTTCAAGACGGCTTGCCGACTGACCCGCGGATTTGAGTGACAACCATGCCAAAACGTACAGACATCAAAAGCATCCTGATTCTCGGCGCTGGCCCGATCGTGATCGGCCAGGCCTGCGAATTCGACTACTCCGGCGCCCAGGCCTGTAAAGCCCTGCGCGAGGAAGGTTTCCGCGTCATCCTGGTGAACTCCAACCCGGCCACCATCATGACCGACCCGGCCATGGCTGACGCCACCTACATCGAGCCGATCAAGTGGCAGTCGGTGGCCAAGATCATCGAAAAAGAGCGCCCGGACGCCGTCCTGCCGACCATGGGTGGCCAGACCGCGCTGAACTGCGCCCTGGACCTGGAGCGCCATGGCGTTCTGGAAAAGTTCGGCGTGGAGATGATCGGTGCCAACGCCGACACCATCGACAAGGCAGAAGACCGTTCGCGCTTCGACAAGGCCATGAAGGACATCGGCCTGGAGTGCCCGCGCTCCGGTATCGCCCACAGCATGGAAGAGGCCAACGCAGTCCTCGAGAAGCTCGGCTTCCCATGCATCATCCGCCCATCGTTCACCATGGGCGGCACTGGCGGTGGTATCGCCTACAACCGTGAAGAGTTCGAAGAAATCTGCACCCGTGGTCTGGACCTGTCGCCGACCAAGGAACTGCTGATCGACGAATCGCTGATCGGCTGGAAGGAATACGAGATGGAGGTGGTCCGCGACAAGAAGGACAACTGCATCATCGTCTGCTCGATCGAGAACTTCGACCCGATGGGCGTGCACACCGGTGACTCGATCACTGTTGCCCCGGCACAGACCCTGACCGATAAGGAATACCAGATCATGCGCAACGCCTCGCTGGCGGTGCTGCGTGAAATCGGTGTCGAGACCGGCGGTTCCAACGTGCAGTTCGGTATCTGCCCGAACACCGGCCGCATGGTCGTGATCGAGATGAACCCGCGGGTTTCCCGTTCCTCGGCCCTGGCTTCCAAGGCCACCGGCTTCCCGATCGCCAAGATCGCTGCCAAGCTGGCCATCGGCTACACCCTCGACGAACTGCAGAACGACATCACCGGCGGTCGCACCCCGGCGTCCTTCGAGCCGTCGATCGACTATGTCGTCACCAAGCTGCCACGCTTCGCCTTCGAGAAATTCCCGAAAGCCGACGCCCGCCTGACCACCCAGATGAAATCCGTGGGTGAAGTCATGGCCATCGGCCGTACCTTCCAGGAATCCCTGCAGAAAGCCCTGCGCGGCCTGGAGGTCGGTGCCTGCGGCCTCGACCCGAAAGTCGACCTGGCCAGCCCGGAAGCCGCCAGCATCCTCAAGCGCGAGCTGACCGTGCCGGGCGCCGAGCGCATCTGGTACGTCGCCGACGCCATGCGTTCGGGCATGACCATCGAGGAAATCTTTGCCCTGACCGGCATCGACCTGTGGTTCCTGGTGCAGATGGAAGACCTGATCAAGGAAGAAGAGAAGGTCAAGACCCTGGCCCTGTCGTCAATCGACAAGGACTACATGCTGCGCCTCAAGCGCAAGGGCTTCTCGGACCAGCGCCTGGCCAAGCTGCTCGGCATCACCGACAAGAACCTGCGCCGTCACCGCCACAAGCTGGAAGTGTTCCCGGTGTACAAGCGCGTCGACACCTGCGCCGCCGAGTTCGCCACCGATACCGCCTACCTGTACTCGACCTACGAGGAAGAGTGCGAGGCCAACCCGTCGACCCGCGACAAGATCATGATCCTGGGTGGCGGCCCGAACCGTATCGGCCAAGGCATCGAGTTCGACTACTGCTGCGTGCACGCCGCACTGGCGCTGCGTGAAGACGGTTACGAGACCATCATGGTCAACTGCAACCCGGAAACCGTCTCCACCGACTACGACACCTCCGACCGCCTGTACTTCGAGCCGCTGACCCTGGAAGACGTGCTGGAAGTCTGCCGCGTCGAGAAGCCGAAAGGCGTGATCGTCCACTACGGCGGCCAGACCCCGCTGAAACTGGCGCGTGCCCTGGAAGAAGCCGGCGTACCGATCATCGGTACCAGCCCGGACGCCATCGACCGCGCCGAAGACCGTGAGCGCTTCCAGCAGATGGTCCAGCGCCTGAACCTGCTGCAGCCGCCAAACGCCACCGTTCGCAGCGAAGACGAAGCCATCGCTGCCGCTGGCAAGATCGGCTACCCGCTGGTGGTTCGTCCGTCCTACGTGCTGGGCGGCCGCGCCATGGAGATCGTCTACGAGCTGGACGAGCTCAAGCGCTACCTGCGTGAAGCGGTACAGGTCTCCAACGACAGCCCGGTGCTGCTCGACCACTTCCTCAACTGCGCCATCGAGATGGACGTGGATGCGGTCTGCGACGGCACCGATGTGGTGATCGGCGCGATCATGCAGCACATCGAGCAGGCCGGTGTCCACTCCGGCGACTCGGCGTGCTCGCTGCCGCCTTACTCGCTGAGCCAGGAAGTGCAGGACGAAGTCCGCGTCCAGGTCAAGAAAATGGCCCTGGAGCTGGGCGTGGTCGGCCTGATGAACGTGCAGCTGGCCCTGCAGGGCGACAAGATCTACGTGATCGAGGTCAACCCACGCGCCTCGCGTACCGTACCGTTCGTCTCCAAGTGCATCGGTACTTCCCTGGCAATGATCGCGGCCCGTGTCATGGCCGGCAAGACCCTGAAAGAGCTGGGCTTCACCCAGGAAATCATCCCGAACTTCTACAGCGTCAAGGAAGCCGTCTTCCCGTTCGCCAAGTTCCCGGGGGTTGACCCGATCCTCGGCCCTGAGATGAAATCGACCGGTGAAGTCATGGGCGTCGGCGACAGCTTCGGCGAAGCCTTCGCCAAGGCCCAGATGGGCGCCAGCGAAGTGCTGCCGACCGGCGGTACCGCGTTCATCAGTGTGCGTGACGACGACAAGCCGCAGGTAGCTGGCGTTGCCCGCGACCTGATCGCCCTGGGCTTCGAAGTGGTCGCCACCGCAGGCACCGCCAAGGTGATCGAGGCGGCCGGCCTGAAAGTGCGTCGCGTGAACAAGGTGACCGAGGGTCGTCCGCACGTGGTCGACATGATCAAGAACGACGAAGTGTCGCTGATCATCAACACCACCGAAGGCCGCCAGTCGATCGCCGACTCCTACTCGATTCGTCGCAATGCGTTGCAGCACAAGATCTACTGCACCACGACCATTGCGGCAGGTGAAGCCATCTGTGAGGCGCTGAAATTCGGTCCGGAAAAGACCGTTCGTCGCCTGCAGGATCTGCATGCAGGACTCAAAGCATGAGCATTACCAAGTACCCGATGACCGTCCAGGGCGCTCGCGCCCTGGAGGAAGAGCATCTGTTCCTGAGCAAGACCGAGCGCCCGCGCCTGAGCCAGGCGATCGGCGAGGCTCGCGAGCTGGGCGATCTCAAGGAAAACGCCGAATACCACGCCGCCCGCGAGGAGCAGGGCATGGTCGAGGCGCGTATCCGCGATATCGAAGGCCGTCTGCAGAACTCGGTGGTGATCGACGTCACCACCATCGCCCACACCGGCAAGGTGATCTTCGGCACCACCGTGGTGCTGGCGAACACCGAGACCGATGAAGAGGTGACCTACCAGATCGTCGGCGAAGACGAAGCCGACGTGAAGCAGGGCAAGCTCTCCAGCGGTGCGCCGATCGCCCGTGCCATCATCGGCAAGGAAGAAGGTGATACTGTCGTCGTCAAGACGCCAAGTGGCACGGTCGAGTACGAGATTGTCGAAGTCAAGCACATCTGACCGGCGCCTGCGGGCGCCATCCCTCGAGGGGATCCTCTGGCAACTGGCCCAGGTGTTCTGGGTCGGTGGCCTGTGGGTGTTCCACGTGGGGCTGGTGCCGGCGCTCAAGGTCAGTGGCCTGGCGCCGTTGCTGGTGCACGACGTGGCTGCGCAGATCGACCGCTGGTTGATTGGCGTGGCCATGCTCGGGCTGTTGACCCAGCTGGCGGTGCTGGCGAGGGTGGACGGCCTGGCGGCCTGGTGGCGGCAGTTCCGCGGCCAGATGCTGCTGCTCGGCTTCGGCGCCTGCGTCAGCTACTACACGCTGCGCTACGGGATTTCCGTGGGCGAGCGTTGGCAGATGTTCTGCTTCCTGGTGCTGGGCTTCTCCGGCATCGTGCTGGTGGCCCAGCCGGTCCCGGTCAGGGCGCGGCGCTAGTCGGGTCGCAACGAGGCTTTGTGGGAGCGGGCTTGCCCCGCGAACACCGGCGAAGCCGGTGCCATGCACTGCGGTGCCTGTTTCGCGGGGCAAGCCCGCTCCCACAAGGCTGCTTTGGCAGCCCTGCTACCGTTACTTGTAACGGTGGATGTTGGACAGCTGCTTGTTCGGCTGCGGGTTCTTGCGGTAGATCAGCGCTTTCTTGCCGATGGTCTGCACCAGTTCGGCGCGGCCGGCCTTGCACAGCGCGGCGATGGTCTCGGCGCGCTCCTCGCGATCTTCCGAGCGAATCTCGACCTTGATCAGCTCATGGTCGACCAGGGCGCGCTCCAGTTCGGCGATCACGCCTTCATTCAAACCGTTGCCAGCAACGATCAGGACCGGCTTCAGGTCATGACCAATGGACTTGTATTGCTTCTTCTGCTCGTTATTGAGCGGCATAATCTGACCCTTTTCGTCTGATTCTGTAAAATTGACGGGCATTTTACCCGAGGGCCTGTGGCTCCGCCCAGTCAAACACGACGCATATCATCGAGGTGCCCCGTGGTACAACGTTCCAAAAGCAGCGCAAACTGGCTGCGCGAACATTTCAACGATCCTTTCGTCAAGCAGGCGCAGAAGGATGGCTACCGCTCGCGCGCGAGCTACAAGCTGCTGGAGATCCAGGAGAAAGACCGCCTGATCCGTCCCGGCATGAGCGTGATTGACCTCGGTGCGGCTCCTGGTGGCTGGTCGCAGGTGACCAGTCGTCTGATTGGCGGCCAGGGCCGGCTGATCGCCTCGGACATCCTGGAAATGGACTCGATCCCCGATGTCACCTTCATCCAGGGCGACTTCACCCAGGACGAAGTGCTGCAGCAGATCCTGCAGGCGGTCGGCGATTCGCACGTCGACCTTGTGATTTCCGATATGGCCCCCAATATGAGTGGTACGCCTGCGGTGGACATGCCGCGCGCCATGTTCCTCTGCGAACTGGCCCTGGATCTGGCGACCCGCGTGCTCAAGCCCGGCGGGGATTTCCTGATCAAGATTTTCCAGGGCGAGGGCTTCGACATGTACCTCAAGGACGTGCGCAGCAAGTTCGACAAGGTGCAGATGCGCAAGCCGTCGTCCTCGCGAGACCGTTCCCGTGAACAGTACCTGTTGGGCAAGGGTTTCAAGGGCGCATGAAAGGCGTATTGCGGGGTTGCCGATAGTTATTTCCAATCGGCCGCCCCGTCTGGATCGTCCGAACTTCGTGTAGTCTAACTTTCACAAAGGGTTACAGACGGTGCCTGCGGATGCGTGGGTAATGTAGTAAGTTAGGGCGATGAATATCATGCGAGGCACGGCTGCGTCGTGCGCCGGCCTCAGAGGGTAGCGAATTGAACGACATGGCAAAGAATCTGATCCTGTGGTTGATCATCGCCGCCGTCCTGGTGACGGTGATGAACAACTTCTCCAGCCCTAACGAGCCGCAGACCCTCAACTATTCCGACTTCATCCAGCAGGTCAAGGATGGCAAGGTCGAGCGCGTGACCGTCGACGGCTACATCATTACCGGCAAGCGCACCGATGGCGACAACTTCAAGACCGTGCGCCCGGCCATTACCGACAACGGCCTGATCGGCGACCTGGTGGACAACCACGTCACCGTCGAAGGCAAGCAGCCGGAACAGCAGAGCATCTGGACCCAGTTGCTGGTCGCCAGTTTCCCGATCCTGGTGATCATCGCCGTGTTCATGTTCTTCATGCGCCAGATGCAGGGTGGTGCCGGTGGCAAGGGCGGGCCGATGAGCTTCGGCAAGAGCAAGGCGCGCCTGCTGTCCGAAGACCAGGTGAAAACCACCCTGGCTGACGTTGCAGGCTGCGACGAGGCCAAGGAAGAGGTTGGCGAGCTGGTCGAGTTCCTGCGCGATCCGGGCAAGTTCCAGCGCCTGGGCGGCCGTATCCCTCGCGGCGTGCTGATGGTCGGCCCGCCGGGTACCGGTAAGACCCTGCTGGCCAAGGCCATTGCCGGTGAAGCCAAGGTGCCGTTCTTCACCATTTCCGGTTCCGACTTCGTCGAGATGTTCGTCGGCGTGGGTGCCAGCCGTGTTCGCGACATGTTCGAACAGGCCAAGAAGCACGCACCGTGCATCATCTTCATCGACGAGATCGACGCCGTCGGTCGCCACCGTGGCGCCGGCATGGGTGGCGGTCACGACGAGCGTGAGCAGACCCTGAACCAATTGCTGGTCGAGATGGACGGCTTCGAGATGAACGATGGCATCATCGTCATCGCCGCCACCAACCGTCCCGACGTGCTCGACCCGGCGCTGCTGCGTCCCGGCCGTTTCGACCGCCAGGTGGTGGTCGGCCTGCCGGACATCCGCGGTCGTGAACAGATCCTCAAGGTGCACATGCGCAAGGTGCCGGTCGGCGAGAACGTCAATGCGGCGGTCATCGCCCGTGGCACGCCGGGCTTCTCCGGTGCCGACCTGGCCAACCTGGTCAACGAGGCGTCGCTTTTCGCCGCCCGTGCCAGCAAGCGCCTGGTCGAGATGAAGGAATTCGAACTGGCCAAAGACAAGATCATGATGGGCGCCGAGCGCAAGACCATGGTCATGTCCGAGAAAGAGAAGCAGAACACCGCGTACCACGAGGCGGGTCACGCCATCGTCGGTCGCGTTGTTCCCGAGCACGACCCGGTCTACAAGGTCTCGATCATTCCCCGTGGCCGTGCCCTGGGCGTGACCATGTTCCTGCCGGAAGAGGACCGCTACAGCCTGTCCAAGCGCGCGCTGATCAGCCAGATCTGCTCGCTGTACGGTGGCCGTATCGCCGAAGAGATGACCCTGGGCTTCGACGGTGTCACCACCGGCGCCTCCAACGACATCATGCGCGCCAGCCAGATTGCCCGGAACATGGTCACCAAGTGGGGCCTGTCCGAGAAACTCGGCCCGCTGATGTACGCCGAAGAGGAGGGCGAGGTGTTCCTCGGTCGCAGCGCGGCGAGCCAGCATGCCAGCGTCTCGGGCGAGACTGCCAAGATGATCGACTCCGAGGTGCGCAGCATCATCGATCAGTGCTACGCCACGGCCAAGCAGATCCTTACCGACAACCGCGACAAGCTCGACGCCATGGCCGAAGCCCTGATGAAGTACGAAACCATCGATGCCGACCAGATCGACGACATCATGGCTGGCCGTACCCCGCGCGAGCCGCGTGACTGGGACAATGATTCCGGTACCTCCGGCAACCAGGCTTCCCAGGATGATCGTCCGGAGTCGCCGATCGGCGGTCCAGCGGCTCAACACTAAGGGTATCTATGAGCTTGACGCAGTACCCGACCCGGTTGCCTTGCGGCAACCGGGTTCTTGATTTGTCCCGTACCCATGTCATGGGTATCCTCAATGTCACCCCAGACTCGTTCTCCGATGGTGGGCGCTTCAGCCAGCGCGATGCGGCCTTGCGCCATGCCGAGGAGATGGTGGCGGCCGGTGCGACCCTGATCGACGTAGGTGGCGAGTCCACCCGTCCGGGGGCGCGTGCGGTATCGCCCATCGAGGAGCTGGAGCGTGTTGCGCCGATCGTCGAGGCGATCAGCACTCGGCTCGATGTGATCATCTCGGTCGACACCTCGACGCCTTCGGTCATGCGCGAGACGGCCCGCCTTGGCGCAGGGTTGATCAACGATGTGCGCGCCCTGGAGCGCGATGGTGCACTCGATGCGGCGGCCGATACCGGTCTGCCGGTGTGCCTGATGCACATGCGTGGTGAGCCGGGCAACATGCAGGACAATCCGCAGTACGAGGATGTGACAGCCGATGTAACGCGCTATCTTGAACAGCGCATGGCCGCCTGCGCGGCGGCCGGCATCGGGGCTGAACGCATCATCCTCGACCCTGGGTTCGGCTTTGCCAAGACCCTTGAGCATAACCTCAGCCTTTTCAAACACATGGAAGCGCTCTATCGCCTGGGGCGGCCACTCTTGGTGGGTGTCTCGCGCAAGAGCATGATCGGCCTCGCGCTGGGCCGTCCGGTCGGCGAGCGGCTCTACGGCAGCCTGGCCCTGGCCGCCCTGGCCATGACCAAGGGCGCGAGCATCCTGCGGGTACACGATGTCGCCGAAACCGTCGATGTCGTGCGCATGATCGCCGCGGTCCAGAACGCCGAATAAGAACATTGGAGTCACTATGAGCAGAAAATACTTTGGTACCGATGGTATCCGTGGTCGCGTAGGCCAATTCCCCATCACTCCTGACTTCATGCTGAAACTCGGCTGGGCCGCCGGCATGGCTTTCCGCAAGCAGGGCAATTGCCGCGTGCTGGTGGGCAAGGACACGCGGATCTCCGGCTACATGTTCGAATCCGCGCTCGAGGCAGGGCTGTCCGCCGCCGGTGCCGACGTGATGCTGCTCGGCCCGATGCCGACGCCGGCCATCGCCTACCTGACCCGCACCTTCCATGCTGAGGCCGGTATCGTCATCAGCGCCTCGCACAACCCCCATGACGACAATGGCATCAAGTTCTTCTCCGGTGCTGGCACCAAGCTGCCGGACGAAGTCGAGCTGATGATCGAGGAGCTGCTCGACCAGCCGATGAATGTCGTCGAGTCCGGCAAGCTGGGCAAGGTCTCGCGCATCAATGACGCGGCGGGACGCTACATCGAGTTCTGCAAGAGCAGCGTGCCCAGCAGCACCAGCTTCGAAGGCCTGAAGGTCGTCGTGGACTGCGCCCATGGAGCCACCTACAAGGTCGCGCCGAGCGTGTTCCGTGAACTGGGTGCCGATGTCACCGTGCTGCACGCCGCCCCGGATGGTCTGAACATCAACGAGGGCTGCGGTTCGACCCATATCGAGTCGCTGCAGGCGGCGGTCCTGGTCGGGCATGCGGATCTCGGTATCGCCTTCGACGGCGACGGTGACCGCGTACTGATGGTCGATCACACCGGCGCCATCGTCGACGGTGACGAACTGCTGTTCATCATCGGTCGCGACATGCAGGAGCGTGGCAAGCTGCAGGGCGGCGTGGTCGGTACCCTGATGAGCAACCTGGGCCTGGAGCTGGCGTTCAAGGAACTGGATATCCCGTTCGTGCGGGCCAAGGTGGGCGACCGCTATGTCATGGCCGAACTGCTCGAGCGCGAGTGGCTGCTGGGTGGCGAAAACTCCGGTCATGTCGTCTGCGGCAGTCACACCACCACCGGTGATGCGATCATCGCCGCGCTGCAGGTGCTGATGGCGCTCAAGCGCCGTGGCGAAAACCTCGCCCAGGCCCGCCAGGCCGTGCGCAAATGCCCGCAGGTGCTGATCAACGTGCGCTTCGCGGCCGGCAAGAGCGACCCGCTGGAGAACCCCCTGGTCAAGGAAGCCAGCGCCAAGGCCACCGAGGCCATGGCTGGTCGTGGGCGGGTGCTGCTGCGCAAGTCCGGTACCGAGCCGCTGGTGCGGGTGATGGTCGAGGGCGACGACGAAAACCAGGTACGTGGCCATGCCGAGGCCCTGGCCAAGCTGGTCGAAGAAGTTTGTGCCTGAAAGAGGCTTGCCAGCGCAGATCGGGTTGGGTAAGATCTGCGCCCACTTTGACCGACGAGGTAAAGCATGCGTCGCCCCATGGTAGCTGGTAACTGGAAGATGCACGGTACCCGCGCCAGCGTCGCTGAGCTGACTCAGGGCTTGGGCGAAATGCTCATTCCCGACGGTATCGAAGTCGCGGTGTTCCCGCCCGCCCTGTTCATCAACGAAGTCGTTGATGGGCTAAAAGGCAAGGGGATCATCGTTGGAGCACAGAATTCTGCGGTACAGCCTGAACAAGGCGCACTGACCGGCGAAGTTGCACCGAGTCAGTTGGCTGAAGTCGGTTGCAAGTATGTATTGATTGGGCATTCCGAGCGTCGCCAGATTATTGGTGAAAGCGACGAAGTGCTGAATCAGAAGTTTGCAGCTGCTCAGAAAAGTGGTTTGACGCCAGTGCTGTGTATAGGGGAAACTCTTGCAGAGCGCGAGGCAGGTGAGACGCTCGAAGTTGTAGGGCGTCAACTAAGCAGTGTTATCGACGTGTTCGGTATCAAGGCTTTCGCCAATGCGGTTATTGCCTATGAGCCTGTTTGGGCCATTGGTACTGGTTTGACGGCCTCGCCACAGCAAGCCCAGGATGTGCATGCAGCCATCCGCAAGCAGTTGGCGGCGAAGGACGCCGAAGTTGCAGGAAATGTGCAACTTCTCTACGGCGGCAGCGTGAAGGCGGCCAATGCGGCTGAACTGTTCGGCATGCCGGATATCGATGGGGGGCTCATTGGTGGAGCTTCCCTGAACGCAGACGAATTCGGTGCAATTTGTCGCGCCGCAGGAAACTGAACAAATGCTGGAAACAGTCGTAGTTGTTTTTCATCTGTTGGCAGCGTTGGCACTGGTTGTAATGGTGCTGCTGCAACAGGGTAAAGGTGCGGAAGCCGGTGCATCTTTCGGCGCAGGTGCTTCAAATACTGTGTTCGGAAGCCAAGGTTCCGCTACCTTTTTGAGTAAAGTTACTGCTATACTTGCTGCCACTTTCTTTTTGACTGCACTTGGGTTAGGATACTTCGCCAAGCAGCAGGCTCACCAGCTGACTCAGGCTGGTCTGCCAGATCCAGCAGTGCTGGAAGTCAAAGAGCCAAAGCCGGCAGTCAATGATGATGTACCGGTGCTCCAGCAGCAGAAGAGCGAAACCACCAACTCTGGTGACGTACCTCCTCCAGCCAAAGAGCAGCAGTAACGGGTTTCAAGAAGTAGTATTGCCGAGGTGGTGGAATTGGTAGACACGCAACCTTGAGGTGGTTGTGCCCATAGGGTGTAGGGGTTCGAGTCCCCTTCTCGGTACCAATTGAAGCATGAGAGCCCGCTTTAGCGGGCTTTCTTGCAGGTGGAGGTCGGATTGACCCAGCAAAGGGTTCAGTCTTATACTTTCGCCCCAGCTTTGTCGCGGGGTGGAGCAGCTTGGTAGCTCGTCGGGCTCATAACCCGAAGGTCGTTGGTTCAAATCCAGCCCCCGCAACCAGCTTCAGCAGAGCCCCTTTTCAGGGGCTTTTTGCTAGCCGAACAGTTTTCGGCGCCGTTGTCCAACGGCGCTTTCAGGGATGGGCGCTTCGCCCATTTTTTATTTGCACAGCATGCACGAGGGGGTTCAGGTGTCGAGCAAGCTAGAACAGTTGCAGGCCTTGTTGGCCCCGGTGGTCGAGGGCCTGGGCTACCAATGCTGGGGGATCGAATACGTCTCCCAAGGCAAGCATTCGGTACTGCGTATCTACATCGACAAGGAAGACGGGATCCTGGTGGACGACTGCGAAGCCGTCAGCCGTCAGGCAAGCGCCATTCTCGATGTGGAAGATCCGATCAGCTCTGAATATACCCTCGAGGTGTCCTCTCCAGGCATGGACCGCCCGCTGTTCACCTTAGAACAGTTTGCTGCGCATGCCGGCGAGCAGGTGAAGATCAAGCTGCGTACGCCCTTCGAGGGCCGTCGTAACTTCCAGGGCCTTCTCCGCGGTGTGGAGGAGCAGGATGTGGTGGTGCAGGTAGACCAGCACGAGTTCCTGTTGCCGATCGACTCGATCGACAAGGCCAATATTATTCCCAGTTTTGACTGAGACGTGCCGGGCCCGGTGAAAGATCCGGGGCCAATGGCTTGCGCAAGGCGAGGCGTACGATGAGCAAAGAAGTACTGCTGGTTGTTGAATCGGTATCCAACGAAAAGGGTGTACCGCCCGGCGTCATTTTCGAAGCGCTGGAAGTGGCCCTGGCTACTGCAACCAAAAAGCGTTTTGAAGACGAAGTCGACCTGCGTGTGGAAATCAACCGCCACACCGGTAGCTACGAGACCTTCCGTCGCTGGACGGTCGTCGAAGAAGCGGATCTGGATGATCCGGCAATCGAGGTCTGGCCAGCAAAGATTCAGGAAAGTCATCCTGAAGCCAAAGTTGGCGACGTGATCGAAGAGAAGATCGAGTCGATCGAATTCGGTCGCATTGCTGCGCAAACCGCCAAGCAAGTCATCGTGCAGAAGGTTCGCGAAGCTGAGCGCGCCCAGGTGGTCGATGCTTACCGCGAGCGCGTGGGCGAGATCATCTCCGGTACCGTCAAAAAAGTTACCCGCGACAACGTCATCGTCGACCTGGGCAACAACGCCGAAGCGCTGCTGGCCCGCGAAGACATCATTCCCCGTGAGACCTTCCGTGTCGGCGTGCGCCTGCGTGCGCTGCTCAAGGAAATCCGCACCGAGAACCGCGGCCCTCAGCTGATCCTGTCGCGCACCGCGCCGCAGATGCTGATCGAGCTGTTCCGCATCGAAGTGCCGGAAATCGCCGAAGGCCTCATCGAAGTCATGGCCGCCTCCCGTGATCCGGGGTCGCGCGCCAAGATCGCCGTCCGCTCCAAGGACAAGCGCATCGACCCGCAAGGCGCCTGTATCGGCATGCGTGGTTCGCGCGTCCAGGCCGTATCCGGCGAGCTGGGTGGCGAGCGTGTGGATATCGTCCTGTGGGACGAGAACCCGGCGCAGTTCGTCATCAACGCCATGTCGCCGGCAGAAGTTGCCGCGATCATCGTTGATGAAGATGCCCATGCAATGGACATCGCCGTGGCCGAGGACAACCTGGCACAGGCCATCGGACGTGGCGGCCAGAACGTCCGCCTGGCCAGCCAGCTGACTGCCTGGACCCTGAACGTGATGACCGAGAAGGACATCCAGGCCAAGCAACAGGCTGAGACCGGCGACATCCTGCGCAACTTCATCGAGGAACTGGAAGTCGACGAGGAGCTGGCACAAGTGCTGGTCGACGAAGGCTTCACCAGCCTCGAAGAGATTGCCTACGTACCGTTGGAAGAAATGCTCAACATCGATGGCTTTGACGAGGATATCGTCAATGAGCTCCGCGCTCGAGCCAAGGACCGTTTGTTGACCAAGGCCATCGCTACCGAAGAAAAACTGGCAGACGCCCATCCGGCTGAAGACCTGCTCTCCCTCGAGGGCATGGACAAGGACCTGGCGGCGGAACTGGCGGTGCGCGGCGTGGTTAACCGCGAAGACCTGGCCGAGCAGTCGATTGACGACCTGCTCGACATCGACGGCATCGACGAAGAGCGTGCCGGCAAGTTGATCATGGCCGCCCGAGCCCACTGGTTCGAGTAATTAGGCGCGGCCTGAGGAGAGAAGTGCATGACGCAAGTCACGGTGAAAGAACTGGCCCAAGAGGTCGAGGCACCGGTAGAGCGCCTGCTGCAGCAGATGCGTGAGGCAGGTCTGCCGCACACCGACGCCGGTCAGGTAGTGACCGACAATGAGAAGCAGACCCTGCTGACTCATTTGAAGAGCAGCCACAAGAGCAAGGCGGAAGAGCCGCGCAAGATCACCTTGCAGCGCAAGACCACCAGCACTCTGCGTGTCGCCGGTAGCAAGAGCATCAGCGTAGAAGTACGCAAGAAGAAAGTATTCGTGCAGCGCAGCCCGGAAGAGATCCAGGCTGAGCAGAAGCGTGAGCAGGAAGAACGCCGCGCCGCTGAAAATGCCGCCCGCGAAAAGGTTGAAGCCGAAGTTCGCCAACGCAACGAGGAGCAGGCACGCCGTCAGGCTGCCGAGGCCCCGGCCGCCGCGCCAGCGCCGAAGGCCGAGCCTGCCCCGGTTGCTGCCCCGGTAGTGGCCAACGCGCCGGTGTCCGAAGACGCCGCCGCCCGTGCCGCCGAGCGCAAGAAAGACGAGACCCGTCGCAACGAAAGCCGTACCCGTGATGACGATCGTCGCGGTGGTGGCCAGGCTGCGGCCGGTCGTGGCGAAGCGCCGCGCATGTCGGTCAAGGTCAAGGTCAAGGAGAAGGAAAAGGCTCCGACTCCGCGCGCTGCACCTCGCACCACCGACGAAGAAAGCGATGGCTTCCGTCGTGGCCGCGGTGGCAAGGGCAAGGGCAAGAAGCGCAATGCGCACGGCTTCCAGAGCCCGACCGGTCCGGTCATTCGTGACGTGACCATCGGCGAGACCATTACCGTCTCGGAACTGGCGCAACAGATGTCGGTCAAGGCCGCTGAAGTCGTCAAGTTCATGTTCAAGCTGGGCACCCCGGTCACCATCAACCAGGTGCTTGACCAGGAAACCGCTCAGCTGGTTGCCGAAGAGCTGGGCCACAAGGTCACCCTGGTCAGCGACACTGCCCTGGAAGACTCCCTGGCCGAATCGCTGAAGTTCGAAGGTGAGACCACCTCGCGTGCTCCGGTCGTGACCGTCATGGGCCACGTCGACCACGGCAAGACCTCGCTGCTCGACTACATCCGTCGTGCCAAGGTGGCCGCTGGCGAAGCCGGTGGTATTACCCAGCACATCGGTGCCTACCACGTCGAAACCGACCGTGGCATGGTCACCTTCCTCGACACCCCGGGCCACGCTGCGTTTACCCAGATGCGTGCCCGTGGTGCCAAGGCGACCGACATCGTCATCCTGGTGGTGGCGGCGGACGACGGCGTGATGCCGCAGACCCGCGAAGCCGTTCAGCACGCGAAAGCGGCTGGCGTTCCGCTGGTTGTCGCCGTGAACAAGATCGACAAGCCGGGTGCCGACCTCGATCGCATCCGTAACGAGCTGTCGGTCGAAGGCGTGACCTCCGAGGACTGGGGTGGTGACACGCCGTTCGTCAAGGTTTCGGCGAAGATGGGTACCGGCGTCGACGAACTGCTCGAAGCTGTCCTGCTGCAGGCCGAGATCCTCGAACTCAAGGCCACTCCGACCGCTCCTGGTCGTGGTGTCGTGGTCGAGTCGCGCCTGGACAAGGGCCGTGGCCCGGTGGCCACCATCCTGGTTCAGGACGGTACCCTGCGTCAGGGCGACATGGTCCTGGTCGGCTCCAACTATGGCCGCGTGCGCGCCATGCTCGACGAGAACGGCAAGCCTGTGAAGGAAGCCGGCCCGTCGATCCCGGTCGAGATCCTTGGCCTGGACGGTACGCCGGACGCTGGCGAAGAGATGTCGGTGGTTGCTGACGAGAAGAAAGCGCGTGAAGTTGCGCTGTTCCGTCAAGGCAAGTTCCGCGAGGTCAAGCTGGCCCGTGCTCACGCCGGCAAGCTGGAAAACATCTTCGAGACCATGGGTCAGGAAGAGAAGAAGACCCTCAACATCGTCCTCAAGACCGATGTGCGTGGTTCCCTCGAAGCGCTGCAGGGTTCGCTCGGCAGCCTGGGCAACGACGAAGTTCAGGTACGCGTCATTGGTGGCGGCGTCGGTGGTATCACCGAGAGCGACGCCAACCTGGCACTGGCCTCGAACGCGGTGCTGTTCGGCTTCAACGTGCGTGCCGATGCCGGTGCGCGCAAGATCGTCGAGCAGGAAGGTCTGGATATGCGTTACTACAACGTGATCTACGACATCATCGAAGACGTCAAGAAGGCCCTGACCGGCATGCTCGGCAGCGATGTTCGCGAGAACATCCTGGGTGTCGCCGAAGTCCGCGATGTGTTCCGCTCGCCGAAGTTCGGCGCCATCGCTGGCTGTATGGTCATCGAAGGTACCGTGTACCGCAACCGTCCGATCCGCGTACTGCGCGATGACGTGGTGATCTTCGAAGGCGAACTGGAATCGCTGCGTCGCTTCAAGGACGATGCCTCCGAAGTGCGTAACGGCATGGAGTGTGGTATTGGCGTCAAGAGCTACAACGACGTCAAGGTCGGCGACAAGATCGAAGTCTTCGAGAAAGTCCAGGTGGCTCGTACCCTGTAAGGGGCGAGCATGGCGCAGGCCCCGTCGCAAGGCGGCTGGCGGCGCCTCACAAGGTAGCGCCCGGTCAGGCTTCAGCCTGACCGGGCGTTTGCCGCTTTACGTTACAGGTAGCAAGAATGGCAAAAGAATACAGCCGTACCCAACGTATCGGTGATCAGATGCAGCGTGAGCTGGCAGAGCTGATCCGCCGTGAAGTCAAAGACCCGCGTGTCGGTCTGGTGACCATCACCGCCGTCGACGTCAGCCGTGACCTGGGCCATGCCAAGGTGTTCATCACCGTGATGGGCCAGGACGGCACCGACGCCGTGCCGCAGACCCTCAAGGCTCTGACCAGTGCCGCGAGCTTCCTGCGCCTGCATCTGGGCCGCGTCATGCAGCTGCGCAGCGTGCCGCAGTTGCACTTCCACTTCGATGAGAGCGTCAGCCGTGGTGTCCACCTGTCGGCACTGATCGAACGTGCGGTGGCCGAAGACCGCCTGCACAAGGATGCCGACGAGCTGGACGCCAAGGAGTAAGCGGTGGCCCAGGTCAAACGTATCCGCCGCAACGTCAGCGGCATCATCCTGCTCGACAAGCCGCTGGGATTCACCTCCAACGCGGCGCTGCAGAAGGTTCGCTGGTTGCTCAACGCGGAAAAGGCCGGCCACACCGGCAGCCTCGACCCGCTGGCCACCGGCGTGCTGCCGCTGTGCTTCGGCGAGGCGACCAAGTTCTCGCAGTACCTGCTCGATTCCGACAAGGGCTACGAGACGGTCATGCAGATGGGGCAGACCACCACCACCGCGGACGCCGAAGGCGAAGTCCTGCAGACCCGCGAAGTGACCGTTGGTCGCGCCGACATCGAGGCCGTGATCCCGCGTTTCAAGGGTGAAATCCTCCAGGTGCCGCCGATGTACTCGGCCCTCAAGCGCGACGGCCAGCCACTGTACAAGCTGGCACGTGCAGGAGAGGTAGTGGAGCGCGAGGCGCGTTCTGTTACTATTGGCCGCTTGGAGTTGCTCGAGTGTGAAGGCACCCGTGCGCGCCTGTCGGTTGGATGCAGCAAAGGCACCTATATCCGTACCCTGGTGGAGGATATCGGTGAGGCGCTGGGCTGCGGAGCCTACGTCGCCGAGCTGCGCCGCACCCAGGCGGGCCCCTTCGAGCTGGCACAGACCGTGACGCTCGAGGAACTCGAACAGGCTCACGCCGAAGGCGGCAACGAAGCGCTCGATCGCTTCCTCATGCCTTCGGACAGCGGGTTGCAGGACTGGCCTCTGGTGCAGTTGTCCGAGCACAGTGCGTTCTACTGGCTGCATGGCCAGGCGGTACGCGCGCCGGACGCGCCGCAGTTCGGCATGGTCCGGGTACAGGATCACAATGGTCGCTTCATCGGTATCGGTGAAGTGAGCGAAGACGGGCGCATCGCGCCGCGTCGACTGATTCGGTCGGAATGACCGGAACCACCGGCAGGGGCTTCGGCTGAAACCGGTGGATACGAGGGTGGCTGTTATTAGGCACGGTCACACCTCTTCTTATTAATACGGGGACTTGTCCCTGGCCTATTGGAGACCGTTCGCGGGATCCGTTTATCAGGAGAAGCCAAATGGCCCTCAGCGTCGAAGAAAAAGCTCAGATCGTTGCCGATTACCAGCAAGCCGCCGGCGATACCGGTAGCCCGGAAGTGCAGGTTGCTCTGCTGACCGCCAACATCAACAAGCTGCAAGGCCACTTCAAGGCCAACGAAAAAGACCACCACTCCCGTCGTGGTCTGATCCGTATGGTCAACCAGCGTCGTAAGCTGCTGGACTACCTGAAGGGCAAAGACACCACCCGTTACAGCGCCCTGATCGGTCGCCTGGGTCTGCGTCGCTAATAGCGGCCTGGCCAGTGGTGTTGCATGGCGTGTCGCATGCATCGGCAGGGTTGCCCGGCAACCCTGGCGTTGGACACGCCACGCGATCTGCGAGGTTGGCAGCCTGGTCCGTCGTGCGGTTCATCCGCCCGGCGCCAGGCTCCCAGCCTCGTGTTGTATCTGGACGGTCAATGGGGCCGATTCCCCGTTCTGCCCAAGAATTCGCAAGAACCAGTTCCCCCAAGAGCCACTGAAGAAGGTAGGAAACCGTGAACCCGGTAATCAAGAAATTCCAGTTCGGTCAATCGACCGTAACCCTCGAAACGGGCCGCATTGCCCGTCAGGCCACCGGCGCCGTGCTGGTCACCGTCGACAACGATGTCACCGTGCTGGTGACCGTGGTCGGTGCCAAGCAGGCTGATCCGGGCAAGGGCTTCTTCCCGCTGTCCGTGCACTACCAGGAAAAGACCTACGCCGCCGGCAAGATCCCTGGTGGTTTCTTCAAGCGTGAAGGCCGTCCTTCCGAGAAGGAAACCCTGACCTCGCGCCTGATCGACCGTCCGATCCGCCCGCTG
The DNA here is from genome assembly GCF_036324045.1 of Pseudomonas carassii. NCBI lineage: Bacteria > Pseudomonadati > Pseudomonadota > Gammaproteobacteria > Pseudomonadales > Pseudomonadaceae > Pseudomonas > Pseudomonas carassii. Next base: position 21,195 of record NZ_JAZDCT010000022.1, on the reverse strand, counting down.
TTCCCTGAAGGCTTCATGAACGAAGTCCAGGTCGTCTGCACCGTGGTTTCCACCAGCAAGAAGACCGATCCGGACATCGCCGCGATGATCGGTACCTCGGCTGCCCTGGCCATCTCCGGCATTCCGTTCGAAGGCCCGATCGGCGCCGCCCGCGTTGCTTTCCACGAAAGCACCGGCTACCTGCTGAACCCGACTTACGAGCAACTGGCTGCCTCGAGCCTGGACATGGTCGTTGCCGGTACCTCCGACGCTGTGCTGATGGTCGAATCGGAAGCCCAGGAGCTGACCGAAGACCAGATGCTGGGCGCCGTGCTGTTCGCCCACGATGAATTCCAGGCCGTGATCAAAGCGGTCAAAGAGCTGGCTGCCGAAGCTGCCAAGCCGACCTGGGACTGGAAACCTGCCGTTGCCAACACCGAGCTGTTCAACGCCATCCGCGCTGAATTCGGCGAAGCTGTTTCTCAGGGCTACACCATCACCGTCAAGGCCGACCGCTATGCCCGCCTGGGCGAGCTGCGCGACCAGGCGGTCGCCAAGTTCTCCGGTGAAGAAGGCCAGCCTTCGGCCGGCGAAGTCAAAGACATCTTCGGTGAGATCGAATACCGCACCGTTCGCGAAAACATCGTCAACGGCAAGCCGCGTATCGACGGTCGCGACACCAAGACCGTGCGTCCGCTGAACATCGAAGTCGGCGTTCTGCCGAAGACCCACGGTTCGGCGCTGTTCACCCGCGGCGAAACCCAGGCCCTGGTCGTCGCGACCCTGGGTACTGCCCGTGACGCCCAGCTGCTGGACACCCTCGAAGGCGAGAAGAAAGACCCCTTCATGCTGCACTACAACTTCCCGCCGTTCTCGGTGGGCGAGTGTGGCCGCATGGGCGGTGCCGGTCGTCGCGAAATCGGCCACGGCCGTCTGGCCCGTCGTTCGGTCCAGGCCATGCTGCCGGCCGCCGACGTGTTCCCGTACACCATCCGCGTTGTGTCGGAAATCACCGAGTCCAACGGTTCCAGCTCCATGGCTTCGGTCTGCGGCGCCTCGCTGGCCCTGATGGACGCCGGCGTGCCGATGAAGGCGCCGGTTGCCGGTATCGCCATGGGCCTGGTCAAGGAGGGTGACAAGTTCGCCGTCCTGACCGACATCCTGGGTGACGAAGACCACCTGGGCGACATGGACTTCAAGGTAGCCGGTACCGCCAAGGGCGTCACCGCGCTGCAGATGGACATCAAGATCAACGGCATCACCGAAGAGATCATGGAAATCGCCCTGGGCCAGGCCCTGGAAGCGCGCCTGAACATCCTCGGCCAGATGAACCAGATCATCGGCGAGTCGCGTACCGAGCTGTCGGCCAACGCCCCGACCATGATCGCGATGAAGATCGACACCGACAAGATCCGTGACGTCATCGGCAAGGGCGGCGCCACCATCCGCGCCATCTGCGAAGAGACCAAGGCTTCGATCGACATCGAAGACGACGGCTCGATCAAGATCTTCGGCGAGACCAAGGAAGCCGCGGACGCTGCCAAACAGCGCATCCTGGGCATCACCGCCGAGGCCGAGATCGGCAAGATCTACGTCGGCAAGGTCGAGCGCATCGTCGACTTCGGCGCCTTCGTCAACATCCTGCCGGGCAAGGATGGCCTGGTGCACATCTCCATGCTGAGCGATGCTCGCGTCGAGAAAGTCACCGACGTACTGAAGGAAGGTCAGGAAGTCGAAGTACTGGTACTGGACGTGGACAACCGCGGCCGTATCAAGCTGTCGATCAAGGACGTTGCCGCTGCCAAGGCATCGGGCGTCTAAGCCTTCACAGGCTGAAAGGAAGGACCCTTCGGGGTCCTTTTTTTATGCCTGTGGCTTTGTCTTGTGGACTTGCATCTTGCATGCAGGATTTTGCCCGGGCTTGCAAAATGCACGACCAGCCATGTAGTGGCTAGTTATTAACTAATTGATTTATAAGATAAAAATTAAAATCAAAAAGCTGGCACACGCCCTGCAACATCACTCCTACCTGACGCCAGGAACCACGGCGCAGACCTTTCGAAAAACAGGAGTGACCCACATGAAGAAGTTCGCCATTGCTGCCGCTACTGCCACCGCTCTGACCCTGACCATGGCTAACGCGGCGTTCGCTGCCCAGTCCACCCAGGCCCCGATGACGCTGGCGGCCGGTGAGGTGACCAAAGCCAAGGAAGCTACTTCCGACACCTGGATCACCACCAAGGTGAAGGCTGACCTGATGACCGAGAAAGGCGTGCCAGGCAGTGACATCAAGGTCGAAACCAACAAAGGCGTAGTGTCCCTGTCCTCGGACGTGGCCATTACCGACGCGCAGAAGGACATGGCAGTCGCCATCGCCAAGAAGATCAAGGGTGTTCAGGCCGTCTCGGCTGATGGTCTGAAGTCCGAATAAGGAATGTCCCGTCGGCCAAAAGGACTTGGCCACCCCTTCAAGCACAAGCCCCGGCATTTGCCGGGGTTTGTGCTGTGTGCGATACCAGGACACTCGTGTGATTTGAGTGTCGCGGATGTTCATCTGCGTGATATATCCGTGCCATCATTTTTTGTCTTACACTCCCGGCAACCAGCTCGCAAGGGAGTGCGCAACATGCTTCGCGGTTTCCGTCTGGCTTTGACCCTGAGTCTGTTGCACCTGCCGCTGGCGCATGCCGGCGAGTCACCTGCCGACCCCTTGCTCGAGCCTTCCGCCAGCAGCAGCGCAGGCCAGAACCCCCGTGGCGTGCTGCGTGCCCGTGACCAGGCCGTGCTGTCCAGTGAACTGGCCGGGCGCATCGTCGAGATGCCCTATGCCGACGGCCAGGATTTCAAGCAGGGCAGCACCCTGGCGCGTTTCGACTGCAGTGCCTACCAGGCCCAGCTCAACGCCGCCCAGGCCGCCGTGCGTGCCGCCCGCGAGGAACTCAATCACAATCGCCAGCTGGCGGCCTTGAAGTCGGTCGGCCAGTTCGAGGTGTCGCTGGCCGAGGCCAAGCAGGCCCAGGCCCAGGCCGAAGCCCAGGTGTACCAGGTACAGGTCCGGCGCTGCGTGGTCAGCGCGCCGTTCGACGGGCGGGTGGTGCAGCGCCGGGCTCAGCCCCATGAGAGCGTGGCCAGCGGTGCGCCGCTGCTCGAGGTGGTGGACAACCGTTCCCTGGAGATCCACCTGCTGGTGCCCTCGCGCTGGCTGGGGCAGCTCAAGCCCGGGCAGCCGTTCGAATTCGTTCCGGATGAAACCGGTAGGCCGCTGCAGGCGCAGGTCAAGCGTGTCGGCGCGCGGATCGATGAAGGCAGCCAGACCTTGCTGTTGATCGGTGAGCTACCCCGCGACAGCCAGGGGCTGCTGGCCGGCATGAGCGGTACCGCCCACTTCGCGCCGCAGCCATGACCGCCGCCGCCGCAGGTGTGGCCGAGCATGTCTTCGCCCACTTTATCGGCTTGCAGCGCCAGGCGCGCCAGGCCGCCAGCACCGAGCAACTGGCCTATGGCATGGTCAATGATGGCCAGGCGCTGTTCGGCTTTCGTCATGCCGCGCTGCTGATCGCCGGCAAGGTTCAGGCGCTGACCGGCATCAGCGTGGTGGAGCCCCATGCGCCGTTCGTGGCGTTCGTCGAGCATGCCGCCGGCCTCCTGCAGAAGGCTGGATTGGCTGGGCAGGCGGCCGTGGTGGACCCGGCCAGGCTGGATGCCCAGGCCCTGACCGACTGGCAATCGTTGTCGGCCGCCCATGCCTATTGGTTGCCGTTGCTCGACCGGAAGGGGGATGTGTTCGGTGGCCTGTGGCTGGCCCGCGATCAAGCCTTCACCCCCGCCGAGCAGGCCTTGCTCATCCAGCTGGGGGATACCTACGGCCATGCCTGGCTGGCCCTGCAGCCGGTCCGACCCTGGCGCCTGCGCTGGCCAAGGCGGCGTCTGCTGGCGGTGGTCGGAGTTCTGTTGCTGGTATTGCTGGTGCCGGTGCGCCAGTCGGTGCTGGCACCGGCCGAGGTGGTGCCACGGGCGGGAAGGGTGGTCGCCGCGCCGCTTGATGGGGTGATTGCCGAATTTCTGGTCAAACCCAACCAGACGGTCGCCGTCGGCGATGTGCTGGTGCGCTTCGACGCGACCACGCTCAAGGCCCAGGTCGATGTCGCCGAGCGCGCCCTCGGCGTGGCCGAGGCCGAGCTCAAGGCCAGCACGCAGCGTGCCTTCAGCGATGCCGAGTCCAATGCACGCCTCGATCTGCTGGCCGCCCGTGTGGAGCAGAAGCGCGCCGAGCTCGATTACGCCCGCCAGCTCCTCGGACGCAGCGAGATACGCGCCGAGCGTGCGGGGATCGCGGTGTTCGCCGATGCCGAGCGCTGGACCGGCAAGCCGGTGCAGACTGGCGAGCGCCTGATGCAGCTGGCCGATCCGCAGCAGGCCGAGTTGCGCCTGGAGCTGCCGGTGGGTGATGCCATCGCCTTGCAGCCCGGTGCCGAGGTGGCGTTGTTTCTCGACAGCGATCCGCTGCACCGCCATGGCGCTCGGCTGGAGCGGGCAGCCTACGAGGCCCAGGCGACTGCCGCCGGGCAGCTCGCCTACCGGCTCGACGCCGGTTTCGAGGAGGCGCCCCCGCGGATCGGCCTGCGCGGTACCGCCAAGCTGTATGGCGAGCGCGCACCGCTGGTCTACTACCTGCTGCGTCGACCACTGGCGGCGTTGCGCCAGGGGCTCGGGCTATGAACCTGCCGCCGCTGCGGGCCGACCTGCAACTGTCCGCGGCGGCGCCCGGGCACGATGGCGCGCCCCAGTGGACCCTCGCCGACCCGTTGCGCGGTCGTTACTTCAAGCTCGGCGCCGTAGCCGTGCGCTTGCTGCAGCATTGGCGCCTGGGCGACCCGCAGCATGTGCTGGCGGCCGCAAACGCCGAGCCCGGCCTGGCCGTCGACCAGCAGGCGCTGGAAGAACTGTTGCTGTTTCTCGGCCAGCACGACCTGCTCAGCGCCGAGGACGCCCGCCAGCGCGACAGCTATGCGACCAAGGCCGCGGCTACTCGGCAGAGCCTGTGGACGCGGGTGCTGCACCAGTACCTGTTCTTCCGGATTCCGTTGTGGCGCCCGGACGCTTTTCTCAATCGTGCCTGGCCGGTACTCGAACGGCACGGCGGCTGGATGTTGCGCGTGGCCCTGCCGCTGGTGCTGGCGCTGGGGATATTCCTGGTGGTGCGCGACTGGTCGCGCTTCATCGCCACCTTCCCGCACCTGTTCAGCCTGGGTGGCATCCTCGCCTTCGGCGTGGCGCTGGGGTTTGCCAAGCTCTGCCACGAGTTCGGCCATGCCTTCATGGCCAAGCGCGCCGGTTGCCGGGTGCAGAGCATGGGGCTGGCGTTCATGGTGCTGTTACCGATGTTCTATACCGATGTGAGCGATGCCTGGCGGGTCAGCGAGCGTCGCTCGCGGCTGCTGATCGATGCCGGTGGGGTGTTCGCCGAACTGCTGCTGGCGGTGCTGGCGCTGCTGGCCTGGTCGCTGTTGCCCGACGGCCCGGCGCGCACGGCGGCGTTCATGCTGGCCAGTGCCACCTGGATCACCACCTTGCTGGTCAACCTCAACCCGTTCATGCGCTTTGACGGCTATTTCCTGGTCAGCGACCTCTGGGGTGTCGAGAACCTGCAGAACCGCGCCTTCGCCCTCTGTCGCTGGCGCCTGCGCGAGGCGCTGTTTGGCTATGGCGAGCCGGTTCCAGAACCCTGGCCGCCGGTGATGCGTCAGCGGTTGCTGGTCTGGGGCTTTGGCGCCTGGTTATGGCGTGCGGTGTTGTTCTTCGGTATCGCCCTGGCGGTGTATCACCTGTTTTTCAAGGTATTGGGTATCTTCCTGATGCTGGTGGAGCTGGTGTGGTTCATCGGCCTGCCGGTGTGGAAGGAATTGCAGCAATGGTGGCGACGGCGTGGCCAGGCGGCGCCGGGCAAGGCATTGCGGGTAGCGGGTGGGTTGGCGCTGCTGCTGGCCGTGCTGGTGGTGCCCTGGCGCGGCGCGGTGGACGTGCCGGCGATGCTCGAGGCGTCCCGGGTCAGTGCCTTGCACGCGCCCGTGGCGGCCCGGGTGAAGCGTCTGCCGGTGCGTGAGGGGCAGGTGGTCGCCCAGGGAGAACTGCTGATGGAACTGGAGTCGCCCGATTTGACGTCGCGCCAGTCCATCGTGCGTCGCGAGATCGACATCCTGCAGCTGCTGTTGCGGCGTCAGGCCGGCCGCAGCGAAACGGCGGGCGATGCCGGCGTGCTCGAGCAGCAGCTGGCCGAGGCCGTAGCCGAGTATCGGGGGCTGGCGGCCCAGCGTGAGCGCCTGCAACTGCGTGCGCCGCGTGCGGGGATGCTGCGCGATCTGCCGACCGATCTGGCCCCGGGGCAATGGGTCAGCCCGGCACAGACCCTGGGCCGGGTGGTCGAGCCAGGCCTGCGCCTGCGGGGCTACCTGGCCGAAGCCGATCTGTGGCGCGTGGCGGTCGCCAGCGAGGGACGCTTCATCGCCGATGACCCGGCGCGACCGGCGTTGCCGGTGCGCGTCGAGCAGGTCGATGCCACCGGCGTGGCGGTGCTGGAGCTCGAGGCGTTGGCGTCCGATCGCCATGGTCCGGTGGCCGTGCGGCGTGACGCGCAGCAGCGCGCGGAGCCGGTGCAGGCCCAGTACGGCGTACGCCTGAGCCCGTTGGCCGAGATGCCCGACGTGAGCCAGCCGCTGCGCGGGGTGGTGGTGCTCGACGGGGCCCGCGAGTCGCTGCTGGGCGCCGCCTGGCGTCGGCTGGCGGCGCTGGGGGTGCGTGAGAGTGGTTTCTGAAGGTGGCTTGAAGGCGTATCCGATTTGAGGGCGCAGGGGCCGCTGCGCGCCCCTTTCGCGGCACAAGGCCGCTCCTACAGGTAACCGTGTCTTTTTGTAGGAGCGGCCTTGTGCCGCGAAAGGGCTGCGCAGCGGCCCCAACGCTGTCAAAGGTCAATCACCATTGCCCTGACAGGGCAGGCTCCCTGGCAGCGTTTCCAACGAGGAACATCCATGACCGAAGTCCCGCTACCGCTATGTTCCCGACTCCCTCTGGCAGCAGATCTACCCGCGCTGCTACCAGCCCTGGCCCAGGTCCCCACCGACGTCTGGCAGACGCATTTCAACCACAGCTACCACGAAGGCGACTGGAGCGGGGTGGCGCTGGTCAGCGCCGAAGATTCCCCGATGCCACTGGCGCCGGGCCTGGGGGCGCCGAAAAGCCTGGCCTGGTGGCAGGAGGAACCGGCCTGGCAGACGGTGCTGGCGCCGTTCCAGGCTTCACTGCGCGCCGCTCGCCTGTTGCGCCTTGGCGAGGGCGCGCGCATCCATGAACATTGCGACCCCGACCTGGGGCACCCCGGCGGCTGCCTGCGTCTGCACATCCCGCTGCTGAGCCCGCCCGGCGTGGAATTCCTGGTGGAGGGCCTGCAGGTACCGATGCGTCCGGGCGAGTGCTGGTTCATCGACCTGTCGCGCCCCCACCGGGTCAACAACCCCGGGCCCGGCGAGCGCATCCACCTGGTGCTCGATTGCGCGGCCGATCCCTGGCTGCTGGTGCTGATCGAGGACGGCCTGGGGCAGACGCCGGCCTTGCAGCCCGGCAGGGCAGGGCAGGCCTTCGAGCAGTTCCGCCTGAGGGTGGCCGAGGTACCCACCTTGGCCGCACGCCTGCAGGCGCTGGAGGAGGGCCGAGCCTTCGTGACCGAGGCCGTGCGCCTGGGCGCGGAGCACGGATTGGTGTTTACCGAGGCCGAGGTGCTGGGCGCCATGCGTCGGGGCCGGCAGGCATGGAGCGATCAATGGCGAGTCTGAACACCTCGATGGATTTCAACGGCTGGCTGCCGATCCGCCTCTGGCAGGGTGAGGGCGGCTGGCGGGTGGACTGGTGCTGGTTCGGCGAACGACGCCTGACCCAGCCGTTTTTCCGCGATGACGTCGACCAGGCGCTGCGCCTGCCGTTCAACCAGGCCATGCGCCGTGACACCGATGTCCAGGCCTTGCTCGACTGGCACGCCCGCAGCCCGGGCCTGGCGCCAGCGGCACTGGTGTTCCACGCGTCGCGCTGTGGCTCGACGCTGATCGCGCAGTTGCTGGCCAGCCAGACGCGGAACATCGTGCTGTCCGAACCGTCGCCGCTGGACAACCTGCTGCGCGCCGCCCGCCAGGATCCGGCCGCCAGCGCCTGGCAGGCCGAGGCCCTGCGCGCACTGTGCTCAGCCTACGGTCAGCGCCGCCGGGGCGACGAGGAGCAGCTGCTGATCAAGCTCGATGCCTGGAACGTCTTCGACGCGCCGCTGCTGACGGCACTGTACCCCGACGTGCCACGGGTCTTCCTTTACCGCGATCCCCTGGAAATCGTCGTCTCCCAGCTGCGTCAGGCGGGCATGCACCGGGTGCCGGGCCTGCTCGGTGTCTCGGGGCTCGACAGGGTGCTGGCCGATACCCAGGACATGGACGTGGTGCAATACACCTGCCGGATGATTGGCGAAATCCTCGCGGCTGGCCTAGCGTTGTGCGAGCGCCACGGTGCTGTCGCGGTGAACTACTGCGAACTGCCCACTGCCCTGTGGGGGCGCCTTGGTCCGCTGTTCGGCCTGCAACCCGCTGATGCGGCGGGCCTGCAGGCGGTCGCGGCATTCGATGCCAAGCAGCCGGCCATGTATTTCAGCACCGACAGCCAGCGTAAACGCGATGAAGCCAGTGATGAGGTGCGAGCCGCCGTCACCCGCTGGGCTCTTGAGCCCTACAACGCTTTGGAATCCATACGGTTGCGAAATGCCTAGGATCAGGCGGCAAATCACCTCGAACGGGTGTTTGAGAAAATAGTTGCAAAGACCCTGCTCGGGTAGTGGCTATATGCCTTGTTCTTCGGCTACGCTGCTGACAATCGTGTAGGACAAATCACTTGGATGTGCGCCCCTCACCATGGGGTAACCTGACGCAGGAAGCCCGACCCGATGTCCATCCCCGAGGTGTATCTCCGTCCCGTCGCGGACACCGACCGGGCGTTCCTGCGCGTGCTCTATGGCACCACGCGTGCCGCCGAAATGGCCCAACTGCAGTGGCCCCGGGAAGCCATCGATAGCTTTCTCGACCAGCAGTTCCAGGCCCAGCATGACTACTACCAGGATCAGTTCGCCGATGCCGACTTCTTCGTCATCGAGGTGGCGGGCGACCCGGTCGGTCGCGTCTACCTGCACTGGAGCGACCGCCATGTGCAGTTCATCGACATGGCCCTGCTGCCCGCCTGGTGCGGCCGTGGCATCGGCAGCCGGCTGCTTGGTCAGTGGCTTGCGCAAGCCGATGCCGACGGGCTCAGCGCCGGCCTGCATGTCACACCCCACAATCCGGCCTTGCGCCTTTACCAACGCTGCGGGTTCGAGGTGGTCGGCGAGACCGGCCTGTCCCTGAAGATGCGCCGCCCGGCCTCCACCCTTGCCATTCGTGCCTGAAGGATCAGCCGCCATGCATGCCATGCCCAGCTTCGCCGACCTGCAACAGGCCACCGGCAGCCACTTCCAGCTGTGGATCAGCGACGAACAGGCGCTCGCGGCGCAATTGCTGGTGGTGACCGAAGGGCCGGCCATGTCGCCGCGTCACCAGCGTTATGCCGCGGAGTTCGCCTTGCCAGCCGGCACCGTGCTGCCGCAAGCGCTGTTCCGCCTGTCGCCACCGGGTGAGCAGGGTTGGCTGCTGTTGATGACCCCGGTAGGCCCCGACAGCGATGGGCGACCGGTGCTTGAAGCGATTTTCCACGTCGAGCGGCCGCTCTGAGGGCGGCTGTTATCGGTGTGATATCCCGCGGGCCATGAGGCCCGCTCTGCGGTGTTGTCAAAGGAGAGCAGCAAATGAGTGAGCCGTTCCTCGGTCAGATCACCTTGTTCGCAGGCAACTTCGCCCCTCGGGGCTGGGCCCTCTGTCAAGGACAGATTCTGAGCATCGCCCAGAATACCGCGTTGTTCTCGATTCTCGGGACGACCTACGGTGGCAATGGCCAGACCACCTTTGCACTGCCCGACCTGCGTGGGCGTGCGCCTGTCCAGCAAGGGCAGGGCCCAGGCTTGCCGGATGTCGTCCTCGGCGAGGCGGCTGGCACGCCAACGGTCACCCTGACGTCGCTGAACATGGTGCCGCAGGCGGTAAACATTCCGGCCAGTACCGTGTCGGTCGCCATCCCGGCCGCCGAAGGCGAGGCCGATCTGCCGGCGCCTTCGACCACTGGCGTGTTGGCCAAGCCCAAGGACACCACCGGTTCCGGCGCCGCAATCGACATCTACGCCTCGACCGCCAGCGACACGACGCTCAAGCCATTCAACGTCACCATCCCGGCTTCCACGGGCGTGACCAGCGGAGGGAATCAGCCGTTCTCGATTCAGAGCCCTTACCTGGGCATCAACTTCATCATCGCCACCAGCGGCATCTTCCCGTCGCGCAACTGAGGTCGGGCAGGTAGCAGGAGGACAGCGGGGCGCACATCGGCGCCCCGTCGTCCGTTCAGGATTTCCCCACAAGGACAGGCCGTCCTCATCGCAAGGACGGCGATACAACCAGCCCTCAGGGCTGAGCGAGGGCATCATGGCATTCTGGAAACGCGGCAAGGACACCCACACCCACAACGTTTCCACGAGCCGGCCCAGCCTGATCCAGGCCCTGGAGCCCCGCATGATGTTCGACGCCTCGGTGGGCGTGGTCGCCGACCAGGGTGCCCAGGCGGTCGAAGCGGCCGCGGCCGCCAGCGCGGCCAAGGACACCAGTGCCGCCAGTGATGCGGCCAGCACCCGCGACAGCGCCACCCACGAGCCGGTCCACGAGGCGGCACCGGCCACCGCACCGGTCACGGCGGCTTCGGGCAACCATGAGGTGGTGTTCGTCGACTCCGCCGTCAGCGACTACCAGAAGCTCATCGCAGGCCTCCCCGCCGGGGTCGAGGTGGTGGTGCTGGAAAACGGCAAGGACGGTTTCAAGCAGATCGCCGATTACCTCGATGGCCGCAACGACGTGACCTCGATCGATATCATCAGCCACGGTGACAAGGGCTATGTCTACCTGGCCGGCAACGCCATCTGGGCCAACCAGCTGGCCAGCCATGGCGCGGACCTTGCGCGTATCGGCAGCAGCCTGGCGCCGGGCGGCGACATTCGCTTCTTCGCCTGCAACACGGGTGCTGGCAGCGACGGCCAGCTGTTCGTCAACGAAGTGGCGCGGCTCAGCGGTGCGGATGTGGGCGCTTCGTCCGACTCCACCGGCAATCGCGCCGGCGAGGATTGGGCGCTGGAGACCGTCTCCGGGGTGGTGGCCACGGATGTCGGCGTGCAGCGGGGCAACCTGTCGGCCTTCAACACCTCGCTGGCGACCATCACCGTCACCGGCACCGATGCGTCGGCCATCACCAACGATGGCCAGATATCCCTGGCCGAGGCGATCCAGGCGGCGAACACTGACACCTCGGTGGACGGCTCGGCCGCAGGCAGCGGCAACGACATCATCGTGTTCCACCAGAACCTCAAAGGGCAGACCATCCGCTGGTCGTCGGCCACGGCGCTGGCGGTGACCAGCAACATCACCATCAACGGCGATGTCGACGGTGACGGCAAGGGCGACATCATCCTGAGCGGCGACGTCAACAACAACGGCAGCCGCGATACCCTCGAAGCCTCGGGCCTGCAAAGCAACGGTGGTGGCGTGCTGACCGTGCGCAACCTGGATTTTCGTCATTTCTCCAGCAACATCGCCGGGGGTGCCATTCGCGCTAATGGTGGCTCGATCACCGTCGAGGACTCCAACTTCGAGAGCAACGCCGGCACGGTAATCAACTCGGCGACCACCGCGGGGTCCACCGTGGTGGTGCGCAACACCACGATCCACGACAACAGCGCCAGCATCATTGGCGGCACCGCCATGTCGACCCTGGTGCGCCTGGGCGGCAACAACAACCATGTGCTGGAAAACGTGGCGATCTACAACAACACCGGGACCTACGGCGCCACCGGCACGGTGGCGGCCGGCTCGATTATCGTGCTGAGCAACAGCACCGGCACGGTGCGCATCACCAACAGCACCATCGCCAACAACGTGTTCCTCAACACCAGCACCGGCAGCATCACCTCGGGCGGCCTCGGCTGGGCCAGCGGCCAGGCCGGCACGGTGACGGTGCAGAACAGCATCTTCACCGGCAACACTGTCAACGGCACCAGCCTCGATGCCGCCACCAACGGTGGCGTCGGTGGCGGCTACACCAGCACCACCAACCTGATCGGCACGGCGGTCAACTTCGTCAACACCGCCACGGGTGACTACCGCTTGGCCAGCACCGCCAGCAACGCCATCGACCAGGGCACCCTTGCCGGCGCGCCGCTTACCGACCTGCGTGGCTTCGACCGGCCCCGTGGCGGCGGCGTCGATATCGGCGCCTACGAGGTGCTGTACTCGGCGCCACCGGTGGTCGACCTGGACACCGGCACCGGCGGCAACGACAGCACGGTCAACTTCGCCGGCACGCCGGTGGTGATCATGCCGAACATCAGCCTCACCCAGACCGACGGCGACACCCAGGTCAGCGGCGCGACCTTGACCCTCGGCGGCGTGCTCGACGGCGGCAACGAAACCCTGTCGCTCAGCGCCGGGCAGATCGCCACGGCGGCCAGCTACGGCATCACCATCAGCGGCTCCGGCACCGCCGTGCTGTCGCTCAGCGGCGTGGCCACCCTGGCCCAGTACCGCTCTATCCTCGCCGTGGTGACATACGGCAACAGCACCGGGGCCTGGACCAGCGGCGCCCGCAGCGTGACGGTCAGCGTCAACGACGACATGGGCAGCACCACCCGCACGGCCTCGGTGGTGGTCCAGCCGGCCAATGCCGCGCCGGTGATCGCCAACCTCAACGGCGACAGCCAGACCTTCACCCAGGGCGGTGGCGCGGTGCTGCTGGACAGCGGCGGCAATGCCACGGTCAGCGACGGTGATTCGGCCGACTTCGCCGGCGGCAACCTCACCGTGGCGGTCAGCGGCAATGGTGTGGCCGGCGAGGACGTGCTGGGTATCCGTAATCAGGGCAACGCTGCCGGGCAGATCGGCGTCAGCGGCAACACGGTCAGCTACGGCGGCGTGGCCATCGGCACCTATGCCGGCGGCACGGGCGGCGCCAACCTGGTCCTGACGCTCAACGGCAACGCCACCGCCGCGGCGGTCCAGGCGGTGGTGCGCAACCTCACCTACGACAACAGCAACGCCGCCAACAGCATCGGCCAGGCCACCCGTACCCTGTCGATCACGGTCAACGACGGCGACGGCGGCACCTCCAGCGCGGCGTCGGTGTCCGTGGCGATCCACGAAACCGTCCCGCCCACCGCGACCATCACCCTCAGCGACACGGCCCTGAAAGTGGGCGAGACCGCGACGGTGACCATCACCTTCAGCGAGGTGGTGAGCGGTTTCACCAATGCCGACCTGACCGTGGCCAACGGCACCCTGAGCGCGGTGTCCAGCAGCGATGGCGGCAAGACCTGGACTGCCACCTTTACCCCGACCAACGCCATCACCGACGCGACCAACGTCATTACCCTGGACAATACCGGGGTGACCGATAGTGCCGGCAACGCTGGCGCCGGTACCACCAGCTCGGCCAACTACAGTATCGACACCGTGCGCCCGACCGCGACCATCGTGGTCACCGACAGCAACCTGGCCATCGGTGAAACCTCGCTGGTGACCATCACCTTCAGCGAGGCGGTGACCGGCTTCACCAATGCCGACCTGAACGTGGCCAACGGCACCTTGAGCGCGGTGTCCAGCAGCGATGGCGGCATCACCTGGACGGCGACCTTCACCCCGACCAGCAACATCACCGACGCGACCAATCTCATCACCCTGGACAACACCGGGGTGACCGACCTGGCGGGCAACACCGGCAGCGGCACCACCAACTCGAACAACTACGCCATCGACACCATGCGCCCGACCGCGACCATCGTGGTGGCCGACAGCAGCCTGAGGATCGGTGAAACCTCGCTGGTGACCATCACCTTCAGCGAGGCGGTGACCGGCTTCACCAATGCCGACCTGAACGTGGCCAACGGCACCTTGAGCGCGGTGTCCAGCAGCGACGGCGGCATCACCTGGACGGCGACCTTCACCCCGACCAACAACATCACCGACGCGACCAACCTCATCACCCTGGACAACACCGGAGTGACCGATGCCGCCGGCAACGCTGGCGCCGGCAACACCGACTCGAACAACTACGCCATCGACACCATGCGCCCGACCGCGACCATCGTGGTGGCCGACAGCAGCCTGACCATCGGCCAGACATCGCTGGTGACCATCACCTTCAGCGAGGCAGTGAGCGGCTTCAACAATGCCGACCTGACGGTGGCCAATGGCACCCTGAGCGCGGTGTCCAGCAGCGACGGCGGCATCACCTGGACGGCGACCTTCACGCCGACCAGCAACATCACCGACGCGACCAACCTCATCACCCTGGACAACACCGGGGTGACCGACGTCGCCGGCAACGCAGGCTCCGGCAGCACCGACTCGAACAACTACGCCATCGACACCCAGCGCCCGACCGCGACCATTGTGCTCGCCGACCCCAACCTGACCGTTGGCGAAACCACCACGGTGACCATCACCTTCAGCGAAGCGGTGAGCGGCTTCACCCTGGCCGACCTGGCGGCGCCCAACGGCACCCTGATCGGGCTGGCCAGCAGCGACGGCGGCATCACCTGGACGGCCACCTTCACTCCGACGATCAACGTGCAGGACGCCACCAACGTCATCACCCTGAACAACACAGGGGTGGCTGACCTGGCCGGCAACGTCGGCGCCGGCACCACCAACTCCGCCAACTACACCGTCAGTACCCTGCAGCCCACGGCGACGGTGGTGGTGAGCGACGCGGCCCTGCGCGTGGGCGAGACCAGCCTGGTGACCATCACCTTCAGCGAGGCGGTGATCGGCTTCACCAATGCCGACCTGACGGTGGCCAACGGCACCCTGAGCGCGGTGTCCAGCAGCGACGGCGGCATCACCTGGACCGCTACCTTCACCCCCTCCCACAACATCACCGACGCGACCAACCTGATCACCCTCGACAACAGCGGCGTGGTCGGTGCGAGCAGTGGCAACGCCGGCAGCGGCAGCACCGACTCGAACAACTACGCCATCGACACCCAGCGCCCGACCGCCACCATCGTGGTGGCCGACAGCAACCTGGCCATCGGCCAGACATCGCTGGTGACCATCACCTTCAGCGAGGCGGTGAGCGGTTTCACCAATGCCGACCTGACGATCGCCAACGGCACCCTGAGCGCCGTGAGCAGCAGCGACGGTGGCGTGACCTGGACCGCGACCCTGACCCCGGCCGCCGGTATCACCGACACCAGCAACCTTATCACCCTGGACAACACCGGCGTGGTCGATGCCGCGGGCAACGCAGGTTCCGGCAGCACCGATTCGAACAACTACGCCGTCGACAGCCAGCGGCCGACCGCCACTATCGTGATTGCCGACAATAACTTGACCGTCGGCGAGACCACCACGGTGACCATTACCTTCAGCGAGGCGGTGAGCGGTTTCACCAATGCCGACCTGACGGTGGCCAACGGCACCCTGAGCGCGGTGAGCAGCAGCGACGGCGGCATCACCTGGACCGCGACCTTCACCCCGACCGTCGGGGTGCGGGACCTCAGCAACCTGATCACCCTGAACAACACCGGTATCAGCGACCTGGCCGGCAACACCGGCGTCGGCACCACTTCGTCGGCCAACTATACGGTCGACACCATCGTGCCCACGGCCACCGTCGTGGTTGCCGACAGTGCCTTGCGGGCCGGCGAAACGTCACTGGTGACCATCACTTTCAGCGAAGCGGTGACCGGCTTCAGCAACGCCGACCTGACGGTGGCCAACGGCACCCTGAGCGCCGTCTCCAGCAGCGACGGCGGCATCACCTGGACCGCCACCTTCACGCCGACCAGCAACATCACCGACAGCAGCAACCTGATCACCCTCGACAACAGCGGTGTGTTCGGTCAGAGCAGCGGCAATGCCGGCGTCGGCTCCACCGACTCGAACAACTACGCCATCGACACCCAGCGTCCGACCGCCACCGTCGTGGTGGCCGACACCAGCCTGGCCATCGGCGAGACGTCACTGGTGACCATCACCTTCAGTGAGGCGGTGACGGGGTTCACCCTGGCCGACCTGACCGTGGCCAACGGCACCCTGAGCGGCCTGAGCAGCAGCGACGGCGGCGTGACCTGGACCGCGACCCTGACCCCGGCCGCCGCTGTCACCGATACCAGCAACCTGATCACCCTGGACAATACCGGCGTGACCGATGCCGCCGGCAACGCAGGCTCCGGCAGCACCGACTCGAACAACTACGCCATCGACAGCCAGCGCCCGACCGCCACCATCGTGATCGCCGACAGCAACCTGACCGCCGGCGAGACCACCACGGTGACCATTACCTTCAGCGAGGCGGTGACCGGTTTCAGCAACGCCGATCTGACGGTGGCCAACGGCACCTTGAGCGCGGTGAGCAGCAGCGACGGCGGCATCACCTGGACCGCGACCTTCACCCCGACCGTGGGTGTGCGCGATGCCAGCAATGTCATCACCCTGGCCAATAGCGGCGTTGCCGACCTGGCCGGCAACGCCGGCGCGGGGATCACGTCCTCGGCCAACTATGCGGTCGACACCGTCATTCCCACGGCCACCGTCGTGGTCGCTGACAGCGCCTTGCGGGTGGGTGAATCGAGCTTGGTGACCATCACCTTCAGCGAAGCGGTCAGTGGCTTCACCCTGGCCGACCTGAGCGTGGCCAACGGTACCCTGAGTGGCCTGAGCAGCAGCGATGGTGGCATCACCTGGACCGCGACCCTGACCCCCGGCAGCAATGTCGAGGACACCAGCAACCTGATCACCCTGGACAACGCTGGCGTGGTGGCGGCGGCTTCGGGCAACGCCGGTGTGGGCAGTACCGACTCCAACAACTACGCCATCGACACTCGCGTCCCCACAGTGACCAGCGTCGGCGGCCCGGTCGGGGTCTCCTATAACGCCGGAGATTCACTGGTGTTCGTGGTCAACACCAGTGAAGCCGTCCAGGTCTCGGGCTCGCCACGGCTGGCGCTGGACATCGGCGGACACACGGTATTCGCCGAGCTGGTGGCCGGAGCGGGCACCACGACGCTGGTGTTCCAGTACACCGTCCAGGCCGGAGACAACGACAGCGACGGCATCAGCGTGACCGGTCTTGCCGCCAATGGCGCGACCCTCAGCGACGCGGCGGGCAACGCCATGAACCTGACTCTCAATGGCGTGGCCGACACCCATCAGGTCCTGGTCGACACCCAGTCGCCGACGACGGTCGGCATCGTCACCCTCGATCCGTCGCCGAGCAATGCCCAGAGCGTGCGCTTCACGGTGACCTTCAGCGAACGGGTCAATGGTGTCGATCTGACTGACTTCAGCCTGGTCGCCAGTGGTTCGGCCAGCGGTACCCTGAGCGGCCTGCAGGCATTGGGCGGCGGTGTCTACGTGGTCACCGTCAGCGGTGTCGGCGGCACCGGCACCCTGGGCCTGAACCTCAATGGCGGCGGTACCGGTATCACCGACGTGGCCGGCAACGCACTGGTCGGCGGGCTCACCGGCGCGGTGTACAGCATCGACCGCGATGTGCCCACGGTGAGCAGCGTCAGTGTGCCGGTGGGCGTTCCTTACAACACCGGCGATACCCTCACGTTTGTGGTCAACACCAGCGAAGCCGTGGTGGTCGACGGCGTGCCGCGCCTCGCCCTGGATGTGGGTGGGCGCACGGTCTACGCCGACTTCGTGGCCGGCTCGGGTACGCCGACGCTGGTGTTCCAGTATCAGGTCCAAGCCGGTGACAACGATGCCGATGGCATCCAGGTGCTGGGGTTGGCGGCCAATGGCGCGAGCCTGCACGATGCGGCCGGCAACCAACTGTCGCCGGGGCTGAGCAATATCGGCGATACCCACGCAGTGGTCGTCGACAGCACCCCGCCTGCCGTGGTCTCGATCGTGGGCAATCCGTCGCCGGCTCCGGGCAGCCAGTCATTCACCGTGACCTTCAGCGAGAACGTCAGCGGTGTCGACCTGGGCGACTTCGAACTGGTGAGCAGTGGCAATGCCAGTGGCACCCTGCAATCGCTGGTGCGCCTCGACGGTCGCACCTGGCAGGTCAATGTCGGCGGCGTGGCCGGCGCCGGGAGCCTGGCCCTGGCGCTCAAGGGCAGTGGCACCGGCATCACCGATGCTGCGGGCAACGTGCTGGTCGGCGGTTTCACCGGGCAAGGCGTGGCCTTGCAGTCGAACGACGGCGACCCGGAATTCCGCGCCTATCCGCCTCGTCCGGTGCAGGTCAGCCCGGGCACGCCCGTGGTGGCCTCGCCTGCGCCGGTGACGGCGCCGTTCCAGTCGCCACTGTTGCCACAGCCGTTGTTCGAGGTGCCGACGTCGGGCGGCGGGTTGCCAGCCTTGGGCAACCTGTTCATCCAGAACGGCGCGCTGGCGCCGAGCTACCTGGCCCAGGTATTCGCCGGTCACCAGGGTGACAACGCCATCGGCAATGGCTCGGGCTCCGGATTCCTCGGCTTTGGTGGCGGAGACGCCAATGTGTTCGGGGCCAGCAGCCTGGCCAACATCTTCGACAAGACGCTGCCGGATGACGGTGGCCAGTATGAGCTCAGCGGCGGCAAACCGTTCCGCCAGGGAGCGGAGGCAGAGAAGGGTTTGATCGGGGCACCGACCCTGGGGCAGCAACTGCAGGCCTTCCGGGAGGGGGAGCAACGTCAGGCCAGGCAACTGGCGCAGGCGTTGGGGCAGGTAGAGGTACCCGCGCCGCAGGCATGAGCCAGCGGACGCAAGCTATCCATTAGAAGAAGCAGTGCCGTACCAAGGGGGCGGACAGGGATGAGCAGAGCATCGAGGATTTTCGTGGTAAGCGTGCTGGCACTGGCGGTGACGGGGTGCGCGGTCAAGACCCAGCCCATCGACCGCAGCGTCAGCGAGCAGCGGGCAAAGGCCGACCTGGCCAGCATGTTCAAGGACCAGGAGGCGCTGCACGGCCCACTGACGTTGCACCAGGCCATGGCCAGGGCGGTCAAGTACAACCTGGAGGCGCGCCTGAAGGTCATGGAGGAGGCCCTGGCCCAGCGCCAGGTCGATCTGGCCAGCTTCGACATGCTGCCACGCATGGCCCTGTCGGCCGGCTATGCCGGGCGCAGCAACGTCAGCGCGTCGAGCAGCCGCAGCGTGCTGACCAACACCCAGTCCCTGGAACCGTCGACCTCCCAGGATCGCGACCGCGACGTGGCCGACCTGACCATGGTCTGGAACGTCCTCGACTTCGGCGTCAGCTACGTCAGCGCCAAGCAGCAGGGCGACCAGCGCCTGATCGTACAGGAGCGTCGGCGCAAGGTGGTGCAGACCATCATCCAGGATGTGCGTTCGGCCTATTGGCGCGCCGTGGCCGCTGAGCGCCTGCTCAAGCAGATTGATGCGCTGATGGTGCGCGTCGACCAGGCCAGGGACAACAGCCAGCGTCTGGGCGAGCAACGCATCGGCGATCCGATCCAGGCGCTCGGCTACCAGCGCGCGCTGATCGAGGCCACCCGCCAGCTGGAAGAGCAGCGCCGGGCCTTGTCGCTGGCCAAGACCGAGCTGGGCGCGTTGATCAACCTGCCGCCCGGCACCGAGCTGACCCTCGCCGCCACCGACGACTACAGCGTGCCGGAACTCAAGGTGGGCCTCGAAACGCTGGAGCAGCAGGCCCTGGCAACCCGTCCCGAGCTGCGTGAGCAGGATTACCAGGCACGCATCAGTGCCGCCGAGGTGCGCAAGTCGATGCTGCGCATGTTGCCGGGGCTGGAGTTCTCGGCCGGTGGGCATTACGACAGCAACAGCTTCCTGACCAACCAGCACTGGGCCGACTATGGCGTGAAGGTCACCTGGAACCTGTTCAATGTGCTGTCGGGGCCCGCTTCCATCGATGTGGCCAAGGCCGGCGAGCAAGTGGTCGAGGCGCGTCGCCAGGCCATGTCCATGGCCATCCTTGCCCAGCTGTATGTGGCCAACGCCAATTACAACGAAGCCCGCCGCCAATTCGCCACCAGCCAGCAACTGGTGAGTCTCGACCAGCAGATCGTCGAGCAGCTGCGCAACCGTCACCAGGCGCAAGGCATTGGCGAACTCGAACTGATCCAGGGTGAGCTGAATGCGCTGCAGGCCGACCTGCGTCGTGACCTGGCCTATGCCGAGCTGCGCAATAGTTACGGCCAGCTGTTCGCCAGCGCTGGGCTCGACCCGCTGCCGCAGAGCTTGCCGTCCAATGAGCTGGCCGATATTGCCCAGGCCTTGAGCAACAACGAGGCGCGCTGGCAGCGCGGCGATATCGCCCCGGGCAGTTGATGGTGTCGTGTGGGAGTGGGCATGTTCCGCTCCCACCGCGTTTCATGTGCGCTATCGGGGCTGGTGGGCCAGCTGCTCGAGCACATATTCCAGCAACTGCCCCGTCGCCGCCGCTAATGTCGTTCGTGCGGTCTCCACCACCAGTTCCGGCCGTTCCGGTGCCTCATAGGGCGCATCGATACCGGTAAAACCCGTCAGCTCTCCCGCCCGTGCCCGGCGGTACAGGCCCTTCGGGTCACGGGCTTCGCAGGTGGCCAGGTCGGCCTTGATGTGCACCTCGTGGAAGCCGGCCTTGCAGGCCAGTCGAGCGGCGGCTCGCCCCGCGCGATAGGGTGAGATCAGCGCTGCGATGCAGATCAGGCCGGCGTCGGCGAACAGGGCTGCCACTTCACCCGTGCGGCGGATGTTTTCGTGACGGTCCTCGGGGGAAAAGCCCAGGTCGGCGTTCAGCCCCGTGCGTAGCACATCGCCATCAAGCACATAGCAGGCGTGCCCCAGTTCATCGAGCTGGTGAGCCAGGGACTCGGCCAGTGTCGATTTGCCGGCGCCCGACAGGCCGGTGAGCCAGATGACTGCACCGCGTCGGGCCTTTATAGAAGGAGGTCTATCGCTTCCTGCGTGATGCACCTTGGTTGGCTCCGTCAGGGGAGAGTAAGCAAGTGTAGAGCGTTGTGTGCCAGGTGCCCGCCTGGGGCAGGCGTTCTGGATGAGGTGTTTCCTTTCATATTTCAATTTCATGAAATTAACGGTTGACGCCCTGTCA
>NZ_JAZDCT010000021.1:0-99301 GCF_036324045.1 Pseudomonas carassii | reverse complement strand
AGCCCTTTCGCGACACAAGGCCGCTCCTACAGGGGAATGCGTTCTCCTGTAGGAGCGGCCTTGCCGAGGCGTCGGACCGGTCGGAAAGGGCCGCAAAGCGGCCCCAGCGAAAGAGAAGTAAAAGTAGGTATCAGCGTTTACGCAGAACCACACTACCAATCGAATATCCAGCACCAAACGAGCTCAGTACCCCCAGCGAACCCTTGGCCAGGTCATCCTGGTACAGGTGGAAGGCAATCACCGAACCCGCCGAACTGGTGTTGGCATAGCGATCCAGGATCACCGGCGCATCTTCCTCGGCCACTTCACGCCCCAGCAGCTTCTTGACGATCAGGTGGTTCATGCTCAGGTTGGCCTGGTGCAGCCAGAAGCGCTTGACGTCCGACGGCTGCAGGTCGTTCTCGGCCAGGTGCTGGCCGATCAGCTCGGCGACCATCGGGCAGACTTCCTTGAATACCTTGCGGCCTTCCTGCACGAACAGCTTGTCGCGGGCACCGATGCCCTCTTCCGCGGCGCGGTTGAGGAAGCCGAAGTTGTTGCGGATGTTGTTGGAGAACGCCGTCAGCAGCTTGGTGCTGACGATGTCGAACTGGTGCTCGGAGGTGGCCAGGTCGGCACGCTCGACCAGCACCGCGGTGGCGGCGTCGCCGAAGATAAAGTGGCTGTCGCGGTCACGGAAGTTCAGGTGGCCGGTGCAGATCTCCGGGTTGACCACCAGCACGGCGCGCGACTGACCCAGCTGCACGCTGTTGGCGGCGGTCTGGATACCGAAGGTGGCCGACGAGCAGGCCACATTCATGTCGAAGGCGAAGCCCTGGATACCCAGTGCCTGCTGCACTTCGATGGCAATGGCCGGATACGGACGCTGCAGGTTGGAACAGGCGACGATCACCCCGTCGACATCGGCGGCGGTGCGGCCGGCACGCTCCAGGGCCTGGCGGGCGGCGGCCACGCCCATTTCGCAGAGGATCGATTGTTCGTCGTTGGTGCGCTCGGGCAGGCGCGGCTTCATGCGCTGCGGATCGAGAATACCGGCCTTGTCCATGACGAAGCGGCTCTTGATGCCCGAAGCCTTCTCGATGAAAGCGGCGTCGGACAGCGGCGCCGCCTCGACCTCGCCACGCTCGATGGCGGCGGCATTGTCACGGTTGAAACGCTGTGCCCAGGCGTTGAAGGATTCCACCAGTTCTTCGTTGGAAATGCTTTGGGCCGGGGTGTACAGGCCGGTGCCGCTGATGACGACGTTGTGCACGGTCGTTCCTCTGGTCTGGGGCCATCGCCACAAGGCGCTGGCCGGAATAAGGGCAACTTAATGGCACCTTGGTACCAATTTTGAGGCGAGGGCTGCGCCCTCGTTCGCGGCACAAGGCCGCTCCTACAACATCGGTGTTCGCCTGTAGGAGCGGCCTTGTGCCGCGATCGACCGCACAGCGGCCGCAAATTCCACCAAGTTTGCCACAACTTGGGGAGCTTAGGCTTCCACCTGACTCCACTGTTTGCTGAGTCGCTTGTCGGAAACCGCCACCTTCGTCCCCAGTTGCTGGGCAAACAACGACACCCGGTACTCCTCCAGCAGCCAGCGGTACAGGGTCAACTGCTCATCGCGCTTGCCTTCCTGGGCATGCTTGTCGGCGCGCGCCTGGTACTGCGCCCAGCAATTGGCCAGCTCGGCGCTCCACACCCGGTCCTTCTGCACCTGCGAACCCAGCTTCTCCAGGCGCAGTTCAATCGCCTTGAGATAACGCGGCAACTCCTTGAACCAGGCCCCCGGCGTTTCCCGCACGAAGCCCGGGTACACCAGGTTGGCCAGCTGCTGCTTGATGTCGTTGAGGGCCACCGCCTGGCTCAGGTCGATCTTGCCCTTGAAGCGCTTCTGCAAGCCATGCCACAGCTTCAGCACCTCCAGGGTCAGGCGGGCCAGGCGTTCGGCGTGCTCGGTCCAGTTGCCGCGCTTGCGTTCCGCCAGCGAGGCCAGGCCCGCGCCATCACGCGGCAGTGGGTCTTCGCCTTCCAGCACACAGCTGTCGAGGCTGGCCAGGAGGATATCCTCGACCAGTGCCTCGACCCGGCCCAGTTCACGGTACAGCAGCCCCAACTCGGTCAGCCCCGGCAGCTTGCCGCGCAGGAACTTGGCCGGTTCCGCCAGCTGTTGCAGCAACAGGCGCTGCAAGGCGCGACGGTGCTGGAACTCGGCTTCGGCCTGGGTCGAGAAGCGTCCCTCGCGCACCGTGCCGTTGTCCTCGACCAGCGCCGGGTAGACGGTCATCGACAGCCCGGCGATCTTCTGCTGGGCGGTCTGCGCCACCTGCGCGAAGGCCTTGGCCTGTACCGGCTGCTCGGCCTTTTCGCTGCGCGGCAGGGCCAGCGCCGCCTGGCTGGCGGCGGCGAAGCGGGCGGTCAGCTCGGCCAGGTCGCGGCCTTCGCCGAGGAACTTGCCCTGGGCGTCGACCACTTCGATGTTCATGCGCAGATGACCTTCCACCAGCCCGGCCGCCTCCGCCCAGGCCTCGTCCGACACCCGCGCCCCGGTCATGCGCAGCAACTCCTGGCCCAGGGCCTGCGGCAATGCCCCCTGGCCGAACGCCAGGCGCGACAGGGCCGCCTTGACGAAGTCGGGCACCGGCACGAAGTTCTTGCGCAGGGCCTTGGGCAGGTTGCGCACCAGGGCGATGCACTTGGCCTCCAGCAGGCCGGGCACCAACCATTCCAGGCGTTCGCCCGGCAGGTTCGGCAGCAACGGCGCCGGCACCCGCACGGTCACGCCGTCACGCGGGTGGTTCGGCTCGAAGTGATAGCTCAGCGACAGGCGCAGCTCGCCCACCTGCAGGTGGTCCGGATACTGCGCGGCGGTGACCTCGCTGGCCTCGCGGGCGAGCACGTCCTCTTCGCGCATGATCAGCAGGTTCGGATCCTTCTGGCTGTTCATCCGGTACCAGCTGTCGAAGGTCGCGGTCTGATGAATCTCTTCGGGCAGGCGCGCCTCGTAGAAGGCGTACAGCGTCTCCTCGTCGGCCAGAATATCGCGCCGACGGGCCTTGGCTTCCAGCTCGTCGAGCTGCTCGAGCAGGCGCTTGTTGGTCGCCAGGCATTTGGCCCGGGACTGGATCTCGCCACCGACCAGGCCATCGCGGATAAACAGCTCGCGGGAAGTGACCGGGTCGATCGGGCCGAAATGCACCGGCCTGCGACCGACCAGGATCAGCCCGTAGAGGGTGATCTGCTCGTAGGCCACCACCTGGCCGCGCTTCTTCTCCCAGTGCGGTTCGAAGTGGTTCTTCTTGATCAGGTGGGTGGCCAGCGGCTCGATCCAGTCCGGCTCGATCTTGGCCACCATGCGCGCATACAGCTTGGTGGTCTCCACCAGCTCCGCGGCCATCACCCACTGCGGCCGCTTGCGGCCGATGCCCGACGACGGGTGAACCCAGAAACGCCGCTGACGCGCACCCTGGTAGTCGCCCTCCTCGGTCTTCTGGCCGATCTGGCTGAGCAGGCCGCTGAGAATCGCCTTGTGCAGGGGCTGGTAGTCGCAGGCGTCCTTGTTGACTGTCAACTGCAGGTCGCGGCAGATCAGCGCCAGCTGGCGATGGGCGTCGCGCCACTCACGCAGGCGCAGGTAGTTGAGGAAGTTCTTGCGGCACCAGTTGCGCAGCGGGCTGGCGGTCAGCGCCTGGCGCTGCTCCTCGAAACCGCGCCACAGGTTGACCAGCGCGGCGAAGTCGGAATCGACATCCTTCCACTGCGCGTGCGCCTGGTCAGCGGCCTGCTGGCGCTCCGGCGGGCGCTCGCGCGGGTCCTGCACCGACAGCGCGCTGGCGACGATCAGCACTTCCTGCAGGCTGCCCTGGCGGGCGCCTTCGAGCAGCATGCGGCCCAAACGAGGATCGATCGGCAGACGCGCCAGCTGGCGGCCCAGGGGCGTCAGCTGGTTCTCGCGGTTGACCGCCGACAGCTCCTGCAACAGGTTGAAGCCGTCGCTGATGGCCTTGCCATCCGGCGGCTCGATGAACGGGAAGGCGTCGATCGCGCCCAGGCGCAGGTGCAGCATCTGCAGGATCACCGCGGCCAGGTTGGTGCGCAGGATCTCCGGGTCGGTGAACGCCGGCCGGCCGTTGAAATCGTCCTCGCTGTACAGGCGGATGCAGATGCCCGGCTCGACCCGGCCGCAGCGGCCTTTACGCTGGTTGGCGCTGGCCTGGGACACCGCCTCGATGGGCAGGCGCTGGACCTTGGCGCGGTAGCTGTAGCGGCTGATGCGCGCGGTGCCGCTGTCGATCACATAGCGGATGCCCGGCACGGTCAGCGAGGTTTCGGCGACGTTGGTCGCCAGCACCACGCGCCGGCCGCTGTGGGACTGGAAGATCCGCTGCTGCTCGGCCGGCGACAGCCGCGCATACAGCGGCAGGATCTCGGTGTGGCGCAGCTGCGCCTTGCGCAGGATCTCGGCGGCGTCGCGAATCTCGCGCTCGCCGGGCAAGAACACCAGCACATCGCCCGGGCCCTTGCCCTGGCTGCGTTCGTGCTGGGCGATCTCGTCGAGGCTGGCGAGGATCGCCTGGTCGACGGAAAGGTCCTCCTCGACCTGGTTGCCCTCCTCGTCGTGCTCGCTGGTCAGCGGCCGGTACCAGGTCTCCACCGGGTAGGTGCGCCCGGACACCTCGATGATCGGCGCGCCGTCAAAGTGCTTGGAGAAGCGCTCCAGGTCGATGGTCGCCGAGGTGATGATCAGCTTCAGGTCCGGGCGGCGGTGCAGCAGGGTCTTGAGGTAGCCGAGCAGGAAGTCGATGTTCAGGCTGCGCTCATGGGCCTCGTCGACGATGATCGTGTCGTAGCGTTCGAGGAAGCGGTCGTGCTGGGTTTCGGCCAGCAGGATACCGTCGGTCATCAGCTTGACCAGGGTGTTCGAATCGCTCTGGTCCTCGAAGCGCACCTGGTAGCCGACCAGCGCCCCCAACGGCGTGCCCAGCTCCTCCGCGACCCGCGCCGCGACGCTGCGCGCGGCGATCCGCCGGGGCTGGGTGTGGGCGATCAGGCCATGGCTGCCGCGGCCCAGCTCCAGGCAGATCTTTGGCAACTGGGTGGTCTTGCCGGAACCGGTCTCGCCAGCGATCACCAGCACCTGGTGCTCGGCCAGGGCCTTCTTGATCTCGTCGCGCTTGGCGGCGATGGGCAAGTTGTCGTCGTAGCGAATGCTCGGCACGCTCTGCTGGCGCGCGGTGACCTGGGCGCAGGAGGCCTGGACCTTTTCCACCCACTGCGCGAGCTTGCCCTCGTCGGGGCGCTTGCGCAGCTCGTGCAATTGCCGGCGCAACCGATGGCGGTCGGCGATCATGGCGTGGTCGAGGTTCTTCAGCAGTTGGTCGATGGCGTGGTCTGTCATGGGGCTTTTTAATGATGCAGGCGAGTGCTGCTTTTTCATGATCGGCAGGCGTAAGAGGCGGGATTGTCGCAGATTTGCGAAATCGATGCTGCCTGTGCCCGCCGTTCAGTCGCGATCACGCTCGAAATAGCGGGAGCGCTTGAACAACAACGGTGTAGCAATTGCCACGAAAAAAGCTGACCAGCCAATACCATCAAGTTGCAGGAACTGCTCTTCACCCAGTTGATTACAGGCGGTAATCCCCGTGACGTTGAAGACGATATAGAGAAGAAACCTGATGCATCTTGACCGGCATGCCCAGTCGACCAACGTGCCGACCACGAGGGCATAGCAAATACCATAAAGCACCCACATATCCGCTCCCCTTCAGATAATCATCATCAGGCTGCTGGATTGGGGACCAATACCGCCTTTCACGGTTGCTGACAGCGATGCCAGTACATCCCCAGCATGAAAAGTAGGAATCTTATTCTGAATCAACCACGCAACAGCTCCGGTGGCGGCGATCCCTGCGACCGCCGCCGCAGGCCCACCTGCCATTGCTAGCGCAACATCCGCCGTCGCTTTACCCGCTGCGGTACTGAAAATGCCCGAAACCCTGTACCTCTGCTGATTGAGGCTGTCCCCCTGCTGGCGAGTTAACGGCCGCGATACCGCCACCGTCATCAGACAAGGCCGCTGCCCTGCCAGCATCCGGTCGTAAAGCTCCGCCATTTTTTCAACGACCCGATAGTGCCCGGCATGAACCCATGGCAGACCCGTTTGCCGGATTTGGCAACATTCTCCTGGCTGGATGATGAACTCGCTGACATCGAAGACGATCGCGTGATGGGCGATTACCTGATAAGTCCTTTGCGCTTGCTTGGCGATCCCTGACCATTCCTACAAAGAAAGGGACTTTCACTGCTGGCGCGCCACCTGCCAACTAGCCTAGGTCCGATAAAACTGTGGGAAGCTTCCTAAGCTGCTGCGACGCGGCGAGCAGACCTTGCCAATGTTTAGCTACCACCGGAATGAACGTCGCCATTCACTGCTTTAATCAACCTTACAGGCCATGTGAGTATCCAGGGATGCTTCCCGACCCAATGATCGCCCGCCCGCTGCCCCACCCTTCGCTGCCGAAGGCCCGGGCCCGTGCCGGTGAAAATCCGCTGGTCCATATCATCCTGGCGTTCTGGGCGCTATGGCATTGCCGCCACGCGCGCCCACCGGACACTTCGCTCACGCACTCCTGACCCGACCCGGCCGCCCCACTGGCCGATTGACTCAGCCTGACCGCTCGCCTGCGCGGCGGTCACGTGTGCCCCAGAGCGAATCCACCATGCACTTTGCCCCCGCAGAGCAAGCCAGGCGTTTCCTGGCCGACAACCCCGATATAGACCTGATCGAGCTGTTCATCCTCGACGCCAACGGCGTCCCCCGCGGCAAGCTGCTGCACCGCGAGGAACTGCTGGCGGTGTTCGAAAGCGGCCGCCCGCTGCCCAGCACCATCCTCGGCCTGACCCTCAACGGCGACGATGTCGAAGACTCCGGCCTGGTCTGGGATGTCGGCGACATCGATTGCCGCGCCTACCCGCTGGACGGCAGCCTGGTGCGCCTGCCCTGGCGCCGGGTGCCGACCGCCGCCGTGCAGGTCAGCATGCACCCCAGCGAAGGCCTGCCGGCCAGCGTGGCCGATCCGCGCCATGTTTTGCTGCGGGTGATCGATGCGCTCAAGGCCGATGGTTTCCACCCGGTGATGGCCTGCGAGCTGGAGTTCTACCTGCTCGACCAGCAGCGCGACGCCCAGGGCCGGCCGCAGCCGGCGCTGGACAGCGACGGCGGGCGTCCGCGTGGGACCCAGGTGTATGGCCTGCGCGAGCTGGAGCAGATCGAACCCTTCCTCGCCGACCTCTATGCCGCCTGCAAGGCCCAGGGCATCCCGGCCCGCACGGCGATCTCCGAGTACGCGCCCGGCCAGGTGGAGATCACCCTGGAACACGGCGACGCACTCGAGGCGATGGACCAGGCCGTGCGCTACAAGCGCCTGGTCAAGGGCATCGCCAACACCCACGGCATGCAGGCCTGCTTCATGGCCAAGCCGTTCGCCCAGCTGGCCGGCACCGGCATGCACATGCACCTGAGCCTGGCGGACGCCGCCGGCAACAACCTGTTCGCCAGCGAGGACAAGGCCGGCACCCCGCTGCTGCATCATGCGGTGGCCGGCATGCTGCGTCACCTGCGTGAATCGCTGCTGCTGTTCTGCCCCAACGCCAACTCGTTCCGCCGCT
The DNA here is from genome assembly GCF_036324045.1 of Pseudomonas carassii. Classification (NCBI taxonomy): domain Bacteria; kingdom Pseudomonadati; phylum Pseudomonadota; class Gammaproteobacteria; order Pseudomonadales; family Pseudomonadaceae; genus Pseudomonas; species Pseudomonas carassii. The sequence continues at coordinate 91,654 of NZ_JAZDCT010000021.1, read as the reverse complement.
TCCAGGCCAACAGCTATGCGCCGCTGGCGCCGACCTGGGGCGTGGACAACCGCACCGTCAGCCTCCGCGTGCCCGGCGGCCCGGCAGCCAGCCGGCATATCGAGCACCGCATCTGTGGCGCCGACGCCAACCCCTACCTGGCCGCTGCCGCGATCCTCGCCGCCACCCACCAGGGCATCCGTGAACAACTCGATCCCGGCGCCCCGGTCGAAGGCAACGGCTACGCCCAGGCCAGCGAACACCTGCCCACCGACTGGCTGACCGCCCTCGAGGCCCTGGAGCGTTCGACCTGGGCCCGGGAGGCGCTGGGCGAGGCCTTCCTCGGCGTCTACCTGAAGGTCAAGCGCGCCGAGTACCGCCAGTTCATGGCCGAGGTCGGCGAGCAGGACTGGCGCTGGTACCTGCACCAGGCCTGATGCCCACGAGATTACAAGAAGGAACAAGCATGAACGCAGCAGTGAACAACGGCCCGGCCCAGCGCGCGCCGTCCTATTACAGCGCCACCCTCAACGACACGACCGAATACCCCACGCTCAAGGGCACGGTGCAGGTGGACGTGGCGATCATCGGCGGCGGCTTCACCGGTGTGGCCACCGCGGTGGAACTGGCCGAGCGTGGCCTGAAGGTGGCCATCGTCGAGACCAACCGCATCGGCTGGGGCGCCAGCGGGCGCAACGGCGGCCAGGTCACCGGCAGCCTGTCGGGCGACGAGGCCATGCGCACGCAGATGCGCGACCGGCTGGGGGCCGAGGTGGACGATTTCATCTGGCACCTGCGCTGGCGCGGCCACCAGATCATCGAGCAGCGCGTCGAGCGCTACGGCATCCAGTGCGACCTCAAGCACGGCCACCTGCACGCGGCGATGAAACCGTCGCACATGAACGAGCTGCGCGCCTTCGAGGCCGAGGCCCAGCGCCGTGGCATGGGCGACCAGGTGCAACTGCTCGACCGCAGCGCCATGCAACGCCACCTGCAAAGCCCGCTGTACCTCGGCGCGCTGAAGAACCGCCGCAACCTGCACCTGCACCCGCTCAACCTGTGCCTGGGCGAGGCCCGCGCCGCCCACGGGCTGGGTGCGCTGGTGTTCGAAAACTCCGAGGTGCTGGAGATCGTCCACGGCCCGCGCCCGGCAGTGGTCACCGCCCAGGGACGGATCGAGGCACGCCAGGTGATGCTGGCCGGCGATGTGTATCACAAGCTGGAAAAGCGCCAGCTCAAGGGCAAGATCTTCCCGGCCATGGGCGGCATTGTCACCACCGCGCCGCTGGGCGAGCTGGCCGAGCAGATCAACCCACAGGACCTGGCGGTGTACGACTGCCGTTTCGTCCTCGACTACTACCGCCTGACCGCCGACAAGCGCCTGCTGTTCGGCGGCGGCGCCAACTACTCCGGGCGCGACTCGCGGGACATCGAAGGCGAGCTGCGCCCGTGCATCGAGCGCACCTTCCCGGCGCTCAAGGGCGTGCCGATCGAGTTCCAGTGGAGCTGCGCCATGGGCATCGTGGTCAACCGCATCCCGCAGCTGGGCAAGCTGTCGGACAACGTCTGGTACTGCCAGGGGTATTCCGGGCACGGCATCGCCACCAGCCACATCATGGGCGAGATCATGGCCGAGGCGCTGACCGGGACGCTGGAGAAGTTCGATACCTTTGCCGGGTGCCGGCACATCAAGGTGCCGATGGGCGACCTGCTGGGCAATCCGCTGCTGGCGGCGGGGATGTGGTACTACCAGATGCTGGAAAAGCTGCGCTGAATCGCAACCTCTCTGTAGGAGCGGCCTTGTGCCGCGAAAGGGGTGCGAAGCACCCCCAGGATCTCAGCGACAATGCACCAATCGATGGGGGTGCTTCGCACCCCTTTCGCGGCACAAGGCCGCTCCTACATCGATCGTGCACGCTGGGGATCAGGCGATCTTCTTCAGGCCCTGCTTCTTCAGCTCTTCGTCGCGCAGCTCGCGGCGCAGGATCTTGCCGACGTTGGTGGTCGGCAGCGCGTCGCGGAACTCGATGGCCTTGGGCACCTTGTAGCCGGTGACGTTGGCGCGCATGTGCTCCATCACCTGCTCCTTGGTCAGGGTCATGCCCGGCTTGACCACGATGAACACCTTGATCACCTCGCCGGACTTCTCGTCCGGGATGCCGATGGCCGCGCACTGCAGCACGCCCGGCAGCGCGGCGAGCACGTCTTCGAGCTCGTTGGGGTACACGTTGAAGCCGGACACCAGGATCATGTCCTTCTTGCGGTCGACGATGCGCATGTAGCCGTCCGGCTGGATCAGGGCGATGTCGCCGGTCTTCAGCCAGCCGTTGCTGTCGATGATCTCGGCGGTGGCGTCTTCACGCTGCCAGTAGCCCTTCATCACCTGCGGCCCCTTGATGCACAGCTCGCCCACCTCGCCCAGGGGCAGTTCCTGGCCGTTGTCGTCGATAATCTTGCACAGGGTGGACGGCACCGGGATGCCGATGGTCCCCAGCTGGTTGGCCGAAGTCGGGTTGACCGCCGCCACCGGGCTGGTCTCGGTCATGCCGTAGCCTTCGCAGATAGCGCAGCCGGTCACCGTCTTCCAGCGCTCGGCGACACTCTGTTGCAGGGCCATGCCGCCGGACAGGGTGATCTTCAGCGCCGAGAAGTCGAGGTTGCGGAACGTCTCGTTGTTGCACAGGGCGACGAACAGCGTGTTGAGGCCGACGAAGCCGCTGAACTTCCACTTGCCCAGTTCCTTGACCATGGCCGGCAGGTCGCGCGGGTTGCTGATCAGCACGTTGTGGTTGCCGATGAGCATCATGGCCATGCAATGGAAGGTAAAGGCGTAGATGTGGTACAGCGGCAGCGGGGTGATGAGGATCTCGCAGCCTTCATGCAGGTTAGAGCCCATCAGCGCGCGGCACTGCAGCATGTTGGCGACCAGGTTGCGGTGGGTAAGCATCGCGCCCTTGGCCACGCCGGTGGTACCGCCGGTGTACTGCAGCACGGCGACATCGCCGGACTGCGGGTTGGCCTCGGTCACCGCGCCGCCCTTGCCCAGCGCCAGGGCGTCGTTGAAGCGCACGGCGCCCGGCAGGTGATAGGCCGGCACCATTTTCTTCACGTACTTGATGACGCTGTTGATCAACAGGCGCTTGAGGGGTGGCAGCAGGTCGGCCACTTCGGTCACAATGACGTGTTTGACCTGGGTCTTGGGCACCACCTTTTCCGCCAGGTGCGCCATGTTGGCCAGGCACACCAGGGCCTTGGCCCCGGAGTCGTTGAACTGGTGCTCCAGCTCCCGCGCGGTGTACAGCGGGTTGGTGTTGACCACGATCAGGCCGGCACGCATGGCGCCGAACACGGCAACGGGGTACTGCAGGACGTTGGGCAGCTGGACCGCGATGCGATCACCCGGCTTCAGGTCGGTGTGCTGCTGCAACCAGGCGGCGAAGGCGCCGGACAGGGTGTACAGCTCGCCGTAGGTGATGGTCTTGCCCAGGTTGCTAAAGGCGGGTTTGTCGGCAAAGCGTTGGCAGGATTGCTTGAGTACCGCCTGGATATTGGGGAATTCGTCAGGATTGATGTCCGCCGTGACCCCGGCTGGGTACTTATCCTTCCAAAAATGTTCGATCATGGAAGCCCGCTCCTTCAGCAACAGCGAATTCGGTATGCGTCGATGCGCTTATTATTGATATGAGAGGCCGGCTCATTGCAAACCGGATCCTCTGAAAGCGCGCCGAGAGTAACAGCTTTGCAAGGGGTCGCCTAGAGGCCGAAATGGGCCGACAGGTCACATAAATGACTCAATGAACATTTCAAGTCATTTTTAGAGTAATTATACAAAATGTCGCGAATCCGCCTGAAAACCCTTCCCTAGAGCGGATCTGCGGGAGCAGGCTTGTCGGGCCGCTCCCACAGGGTACAGCTCAGCCTGAAGGGCTGGGCGATTCCCCACAATCAGGCAATATCACGCAATTCCCGGCGCAGGATCTTGCCCACCGGGGTCATCGGCAGCGATTCGCGCAGCACAATGTGCTTGGGCACCTTGTAGCCGGTGAAGTTGGTCTTGCAGAACGCCTTGAGCTCATCGACGCTCACCCCACCCGCCCGCGGCACCACGAACAGCTTCACCGCCTCGCCGGTGCGCTCGTCCGGCACGCCGATTACCGCACAGCTGGCCACCTGCGGATGGCCCATCACCACGTCCTCGATCTCGTTGGGATAAACGTTGAAGCCTGAGACGATGATCATGTCCTTCTTGCGGTCGACGATGCGGGTGAAACCGTCCGGGTCGATGACGGCGATATCGCCGGTCTTCAGCCACCCCTCGGCATCCAACACCTGGTCGGTGGCCTCCGGCTGCTGCCAGTAGCCCTTCATCACCTGCGGCCCCTTGATGCACAGCTCGCCACGCTCGCCCAGCGGCTGCTCGTGGCCCTCGTCGTCGATCACCTTGAACGCCGTGCCGGGCACCGGGATACCTACGGTACCCAGGCGCGCCAGCTGGCCATAGGGGTTGGTGCTGGCCGCCGGCGAGGTTTCGGTCAGGCCGTAGCCTTCGACGATGCGGCAACCGGTAAGGGCCTCCCAGCGTTCGGCGGTGGCCTTGACCAGCGCGGTGCCACCGGAATTGGTGACCTTCAGCGCGGAGAAATCCAGCGACTTGAAGCCCGGGTTGTCCATCAGCGCGACGAACAGCGTATTCAGGCCCACCAGCGCCGAGAACCGCCACTTGCCCAGCTCCTTGATAAAGCCGGGGATATCGCGGGGGTTGGTGATCAGCACGTTGTGGTTGCCGGTCACCATCATGCACATGCAGTTCGCGGTGAAGGCATAGATGTGGTACAGCGGCAGCGGCGCGATCATCACCTCCTGCCCTTCCTTGATCAGCGGCTGGCCGTCGGGGCCGTGCTGGGCGAAGCAGGCCAGCACCTGGAGCATGTTGGCCACCAGGTTACCGTGGGTGAGCATGGCGCCCTTGGCCAGCCCGGTGGTGCCGCCGGTGTATTGCAGCACCGCGACGTTTTCCAGGGTCTGCGCCACCGGCTTGTGGGTAAGCCCGCGTCCCTGGCGCAGCACCTGCTTGAACGACACGGCCTGGGGCAACTGGTAGGCCGGAACCATCTTCTTCAGCTTGTCGACCACGGTGTTGACCAGCCAGCCCTTGGCCGTCGGCAGCAGGTCGCCCATCTTCGCCTCGATCAGGTACTCGATGCCGGTGTCGGGCAGCACCTCCTGCACGCGCTTGCCGAACATGTTCAGGTACACCAGGGCACGGGCGCCGGAGTCCTTGAACTGATGACGCATCTCGCGCTCGGTGTATAGCGGGTTGGTGTTGACCACGATCAGGCCGGCACGCATGGCGCCGAACACCGCGATGGGGTATTGCAGGACATTGGGCATCTGCACCGCGATGCGGTCGCCCGGCACCAGCTCGGTGTGCTGCTGCAGCCAGGCGGCGAAGGCCGCCGAATGGCGCTCGAGGTCGGCATAGCTCAGGGTGACGCCAAGGTTGCTGTACGCCGGGCGGTCGGCGAAGCGCTTGCAGCAGCGCTCGAAGACATCGACGACGGATGTGTAGGCATTCATGTCAATGGTGGAAGGTACGCCCGCCGGGCGCTTGTCGTTCCAGAAATCGGCTTGCATTTATTATTGTTCCTCTGCCGGGACATCCCTGACCTGATCGCCGGCTGGCAAAAAGGTGTTCAGCCGACGTTAGCAGCTCTGTCGATGGTGGCAAATACGCCAAGTGCCGCCATTAACATTGTGAATCTCTTTTCTGCCCTTCCTGCAATCGATGGCTTTGCGCATACACTGTTGGGCAACCTCCGCGCGCAAGGACCCGCCATGCCCCACGACGCCTTCTGGCTCCCCGCCAGCGAGCATTGCAGCCTTTATGTCCACCAATGGCTGCCGGCCACACCGGTCAAGGCCGTGGTGCTGCTGGCCCATGGCATGGCCGAGCATGCCGGGCGCTACCAGCGCCTGGGCCATGCGCTCAACGCGGCCGGCTACGGGCTGCTCGCCCCCGATCTGCGCGGCCACGGTCGCACCGCCGAACTGGGCAGCCTGGGCCTGTTCGCCCGGCAAAATGGCTGGAATGCCGTGCTCAACGACCTGGGCCTGCTGGCCCAGCACATCGGCCAGCAGTTTCCGGGGACCCCGCTGTTCCTGTTCGGCCACAGCATGGGCAGCTACATCGCTCAGGCCTACCTGCTGCACCACAGCGCCAGCCTGCAGGGCGCGATCCTCAGCGGCTCGAACTTCCAGCCGGTGGCGCTGTACCGCGCGGCGCGCCTGATCGCCCGCCTCGAGGCCTGGCGCCAGGGCCCGCTGGGCAAGAGCGCGCTGATCGACTGGCTGTCGTTCGGCTCGTTCAACAAGGCGTTCAAACCCAACCGCACCGCCTTCGACTGGCTCAGCCGCGATGCCGCAGAGGTGGACAAGTACATCGCCGATCCGCTGTGCGGCTTTCGCTGCAGCAACCAGCTGTGGCTCGACCTGCTGCAGGGGCTGGCGCAGATCAGTCAGAAGAAGAACCTGGCACAGATCGATCCAAACCTGCCGATCTTCGTGCTGGGCGGCGAATGTGATCCGGTAAGTGCCGGCAAGCGTCTCACCCATCTGGCCGACGCCCTGCGCGCGACCGGCAACCGTCATGTACAGTTGCGCATCTACCCCGGCGCACGCCACGAAGTGCTCAACGAAACCCATCGCGACGAGGTCACCGCCGAGATCATCGGCTGGCTGGAGCAGGCGCTGGCCCTTGGCCGCCCCGCCCGCAGTGAATGATCGGCAGCCTCGTCCGCCCCACAAGGAAGCCCCTGATGACCCAGGTCACCAACACGCCTTACGAAGCCCTCGAAGTCGGCCAGAAAGCTGAATACAAGAAGTCCGTGGCAGAACGCGACATCCAGCTGTTCGCCGCCATGTCCGGTGACCACAACCCGGTGCACCTGGATGCCGAGTTCGCCGCCAAGAGCATGTTCAAGGAGCGCATCGCCCACGGCATGTTCAGCGGCGCGCTGATCAGCGCCGCGGTGGCCTGCACCCTGCCCGGCCCGGGCACCATCTACCTGGGCCAGCAGATGAGCTTCCAGAAACCGGTGAAGATCGGCGACGAGCTGACCGTGCGCCTGGAAATCCTCGAGAAGCTGCCCAAGTTCAAGGTGCGCATCGCCACCAACGTCTACAACCAGAACGACGAACTGGTGGTCGCCGGCGAAGCCGAGATCCTCGCGCCGCGCAAGCAGCAGACCGTCGAGTTGGTGAGCCCGCCGGAATTCGTTGCCGGCTGAGACTCTCACGGCCACTGTAGGAGCGGCCTTGTGCCGCGAAAGGACTGCGTAGCAGTCCCAGAATTTCAGCGTCCACGCATAGATCGCCGGGGCTGCTACGAAGCCCTTTCGCGGCACGAGGCCGCTCCTACAGTGAGGCGCTCATCCCAGCTCGCGCAAGCGTCGCTCGATATGCCGGCGTTCCGGCCCCTGCCGGGTCAGCGTCAGCGCCTGCTGCCAGGCCTCGCGGGCCTGCACGGTGTTGCCCAGTTGCCGATGCAGTTCGGCCCGCGCGGCATGGGCCAGGTGGTAGTCGCCCAGCTCGCCCCGCTCGAGAATCGCCTCGACCGCGCGCAACCCGACCTGCGCGCCATCGCGTCGGGCCAGCGCCGCCGCCCGGTTCAGCTCCACCACCGGTGACGGCCAGTGACGCTGCAGCACATCGTACAGGCCGACGATCTCGTCCCAGTCGGTGGCCTCGGCGCTGGGCGCTTCGGCATGCAGCGCGGCAATCGCCGCCTGCACGCTGTAGGGGCCGAACTCCCGGCTGCGCAGTGCCTGGCGCACCAACTGACAGCCCTCCTCGATCTGTGCCCGGTCCCACAGGCCGCGGTCCTGCTCATCGAGCAACACCAGCTCACCCTGGGCATCGCTGCGCGCGTTCTGCCGCGAGGCCTGCAACAGCATCAACGCCAGCAGCCCCAGCACTTCGGCATCCGGCAGCAACTGCGCGAGCAACCGGCCCAGGCGGATGGCTTCGTCGGTCAGCGCGCGCGTGGTGACATCCTCGCCCGAAGACGCCGAATAGCCCTCGTTGAACACCAGGTAGATCACCCTCAGCACGCTCTCCAGCCGCTCCGGCAACTCGCCCAGCTCCGGTACCTGATAAGGGATCTGCGCATCGCGGATCTTGGCCTTGGCCCGCACGATGCGCTGGGCGATGGTCGCCGGGCTCTGCAGGAAGGCGCGGGCGATCTGCTCGGTGGTCAGGTCGCAGACCTCGCGCAGCGTCAGCGGCACCTGGGCATCGAAGGCCAGGGCCGGGTGGCAGCAGGTGAAGATCAGGCGTAGCCGGTCATCGACCAGCAGCTCCTGCTCGCCCGGGTCCTGGGCCTGGCCCTCCAGCAGCATGATCAGGTCCGCCTGAGAGCGGTCGAAGCGGGCACGCCGGCGCAAGGCGTCGATGGCCTTGAAACGGCCGGCGGAGACCAGCCAGGCCCTCGGATTGTCCGGGATGCCATCGCGCTGCCAACGTTCGACGGCAATGAAGAAGGCGTCATGCAAGGCCTCCTCGGCCAGGTCGAAGTCTCCCAGCAGGCGGATCAGGGTGGCCAGGATGCGCCGGGAATCGCGGCGGTAGACCGCCGCCACTTCGTCGCGGACGTGCGCTTCGCTGTTCATCAGCCCGGCGACTCCTGGGACATCGTGCATCTCCTTATGGGTCAGGGTTGCAACTCTCGCACCGGGCGCACCTCGACGCTGCCGACCCGCGCCGCAGGAATCCCCTTGGCGATGTTCAACGCTTCATTGAGGTCGCGGGCATCGACCAGGTAGAAACCGGCCAACTGCTCCTTGGTCTCGGCAAACGGGCCGTCGGTCAGGCTCATACGCCCGGCGCGCACGCGCACCGTGGTGGCCGTCTGCACGGGCTTGAGCGCCTCGGCGGCGATCATCCGCCCGGAGCCCTGGATGGACTCGGCGTAGGCCATGCATTCGGCGTCCTCGGGGCTGTCGGGCAGGCTGTGCAACAGCGCTTCATCACAATAGACCAGGCACAGGTATTTCATGATCGTCTCCGGAGCAAGCTGGCGATAGGCGGTCGAGAGCGTTCAGGGTTTGAGATCGAACAGCGCTTTTTGCGTTTCCATGTCGAACGGTGCCGACCAGTGTTCGTGGATGACCTGCCATTGGCCGCCGCTGCGCCGGTAGCCGACAGTGGCGCGCATGAAACCGCACTGGCTCTCATCGTCGGACGGGCCACAGCGGTTGAGCCAGTGGGCCAGGCCCAGGTCGCCGTCGGCGTGCACGGTCAATTGCGCCAATTCGAATACCATCGGCCCGGTGCACATGCCCATGCACATTTCCCAATGGGCGCGGTAGGCGGCCTTGCCCCTGAATTGCAGGGCCTGGATGGCGTCGAAGGCGAGAATGTCGTCGGCGTAGGGGGCGACGATACGGTCCACGTCACGCTCGCGCACCGCTTGCATCCACTGTTCGATAAGTTGCTCCAGCTCACGCTCGGCTGCAGTGTTCATCGGTGTTTCCTCCGAAGATTCATCAGGGTTGGTGGTGACGCTTTCAACACTGGTCGAACGGGAAAACGACAGATCGACAGCCGCCTGGAAATAAATCAGTCGAGGGGCGCGTCAAACGGGTGTAGACAAGATGAACTCACGATAACCCGAGAGAATCACGTACACCGCGAAATAACAGAAAATGGCCGCCGACAGCAGGTAGGACCACGTCAGCAGCCGGTCACCAAGCAAGCGCCCACCATGGCTGGCGATGCCGCAGAGCGACACGCACCAGGCCAATCCGGCGACGAAGAAGCCGCCGAGGAACAGACCCGCGTCGAGCAGGCTGCCGCCACCGGACCTGGAGATCAGCACCCCACCCACCGCCGCGAACCAGAGAATCGCGCTGGGCGATGACATGGCCAGGAAGATCCCGCGCAGGAACTCGCGCCAGCCCGATTCCACCACCACCTGCCCCCGCGACTCCAGATGCCCGCCACGCCAAGCCGCCAGCAGCATCTTCACGGCAAACCACACCAGCAGTGCCGAACCGCCCAGCCACAGGGCCCAGCGCACGCTTTCGAACTGCAGCAGCACGGTCATTCCGGCCAGAGCAGCAATTGCATAGACCAGGTCGCCAACGCAGGTACCCAGGCCCAACCAGAACCCCTGGAGGAATCCGCGCTGTATGGCCAGGGTGATCATGGCGATATTGGCCACCCCGATATCCAGGCAAAGGGACAGACTGAGCAGAAAACCGTTGGAGAAAGGCATGGCGCACTCTGGGCGTATTCAGGGGTGCACATTGAACCCGAGGGTGCGCTTGCCGTACAGAAAGAAAGTTCACTCGCTCAGACAGACCCCGCCAACACCTGCACATAGCGCCCGCGATCCACGTTGGCGCCACTGAGCACCACCGCCACGCGCTTGCCGGCCTGACGCCCACGCTCTTGCATCAGCGCGGCCAAGGCAGCGGCACCGGCACCCTCGGCGGTGTTGTGGGTGGTCTCGTGATAGAGCCGCATGGCCTCGGCGATCTCGTCGTCGCTCACTCGCACGATACGTGCGGCATGCTCGCGCACCAGGGCAAAGGCATCAGGGTGCGGCACGCGGCAAGCCATGCCGTCGGCGAAGGTGTCGGCGCTTGCGGTGGTGACGATGCGCCCCCGCTCGAAGCTCTGGGCATAGGCATCCGCAGCACTGGAGACCACGCCGACGATCTCGGTGTCCAGCCCCAGCAGGTTGCGCGCCTGGATCAGCCCGCAGATGCCCGAGCCCATGCCGATCGGCACATACACGCAATCCAGGTCGGCCACCGCCTCGAACAGCTCCAGCGCATAGGTGGCCACGCCGCGCACCAGTTCCGGGTGAAACGATGGGACCATCTGGTAGCCGCGTTGCTCGGCCAGGCGCGCGGCCTCTTCACGGGCAACGTCGAAGTCCACGCCGTGCTCCACCAGTTCTGCGCCCAAGGCGCGCATGGCGGCGTTCTTCTCTCGCGAGTTGCCTTCAGGCACCACGATCACCAGCGGCAAACCCGCCTGGCGCGCTGCCAGGGCCATGCTCTGGCCATGATTACCGCGGGTTGCGGTGACCAGCCCGTGGGGAACGTCGCCACTGGCCAGCAGGGAACGCACATAGACCAGCCCACCACGCACCTTGAAGGCACCGGTGGGGGCATGGTTCTCGTGCTTGACCCAGAGCTGGCAACCCAGCCGCTCGGCCAGCAGCGGCCAGGCATGCTGCGGGGTCGGCGGAACGTGCTGGTGAACAAAGGCGGCGGCTTCACGCAGGGCGGGCAAGTCGAACATGGCGATCTTCCTTCATCGGTAGGGCTTGATCCGATCCTAAGCGCCGGCCATTGTATGGGTCCAAATATATATTGCATGGGTAGCAATTTCGTGTGGATTCCCTCCCTGCCAGACAACGACCAGCCGCGCTACCTGGCGCTGGTCGAGGCCATCGCCGGCGCCATCGAACAGGGTGAGCTGAAAGCCGGTGAGCGCCTGCCGCCCCAGCGTCGCCTGGCCTGGGCGCTGGGCCTGAACCCGAGCACCACGCAACAGGCTTACCGCGAAGCTGCCGCGCGACACCTGGTGTCCGGGGAGGTGGGACGCGGCACCTATGTGCTGGCCAGCAGCAAGGAGGCGACGCTGTTTCGCCTCAAGCTGCCAGACCGTCGGCATCAGGTGATCGACCTGTCGACCAACGTGCCGGTGGCCGACCCGCACAATCTTGACCTCGAACACAGCCTGCGCAGGTTGCTCGAACAGGGTGAAACCGCCCTGCTCGACCATTACCTGGGGCCGGAGCAACTGCTGCTGGGGCGAATCCAGGGCACTCGCTGGTTGGCCAATCGTGGCCTGGCCCTGAGGCCCGAGGAGGTGCTGCTCTGCGGTGGCGCCCAACAGGCCTTGCTCCTGGTACTGCAGTCGCTATGCCAGGCAGGCGAGCCGGTGATGGTCGAAGCGCTGACCGCCCCGGGCATCAAGGCGGCCTGTCGACAGCTGCGCCTGCCGGTGCAGGGGGTGGCCCTGGATGAACAGGGTTTGCGCCCGGACGAACTGGACCGCGTCGTGCGGGCCAGTGGCGCGCGAGTACTGGTGACCACCCCGACCCTGCACAACCCGACCGGGGCCTGCATGGGTGAGGCCCGGCGCCAGGCGCTGGCGCAAGTCGTCAGGCGCCACGACTTGCTGGTGATCGAGGATGACGTGTATGGCGCCTTGACTGATCGGCCGCCGCTGTACCCTTTGCTCGAAGGCCGCGGCGTGTTGATCAGCAGCTTGTCCAAGACCGTGGCCGCCGGCCTGCGCCTGGGCTGGATCGTGGCGCGGCCAGCGTTGCTGGAGCAGATCGATCCTTATGCCCAGGCCACCCATTGGTCGGTGTCGCCGTTGAACTTGCACATCGCTTGCCAATGGATTTCGGACGGGACCGCCGCACGGCGACTGGCCTGGCAGCGGGAGGAACTGACCGAGCGTTGGCGCCTGGCGCGGGCGTTGCTGGGTAATGCACTGCCGGTGGACGGCGTGCCTTCGCCCCATGCCTGGCTGGCCACGCCTGGAGAGGCCGAGGCGCTGGTTGCCCGGTGTCGGGCGCAAGGGGTGGAGATCGTGCCGGCCAGCGTGTTCGCGGTGGGCACGGAGCGTGTGCGGGCGGTGCGGGTCAGCCTGTCGGCGGCGCAAAGCCGGGCGCAGTTGAAGCGGGGGCTGGAACTCGTCCGGGATCTACACCTGCCCCTGTAGGAGCGGCCTTGCCGAGGCGTCGGACCGGCCGGAAAGGGCCGCAAAGCGGCCCCGCGATCTTTGCGCCAACACTGAAATCTGGGGCTGCTACGCAGCCCTTTCCGGCCGGTCCGACGCCTCGGCAAGGCCGCTCCTACAGGGATTGTGCACGGCTCAATTCAGCCGGCAACCCTCGCCCAGGGCACGGTACTGAAGGGTGTGCACCTGTCCCTGATGGTCCTCGTAGGTCATGGTGGCGGGCACCACTTCACAGACGTTGGGGATCGTCGACAAGCTGATCACGCGCTTGATGTCGAGGTTGGTGGAATAGTCGTACTGCTCGACCACGGGTTGGGTGTCTGCGGTCTTGACCTGGTCCGCGAAGGCGAGCGAGGACATACCGACCAATGCAAGAATCAGTAAGGCTTTCATGGATAACGACCTTGATGGCTATCAAGCTGATCGCGTGACTTCTGATGCCGTCAATGGCGCGGAGAAGTTGTCATCGACTGCGAAGATGACACGAAGTACCGATCCCGCTTTATCGTACTGCCGGGGGGATGAGTGAAAGTCTACTCCGCAGCCGGAATAGTTGAACCCCGGAGTCGGATATTCACCCTTGCCGGATTTGCAACAATCTGCGACAAAGCACCGTCATTTTTCCTGCACAGGCCCTGTCGCGGGACAAGCCCGCTCCTACAGGTTGCATGCGACCTTGTGGGAGCGGGCTTGCCCCGCGATGAGCCACACAGCGTGAGCCACGCATGCCGCCCCTGACCTGCACCCGTCTGCCCCCGATCCAGCGCCGCCTGCTGGACCAGTTCTACCGCCAGCATGGCTCGCGCATGCGCGCCGCCGGTGACGGCGAGCAGTGGGTCGCGCGCAGCGGTGAAATCGTCGGAGGGATGAGCTTGTCACAAGTTGAGGGCGGCCACTGGCTGACCGGCCTGTTCGTCGCCCCGCAATGGCGTGGCCAGCAGATAGCTTCGCAGTTGCTGGAAACCGCGTTGGGCGCTGCCACCACCCCGACCTGGCTGTTCTGCCATCCGGACCTCACACCTTTCTACCAGCGCCTGGCCTTCACCCCGGCCACCACGCTGCCCGAAGCCCTGGCCTCGCGCCTGGCCCGTTACCAGCGCAGCAAGCCCCTGATGGCGCTGGTGCGGGATCAGTCGTCGGCCACATCAAGCCCCGGGAACAGCACATCGGTGTAGCCGAACTTGCTGAAGTCCTGGATGCGCGAGGGGTACAACCGGCCAATCAGGTGATCGCACTCATGCTGGACCACCCGTGCATGAAAACCATCGGCAAAGCGGTTGATCGGGTTGCCCTGCGGGTCGATGCCCGAATAGCTGATGTGCTTGTAGCGCGGCACCACGCCACGCAGGCCCGGCACCGACAGGCAGCCCTCCCAGCCGTCCTCGACCTCCGTGGCCAGCGGCGTGATCACCGGGTTGAGCAGGATGGTCCGCGGCACCGGCTCGGCGTCCGGGTAGCGCTCGCTGCGCTCGAAGCCGAAGATCACCAGTTGCAGGTCGATGCCGATCTGCGGCGCGGCCAGGCCGACGCCACCGACATGGGCCATGGTTTCGAACATGTCGTCGATCAGTTGCTTGAGCTCAGGACTGCCGAGCATGTGCTCCGGCACGGGCGGGGCGATGCGCAGCAGGCGTTCATCACCCATCTTGAGAATGTCGCGGATCATCAGGTATTCGGCTCGCGGGTCTGGGGTTCGGGTGTCACCGGGTGCTCATGGCCGAGCACGGTGATGCTCTGTTGCGGATTGTCCTGGGCGAATGCCTTCTCGCCGGGGTTCTTGCCCTCGGCGGACATATGCTCGATCACCGCGTTCATCTCGGCCCCCAGCAGCAGCACGGCAGCGGAGATGTAGAAGTACAGCAACAGCACGATGATCGCCCCGATACTGCCATACATGGCGTTGTAGTCGGCAAAGGTCTTCACGTAGTAGGCAAAGCCCAGCGACGCGATGATCCACACCACCACCGCCAGCACCGAGCCTGGGGTGATGAAGCGGAACTTCTGCTTCACGTCGGGCATCACGTAGTAGATCAGCGCCACCGCCACCATCATCAGGATGATGATCGCCGGCCAGCGCAGGATAGTCCAGACGACCACCACCGCCTCTTCCAGGCCCACCTGGGAGGCGATCCACTCCATGACCTGCGGCCCCAGCACCATCAGCGCGGCGGCCGCCAGGAGCATGCCGGCGACGCCGACGGTGTAGATGATCGACAGCGGGATACGCTTCCACACCGGTCGCCCTTCAGGCACGTCGTAGGCGGCGTTCATCGCGCTCATCATCAGGCGCACACCCGCCGAGGCGGTCCACAGGGCGATCACGATACCCACCGACAGCAATCCGCCCTTGGACTGCTGCAACTGGTCGATCACCGGGTTGACCTGTTCCAGGGCCTGGGGCGGCAGCACCAGCTCGGACTGCAGGCGCAGCCAGGAGAAGAAGTCCGGCAAGTGCAGGAAACCGATCAGGGCGATCAGGAACAGCAGGAACGGGAACAGCGAGAACAGCATCTGGTAGGCCAGCGCGGAGGCATAGGTGGACATCTCGTCGTCGAGGAACTCCTTGACGGTGCGCACCAGCACGCGGTGCAGGGGCAAGCCGCGCAGGTCGGGGAAAATCATAGCGTCTCCTTTCGCCGCTTGATCGGGGTGGCAATGCAACAAGTCTAATAGACCAGGCGGCGAGCGTGCTGTTCGCTGGCGCGTTGCCGAACGCACAAAGCAATCGCGGGGCAGTGCGCTCCCACCCGGTGAGAGCGCACTGCCCCGCGACAATGCCACTGCGATCAAGGTTTCTTCACGGCATCCTTGACCTTGCCCACGGCCTGCTGCGCCTCGCCCTTCAACTCCTGGGCCTTGCCCTCGGCGCGCAGCTTGTCGTTGCCGGTCACCTTGCCGACGCCCTGCTTGATGTTGCCCACGGCCTCGTTGGCCAGGCCTTTCGCTTTATCCTTGGTGCCGCTCATGGGATGTCTCCTTGCCGAAAAGACACGGGAAATCGTGTCGACACCTGATCGACCCACGGCCATCGGCAGGAGTTTCAATTAGTTTGCCTGGTCCCAGCCCAACGGCCTTGCGTTTTTCCCGTGGGAGCGGCGGCGCGCCGATGCGACTTGCCCCACGATGAGCCCACCCGCACAATATCAGGCCAATCTAGCGTCAACCCGCAGGAACCTGCATGAAACTCGACAAACCCACCGCCATCGCTCGCCGTAACGAAGCGCTGACCCGGCCGGTGCTCAACCGCGACAACACCCTGTTCGCCATCCTCGACAAGAAGCGCAACCTGTGGTGGTTCGAGGTGCCGGTGGCGCTGCTGCGCAAAGGCCAGCCCGACTGGGTCAACCTGCTGCTGCACACCCCGGAAACCGATGAACTGCAGCACCTGAAGGTGCCGACCAACTTCCTGCGCGCTCACCAGGAGCAGATGGAAGTGCGCAACGCCGGCAAACGCCGCTCGACCATCAGCCTGGCCCTGAGCGCCGACCGCGACTCACTGCTGCGCGACAGCCGCCCGGGTGGCGAGCAGCTGGACTTCAGCACCTTCGTGCAGGCCTGATCAGGCCCGCTCGATGCGATCGTCATGGATGACGATCCGGCCCTGCTTGAACAGAGCGCCGATGGCTTTCTTGAAGTTGCCCTTGCTGACATTGAACATCTGGCTGATCAGCGCCGGATCGCTCTTGTCACACACCGCCAGCACGCCGCCATTGGCCTCCAGGCGCTGCATGATCTGCTCGGGCAAGCCGTCGGCCAGGGCCTGGCCCACCGGCTGCAGGCTCAGGGCGATCTTGCCGTCGGCGCGCACTTCCTTGATGAAACCCTTCTCGTGCATGCCCGAACGCAGGAACTTGAACACTTCGTTCTTGTGGATCAGGCCCCAGTGGCGGTTGTTGATGATCGCCTTGAAGCCCATCGGCGTCTCGCCGGCCACCAGCAGTTCGACCGGCTGGCCGACCTGGTAGTCCACCGGGGTGCGGTCGAGGTAGCGGTCCAGCTTGGCGGTGGCGGTGATGCGCCGGGTGCGTTTGTCCAGGTAGGCGTGGACCACGCAGTAATCACCGATTTTCAGTGGCCGGGACTCTTCCGAGTAGGGCATCAGCAGGTCCTTGGACAGGCCCCAGTCGAGGAAGATGCCCGCGCCGTTGATGTCCTTGACCTTGAGGCTGGCGAACTCGCCCACCTGCATCTTCGGCTTTTCGGTAGTGGCGATCAGCTGATCCTCGCTGTCGAGGTAGATGAACACGTTGAGCCAGTCGTCCAGCTCGAGCTCGGCATCCTTGGGGAAGTAGCGCCGTGGCAGGAGGATCTCGCCGTCGGCGCCGCCGTCCAGATACAGGCCGAATTCCACGTGTTTCACGATTTGCAAACTGTTGTAACGCCCAAGCAGAGCCATTTCCGAAGATCCTCAAGACAAGGCGGCTATTCTAACACTTGACCCGCCCGTCCGCCCGAGCGCGCATGCGCCGGAACCCTCGGGCCCACCTTGCGTCCACTGCCTGGCCAGCCTGTGCAAGGATTCGCTGATGCCTCGATGCCTGACCCACGCCCTGCTGCTCGTCATTGGCTTCGCCCTGGCCCTTGTGGCCTGCAGCCGCATCGACCTGGCCTACCGCAACCTCGACCGCCTGGTGCCCTGGTCGCTGGACGATTACCTGGACATGAACCGCGAGCAGAAACAGCTGCTCGACGAACGGCTCAGGCAACAACTGGCTTGGCACTGCAAAACGCAACTGCCCGGCTACCTCGACTGGCTCGACCGGGTGCGGCTGATGGTGGCCGACGACGCGGTCACCGACCAGGCCCTGGAGCAACGTACCCTCGAAGCTCGCCAGGCCATCGGCCGGGTGGCCACGGCGATCACCCCCTCGGCCACCGAACTGCTGCGCGGGATGAGCGACTCCCAGGTCGCCGAGATGCGCCTGGCGTTTCGCGCCGACATCGACAAGCGCCGCAAAACCTATGACGAAACCCCGCTCCCCAAACAAATCGAACAGCGCGCCACGCGCATGCAGAAGCGCCTGGAACCCTGGCTGGGTGAGCTCAGCGCGCAGCAACGCTTGCGGGTGATGAGCTGGTCCCAGGCCCTGGGCGACCAGAACCGCCAGTCGATCGCCAATCGCGCGCACTGGCAGCAACAGCTGGTGCTGGCAATGGACCAGCGCGCCACGCCCGGCTTCGAACCGCGCCTGGCGCAACTGCTGCAGCGCAAGGAAAGCCTGTGGACGGCGGAGTACCGCCAGGCCTATGAGAACAGTGAACAGCAGGCGCGCAGCCTGCTGGTCGATCTGATGAAGCAGAGCAGCCCTGCGCAGAAGCAGTTCCTGCAACAGCGCCTGAGCAAGGTGCGGGCGGATTTCAGTGAGCTCAAGTGCCTGAAAGGTTGAAGTCAGCCAGGCTACTCAAGCCATGCGCATCCCCGTGTAGGAGCGGCCTTGTGTCGCGAAAGGGCCGCAACGCGGCCCCGGCAATGCCTGCTGCGAAGCTAAAATCCTGGGGCCGCTCCGCAGCCCTTTCCGACCGGTCCGACGCCTCGGCAAGGCCGCTCCTACAGGGGTACGTGTTCGAGCGCCAGTCAGCGCCCCTTGCGCCGATACGGAAACACATCGATTACCTTCCCCGCCCGGATCGCCTCTTGCAGGCCTTTCCAGTAATCGGCGTCATACAGCTCGCCATGCAGGCGGCTGAACAAACGGCGCTGGCCGATATCGGCGAACAGGAACGGCGGAAACTCCTCGGGGAACACGTCGTGCGGCCCGATCGAGTACCACGGCTCGCCCGACATCTCGTCTTCCGGGTAGCGAGGCGGCGGAATATGGCGAAAGTTGACCTCGGTGAGGAAGCTGATCTCGTCGTAGTCATAGAACACCACCCGGCCATGGCGGGTGACGCCGAAGTTCTTCAGCAGCATGTCGCCGGGGAAGATGTTGGCCGCCGCCAGCTGCTTGATCGCCAGCCCGTAGTCCTCCAGCGCCTCCAGCACCTGGGCTTCGCTGGCCTGTTCGAGGTAGAGGTTGAGCGGGGTCATGCGCCGCTCGGTCCAACAGTGACGGATGAGTACCGTGTCACCCTCCAGCGCCACGGTGGAGGGCGCCACCTCCAGCAGCTCGGCGAGGCAGTCGGGATCGAACTTGGCGCGGGGGAAGCGAAAATCGGCGAACTCCTGGGTGTCGGCCATGCGCCCGACACGGTCCACGCTCTTCACCAAGCGATATTTCTCGATCACCGTGGCACGATCAACGGTCTTGGATGGCGAGAAACGGTCCTTGATGATCTTGAACACGGTGTTGAAGCCCGGCAGGGTGAACACGCTCATCACCATCCCGCGCACCCCCGGCGCCATGATGAAGCGGTCGTCGCTGTTGGCCAGGTGGTTGATCAGTGCGCGGTAGAACTCCGACTTGCCGTGCTTGTAGAAGCCGATCGAGGTGTACAGCTCGGCGATGTGCTTGCCCGGCAGGATGCGCTTGAGGAAGTTGACGAACTCCGCCGGCACCGGCACATCGACCATGAAGTACGAACGGGTGAAGGAGAAGATGATCGACACCTCCGCCTCGTCGGTGATCAGCGTATCGGCCTCGATGCCATGGCCTTCGCGGTGCAGCAGCGGGATCACCAGCGGCCACTGCTCGTCGGGGGTGTACAGGCGTCCGACCAGGTAGGCGCCTTTGTTGCGGTAGAGCACCGGGGTGAACAGCTCCACCGCCAGCGCCGGGTCCTTGCACACCCAGTCGGGCAGGCATTCACGCAGTTGGTCCTGCAACCGCGACAGGTCGCCTTCCAGGTCCCCGTAGGGCACATCGAAGCGATAATCGGCGAAGATCGCCCGCAGCAATCCCTTCAGTCCGCCATCCAGTGCATAGGTGCGCGTCTGCGCCGCGCGTTCGTGGCCACGCATGGACGGGCGGGTGGTGTGGATGAACATGCAGCCGTCGCTGATCTGGTCATGGCTGAACAGGCTGCAGAACAGCGAGTTGTACCAGGTCTCGGACAGCTCATCGTCCAGCCGCGGGTCGATCAGGCGGATGTAGGCGTTCTTCACCAGCGGCCACTGCTCGACGTCCAACAGTTGGGAGGCCTCGAAGCCCTGGCGCAGCCAGCCGCTGACCTCGGCGACCTTCTCTTCGTAGAGGTTGATCCGCGCCGCCGCGGCGCGCTGGATGTCCTGCCAGCGCGCCTGCTCGAAGCGCTCGCGGGCACCGAGGGTGATGCGGCGAAAATGCTCGCGGTAGTCGTCGAAGCCATCGAGGATCATCCGGGCGATGTCGGCGGCGGGCCAGGGTTGGGTCATGCGCGGGATCTCATGGCGGGTGGAGTTAGACAGCTTAGTCGTCCGCAAGCGGCTCACACAGCAAGAAAGCACAAGAACCCCGCTTGCCCACTGACGTACACTCGCGCCCCTGCCCCACCGCCGGAGACCACCCGTGAGCCCCATCGCCCTTGCCCGCCTGCTGACCCTTGCCGCCGTCTGGGGCGCCAGCTTCCTGTTCATGCGCATCATCGCCCCCGAACTCGGCACCGTGCCGACCGCCTTTTTCCGCGTATCGATCGCCTGTCTGGGGCTGATCGCCATCCTCGCCGCCGCACGCGTGCGCTGGAATTTCGAAGGAAAACTGGGCGCCTGCCTGGTGCTGGGCATGATCAACTCCGGCATTCCGGCCACGTTCTATTCCGTGGCGGCGCAGGTGCTGCCGGCGGGCTACTCGGCCATCTTCAACGCCACCACGCCGCTGATGGGGGTGCTGATCGGCACCTTGTTCTTCCGCGAGGCGATGACCCTGCCCAAGCTCTGCGGGATCTTCCTCGGCCTGTTCGGCGTCGGCATCCTCAGCGGCGCCGGCCCGGTGGCGCTGAACATGGCCCTGGTGCAAGGCGCCCTGGCGTGCCTGGCGGCGACCACCTGCTACGGTTTCGCGGGTTTCCTGGCGCGGCGTTGGGTGGGAACGCTGGACAGCCGTCTGTCTGCCCTGGGCAGCATGCTCGGCGCCACCCTGCTGTTGAGCCCGCTGTTCGCCTGGAGCGCGCTGACCCAGCCGCCGGCCAGCTGGGGCGGCTGGCAGGTGTGGCTGTCGCTGCTGGGCCTGGGGCTGCTGTGCACCGCGTTCGCCTACATCCTGTACTTCCGCCTGCTGAACGAGATCGGCCCGGTCAAGGCCAGTACCGTGACCTTCCTGATCCCGGTGTTCGGCGTGCTGTGGGGCGCGTGGCTGCTGGATGAGCCGCTGTCGATGGCGCACCTGTATGGCGGCCTGCTGATCGCTGCGGCGCTCTGGCTGGTGCTGCGTCCAGCACGGTCGTGATGTGGGAGCGGGCTTGCCCCGCTCCCAGCGTTTCTTTACTCAGGCCTCGGCCGTGCGCAACGCCGGCTTGCGGAACACGAACAGCAACCCGACCACGATCAACCCCATTCCCAGCAGGCTGAGCGGCGCCAGGCGGTTACCGAAGATGACGAAGTCCATCACCGCCGTCACCGCCGGCACCAGGTAAAACAGGCTGGTGACATTGACCAGGTTGCCCCGGGCGATCAGCCGGTACAGCAGCAACGTGGCCAGCAACGAAACCACCAGCCCCATCCACAGCAGCGCGCCGAAGAAGCTGGCGTTCCACTCAACCTGCAACGGCTGGAACGGCGCGAACAGCGCGCACAGGGCAAAACCGGCCAGGTACTGCAGCGGCAAGGTGCCCATCGGGTTGTCGGTGATGCGCTTCTGCAGGATCGAGCCGCAGGTCATGCTGGCCAGCGCCAGCAAGGCGAACAGCATGCCCGCCAGGGATACCCCGCCAAGGTTGATGCCCTGATAGACCACCATCACCAGGCCGCCAAGCCCCAGGCCCAGGCCAAACAGCCGGCTCCAGGAGCGCTGACGCTCCATCAGCACCACGGTAAGGATCGGTTGCACACCCATGACCGTGGCCATGACGCCGGGGGTGACATGGGTATTGAGCGCCAGCAGGTAGAAGATCTGGTAGGCGCCCAGCAGCACGCAGCCGGTCCCCAGGGCGCGAACAATGCCGCCCCGGGTACGTGGCCAGCGCAAGCCGAGTAACGGACCGATCAGCAACAGACCGAAAAGCGCCAAGGCCGAACGCAGCAGCAGGAAGGCGAAAGGGCTGGCCTGGGCCAGGCCAAGCTTGGAAACGATCGCCCCGCTGCTCCACAGCAGGACGAACAGGCTGGTAGTGGCCGCCGAGGCCACGGATGCTTTGTTGAAAACAGACATGTATTGCCACCTGTATACGGGCAAATGAGCCGTACGGAGGGCTTATCGCGACTTGCGGGGATAGCCGACCGTGTTCAGTAGGTTGCGAGTGCGGTGGGGAGCGGCCAGCGGCCGATCAGCCCAGCACCACGACTGCGCAAGGAGGCGGAGCTACGCCGCCTACGACGCCACTGACAGGTGGTGGGTAGTGACTGATCATGGCCGGCTGCTGGCTGCCACGCACGACCACGCCCGCGACAGGCGCGAGAACGTAAGCGGTGGTGGAAGGGATGGCGGGCATGAACAGATCTTCTGGGAAGAGAGTGTTTCGGAATATAGCGGGGGAATCATCGCGGGGCAAGCCCGCTCCCACCAGGAGCGGGAACGAGCTTGCACAACCGGATCAGAACAGCCAGCGGTACAGCGCGTAGGCGACGACAACCGCCAGCACCGGCCGCAGCACGCGGTAGGCCTTGGGGTTGGCGCGCTTGAACTGCTTGACCCGGGTGCTGATGACGTTGCTGAAGCGCTTGCTCCAGGCATAGGCCTGGTTGATCCCGCCGACGCGCTCGTCATCGGTGTTCTGCGGCGCGGTGGCGCGGCCGAGGAAGGCGCTGACCTTGCGGTTGATACGGGTCATCAGCGGGCTGTTGAGCGGGCGCTCGACGTCGCAGAACAGGATCACGCGGGTGACCTCGGTCTCGTTCTTGACCCAATGCACGAAGGTCTCGTCGAACATCACGTCCTCGCCGTCACGCCAGGCATAGGGTTGGCCGTCGACGTAGATGCGGCAGTTGTCCGAGTTCGGCGTGGACAGGCCCAGGTGGTAGCGCAGGGAGCCGGCGAACGGGTCGCGGTGCGGGTTCAGGTGGCTGCCACCGGGCAACAGGGCGAACATCGCGCCCTTGACGTTGGGGATGCCGCTGACCAGCTCGACGGTCTTCGGGCACAGCGCCTCGGCCGAGGGCAGCGGCTTGTCGTACCACTTCAGGTAGAAACGCTTCCAGCCTTTCTTGAAGAACGAACCGAAGCCTGCGTCGTTGTCTTTCTCGGCAGCGCGAATATAACCCTCGTCGAACAGGCGCATGGCCTCTTCGCGGATCACTTCCCAGTTGTCCTTGAGCACATCCAGCTCGGGGAAGCGCTGGCGGTCCAGGTAGGGCTTGGAAGGCACGCCGGAGAACAGGTACATCAGGCTGTTGTAGGGGGCGAACAGCGCCGAATGGTTGACGAACTGGCGCAGTACCGGCAGGCGCGCCTTGCCGCGCAGGTGCACGAACAGCACGCTGCCGAAGAACACCAGCAGGACACCTGCCTTGGCGACGAAGGAAAAGGTCATGCAACACTCCTTGGAGGGGAAATCTGGCCATCCCCAGATAGCCGGACATCATAAACCCATCCGGGCCGGGTAAAAACAACCGGTGCCGGATCGCAGTGTTAAGGATTGTGCAATAACCGAAAGAGGCCGACATTGCGCCGGATCAGCGGTGGCCCGGATATCCCGGGCCCCGTTCGCGGCACAAGGCCGCTCCTACAGGCGATCGCGACCTCCTTGTAGGAGCGGCCTTGTGCCGCGATGGGCTGCGCAGCAGCCCCAGGCTTACTGCTGGTTTTCCTGCTCGGTGAACATGTCGCTGAACAGCATGCTCGACAGGTAGCGCTCGCCCGAGTCCGGCAGGATCACCACGATGGTCTTGCCCTGCATCTCGGGTTTCTCGGCCAGTCGCACCGCCGCCGCCATCGCCGCGCCGCAGGAAATGCCGCAGAGGATGCCCTCCTCCTGCATCAGGCGGATGGCCATGGTCTTGGACTCGTCCTCGGTGACGGTCTCGACCTGGTCGACGATCGACAGGTCGAGGTTCTTCGGCACGAAACCGGCGCCGATGCCCTGGATCTTGTGCGGGCTGGGCTTGAGTTCCTCGCCGGCCAGGGTCTGGCTGATCAGTGGCGAATTCACCGGTTCCACCGCCACCGACAGGATCGACTTGCCCTGGGTGTGCTTGATGTAGCGCGACACGCCGGTGATGGTACCGCCGGTGCCAACACCAGCCACCAGCACATCGACCGCGCCGTCGGTGTCGTTCCAGATTTCCGGGCCGGTGGTCTTCTCGTGGATGGCCGGGTTGGCCGGGTTGTCGAACTGACCCGGCAGGAAGTGCTGGGCAGGGTCCGAGGCGACGATCTCGTTGGCCTTCTCGATGGCGCCCTTCATGCCCTTGGCCTTGTCCGTCAGCACCAGTTCGGCGCCCAGTGCCTTCAATACCTTGCGTCGCTCCAGGCTCATCGAGTCCGGCATGGTCAGCACCAATCGGTAGCCACGGGCGGCGGCTACGAACGCCAGGCCGATGCCGGTGTTGCCCGAGGTGGGTTCGACGATGGTCATGCCCGGTTTGAGTTTGCCGCTGCTCTCGGCGTCCCAGATCATGCTCGCGCCGATCCGGCACTTCACCGAATAACCCGGGTTGCGCCCCTCGATCTTGGCCAGGATGGTCACTCCGCGCGGGGCGATGCGGTTGATCTGCACCAGCGGCGTGTTGCCGATGGAATGTGCGTTGTCGGCGTAGATACGGCTCATGGCAGGGGTCCTTGAATGCAGGGGCTGGCAGGTGGATCTAAAAGGGTAAGCCTGCCGGGGTGGGGCGTAAAGCCCGCTCTGTTACCGGGGGTGACGGACCATTCAGGGACTGAATACCCGGTCTGCGTTTGCAGGCGGCGGGTGCGGGGTTATAGTCGCTGACACATCAATAAACATGCGTTGGCTGTACTGCCCTCATCGCGGGACAAGCCCGCTCCCACAGGTTGCGCTCAAATCCTGTAGGAGCGGGCTTACCCCACGATGAGGCGGGTCTAGCCACCCAGAGGATCGGTTCATGAAGTTCGAAGGCACCCGCGACTACGTCGCCACAGACGACTTGAAGCTGGCGGTCAACGCGGCCATCACCCTGGAGCGCCCGCTGCTGGTCAAGGGCGAGCCGGGCACCGGCAAGACCATGCTTGCCGAGCAGCTCGCCGCCTCCTTCGGCGCCCGCCTGATCACCTGGCACATCAAGTCCACCACCAAGGCCCACCAGGGCCTGTACGAGTACGACGCGGTCAGCCGCCTGCGCGACTCGCAGTTGGGCGTGGACAAGGTCCACGACGTGCGCAACTACCTGAAGAAGGGCAAGCTGTGGGAGGCCTTCGAAGCTGACGAGCGGGTGATCCTGCTGATCGACGAAATCGACAAGGCCGACATCGAGTTCCCCAACGACCTGTTGCAGGAACTCGACAAGATGGAGTTCTACGTCTACGAGATCGACGAGACCATCAAGGCCAAGCAGCGCCCGATCATCATCATCACCTCCAACAACGAGAAGGAACTGCCCGACGCCTTCCTGCGCCGCTGCTTCTTCCACTACATCGCCTTCCCCGACCGCGCCACCCTGCAACAGATCGTCGACGTGCACTACCCCAACATCAGCCAGTCGCTGGTCAGCGAGGCGCTGGACGTGTTCTTCGACGTGCGCAAAGTGCCGGGCCTGAAGAAAAAGCCCTCCACCTCCGAGCTGGTCGACTGGCTCAAGCTGCTGATGGCCGACAACATCGGCGAAGCCGTGCTGCGCGAGCGCGACCCGACCAAGGCCATCCCGCCGCTGGCCGGTGCCCTGGTCAAGAACGAGCAGGACGTGCAGCTGCTCGAGCGCCTGGCCTTCATGAGCCGGCGCGGCAACCGCTGACAGGAGCCGGGCCATGCTGCTCAACCTGTTCAATGAAATGCGCGCGGCCAAGGTACCGGTGTCGGTGCGCGAGCTACTCGACCTGCATCACGCCCTGCAGAAGGGCGTGGTGTTCGCCGACATGGACGCCTTCTACTACCTGGCCAGGGCCATCCTGGTGAAGGACGAGCGTCATTTCGACAAGTTCGACCGGGCATTCGCCGCCTACTTCAAGGGCCTGGAAAACCTCGATCGGCATATCGAAGCCCTGATCCCCGACGACTGGCTGCGCAAGGAGTTCGAGCGTTCGCTGACCGACGAGGAACGGGCGCAGATCCAGTCCCTGGGCGGCCTGGACAAGCTGATCGAGGAGTTCAAGAAACGCCTCGAAGAGCAGAAGGAGCGCCACGCCGGCGGCAACAAGTGGATCGGCACCGGCGGCACCAGCCCGTTCGGCTCCGGCGGCTTCAACCCCGAGGGCATCCGCGTCGGCGAGGCCGGCAAGCGCCAGGGCAAGGCGGTGAAGGTGTGGGACCAGCGCGAGTACAAAAACCTCGACGATCAGGTCGAGCTGGGTACGCGCAACATCAAGCTGGCCCTGCGCCGCCTGCGCAAGTTCGCTCGCGAAGGCGCCGCCGAGGAACTGGACATCGACGGCACCATCGACCACACCGCCCGTGACGCAGGCCTCTTGAACATCCAGATGCGCCCCGAGCGGCGCAACACGGTCAAGCTGCTGTTGCTGTTCGACATCGGCGGTTCGATGGACGCCCATGTGAAGGTCTGCGAGGAACTGTTCTCGGCCTGCAAGACCGAGTTCAAGCACCTGGAGTACTACTACTTCCACAACTTCATCTACGAGTCGGTGTGGAAGAACAACCTGCGCCGCACCTCGGAGCGCTTCTCCACCTTCGACCTGCTGCACAAGTACGGCGACGACTACAAGGTGGTGTTCGTCGGCGACGCGGCCATGGCGCCCTACGAGATCACCCAGCCGGGCGGCAGCGTCGAGCACTGGAACGAAGAGGCCGGGTATGTGTGGATGCAGCGCTTCATGGAGAAATTCAGGAAGATCATCTGGATCAACCCCTATCCGAAGCAGGCCTGGGAGTACACCGCTTCGACCCATCTGGTGCGGGACCTGATCGAGGACAGGATGTTTCCGCTGACCTTGCAGGGGTTGGAGGACGGGATGCGTTACCTGTCCAAGTAGTGTTTTTCAGGGCCACCCCTATCGCGGGGCAAGCCCGCTCCCACACCTGATCGAGGTCTGGACGTGGGAGCGGGCTTGCCCCGCGACAGAGCCGATAGCTTCATCCCCAACGGCTCAGATAAGCCTGCTGCTCCCGCCACGCATCATCCTGCACCACCGCCCGAAACCGCACCACGGCCCCCGGCATGCACTGTGCCAGCTGCGCCAGCGCCAACGGCGTCAACGCCCCCAGCCGTGGATATCCACCGATCGTCTGCCGGTCATTGAGCAGCACGATCGGCTGCCCGTCCGGCGGCACCTGCACGGCGCCGAGCGGGATCCCCTCGGAGATCATCGGCGCGCCTTGGTAGACCAGTTGCGGCCCGAGCAGGCGAATACCCATGCGATCGGCCCGGCTGTCCAGCGTCCAGTCACGGTTGAACGCCTCGAACAGGCTGGTGCCGCCGAAGTCACCGATCTGCGCGCCCATCACCAGGTCCAATACCGGTTTCTCGGCATACACCGGCCGCAGCGCTTCGGCCACGTGGGAGCGGCAGTTCGGCGCCCCGATTTGCCCCGCGATGGCCCCGGCAGCATGCAGTACCTCCCCTTTAACCAATGCCCGGCCCTGGCCGTCTACTCCACCTAGTTCTTCCCGTACCACGGTGGAACAACTCCCCAGCACCGACTCGCCCACGAACCCGCCCGGCACCGCCAGGTAAGCACGTACCCCCTGGCGAGGCTGACGCAGCGTCAGACGCTGGCCCTTGCCCAGGTTGAAACTGGTCCAGGGCGCCACGGTCTGCCCGTCGACCTGCGCATCCAGGTCAGCCCCGGCCAGCGCCAGCACGCAGTCCTGCTCGGCGACCACGCTGAAGCCGCCAAGCGCAATCTCCACCACGGCGCTGTCCAGGGCATTGCCCAGCAGCCAGTTGGCCCAACGCATCGCCACCCAGTCCAGCGCGCCGCCCTGGGTCACGCCCAGGTGCCGCACACCGAAACGCCCGGCATCCTGCAACAGACACAGCGCGGTGCTGGTCTCGACTCTCAATTGGCTCATGCCTGGGCCTCCAGCGGGCTGTCGTCACCGCCCAGGTTGATGAATTCGGCCCGTTCGACGGCCACGAAACGCACCCGATCGCCAGGCTGCAGCAGGCTGTAGCCCTCGCGCTCGCGGTCGAACAGGCGCACCGGCGTGCGACCGATCAGGTTCCAGCCGCCCGGCGACACGGCCGGATAGGCGGCGGTCTGGCGCTCGGCGATGCCGACGCTGCCCGCCGCCACGCGCTTGCGCGGAGTGCTCAGGCGCGGCGTGGCCAGGCGTTCGTCGACCAGGCCCATGAAGCCGAAGCCCGGCGCGAAACCCAGGGCGAACACCGGGTAGTCGCGACCACAATGCAGGCGGATTACCTCGACCTCGCTCATCCCTGCGCGCGTGGCCAGCACCGGCAGCTCGGGGCCGACGCTGGCGTGGTACCACACCGGAATCTCGTGTCGGCGCCCGGCCTGGCCGGCATCCGGCCGCAGGCCCTCCAGCGCCAGCAGGATACGCTGGCGCGCCTCGCCCGGCGCCAGGTCGAACTGCACCATCAGCGTGGTATAGGACGGCACCAGGTCGATCAGCTGTTGGCCAAACGCATCCCGCAAGCGCTGGCTGGCGGCGAGGATCCACGGCATGTTGCCTTCATCGATGGCATCGAACAGCCGCACCATCAGGCTGTCGATGGCCACCACCTCGATACGTGGCGTCATGCTTGCTCCAGGGCATCCAGGGCCTGGCGGATCTGGCGCACGGCGGCCACCGAGCCGTCGTTGTCGCCGTGCACGCACAGGGTGCTGGCGTTCAAGCGCACATCGCTGCCGTCGTCAGCCACCAGGGCCTCGCCCTTGGCCAAGCGCAAGGCCTGCTCGACCACCAGCGCCGGATCATGGTGCACAGCGTTCGGCAGGCGCCGCGACATCAGGTGCCCGCTGGCGGTGTAGCCACGGTCGGCGAAGGCCTCGAACCACAGCGGCACACCGACTTCGTCGCCCAGGGCCTGGGCGGCGCTGTCGTCGGCGGTGGCCATGAGCATCAGCGGCAGGCCGCTGTCGAACGCCGCAACCGCTTCGAGCACGGTGCGCAGGATGTCCGGGTTGGCCATCATGTCGTTGTACAGCGCGCCGTGGGGCTTGACGTAAGCCACACGGCCGCCGAGCACCCGGCAGATGCCGTCCAGGGCGCCGATCTGGTAGTGCAGCAGGTCGCGGATCTCGTCGCTGCTGCAGGCCATGGAACGGCGGCCGAAGCCCATCAAATCCGGGTAGGCCGGGTGCGCGCCGATGGCCACCCGGTGCTCCAGGGCCAGGGCCACGGTGCGGCGCATGGTGCCCGGGTCGCCGGCGTGGTAGCCGCAGGCGATGTTGGCGCAGTCGATGAACGGCATGACCTTGGCGTCCTGGCCCATGCGCCAGTTGCCAAAGCTCTCGCCCATGTCGCAATTGAGTAGCAGGCGTTTCACCTGGCGGACCTCCGTATCAATGTTCATGATGCCTACCTTAGCGCGCCTGGAGCGCTTTGCCGCGGGTTTCCGGCAGGCTCAGGGCCGCCAGGATCACCACACCGTAGGACACCGCGGCGAAGGCGCCAATCCCCAGGCCCAACGGCACTTTCTCGCCGAGCAGGCCGATCAGCAACGGGAACATCGCCGCGACCACCTTGCCGATGTTGTAGCAGAAGCCCTGCCCCGATCCGCGGATCCGGGTCGGGAACAGTTCGGTGAGGAACGAGCCCATGCCGCTGAAGATGCCCGAAGCAAAGAAGCCCAGGGGGAAGCCCAGCCACAGCATCACCCCGTCGCTGACCGGCATCTGTGTGTAGAGCAGGACGATGACGAACGAGCCCACGGCGAACAGGATGAAGTTCTTCCTGCGCCCCAGCAGGTCGCACAGGTAGGCGCTGACCACGTAGCCAATGTAGGAGCCGACGATGACCATCGCCAGATAGCCGCCTGTGCCCAGCACGCTCAGACCGCGCTCGTTCTTGAGGAAGGTCGGCAGCCACGAGGTGATGGCGTAGTAGCCGCCCAGGGCACCGGTGGTCAGCAGCGAGGCGCGGATCGTGATCCAGAGCATGCCGGGGGCGAAGATCTCGTAGAACTGCGCGGGCGCCTCGGCCTGCTCGACGGCCTTGGCCTGACGGTAGATCTCCGGGTCCTTGACCAGGCGCCGGACGAAGATCACGAAGATCGCTGGCAGCAGGCCCAGCAGGAACAGCGCGCGCCAGGCCTGCTCGGCCGGCAGCCAGGAGAACAGCAGGGCATAGAGGATCGCCGTCAGGCCCCAGCCGATGGCCCAGCCCGACTGCACCATGCCCACCGCCTTGCCGCGGTCCTGGGCACGGATCACCTCGCCGATCAGCACCGCGCCGGCGGTCCATTCACCGCCGAAGCCGAAGCCCATCAGGGTACGGGCGATCAGCAGTTGCTCGTAGCTCTGGGCGAAGCCGCAGAGGAAGGTGAAGAAGGCGAACCACAGCACCGTCAGCTGCAGGGTGCGCACCCGCCCGATGCGGTCGGACAGAATGCCGGCGATCCAGCCGCCCAGGGCCGAGGCGATCAAGGTGCTGGTGTGGATCAACCCGGCCTCGGCGGTGCTGATGCCCCACACCATGATCAGGGTGGGGATGACGAAGCTCAGCATCTGGGTGTCCATGCCGTCCAGGCCGTAGCCGATCTTGCAGCTCCAGAAGGTGCGTCGTTGCTGGGAGTCGATGTCGCGGTACCAGGCGAAGGGGCCGCTCGAGGTTCGAGCGGGGGCCTGCTGCTGCACGCCGGTCGGGTTCATGGTTGCCTCGGCTTGTTGGTATTGTTCTATGGGCGACGTCGGGCGTCGCGGCCTGGGCTTCATGTTCAGAGGCCGCGACGCCTGCGTCCAACGAGAAAAACCGCCGGTCTGGAACAAGAAAAACTGATCATGAACCTTCGTTTCCTCGAAACCTTCGTCTGGGTCGCCCGGCTCAGGAGCTTCCGCCTCACCGCCGAGAAGCTGTTCACCACCCAGGCCTCGGTGTCCAGCCGCATCGCCGCGCTGGAGGCCGACCTGGGCGTGAAACTGCTGCTGCGCGACTCCCGCGGGGTCAGCCTGACGCCGGAAGGCGCCAAGGTGCTGGAGTACGCCGAACGCATGCTCGACACCGCCAAGGCCATGAAGCAGTCGCTGGACAGCGACCGGGCCAAGACCGGACGCATCCGCCTGGGGGTGATGGACACGGTCATCCACACCTGGATGAGCGCGCTGGTGGCGGAGCTGGGCGAGCGCTACCCGCAGGTGGAGATCGAGCTGGTGGCCGATACCGCGCTGAACCTGCGCGAGCAGCTGCAGAAGGGCTTTCTCGACGTGATCCTGCAGACCGACCTGCTGCGCGAGCAGTCGATCCGCAGCCACGACCTGGCGCGCTACCCGATGGGCTGGATCGTCGCCGCCGACTCCCCGCACCACCGCACCTACGCCTCGCTGGCGGAACTGGCCCGCGAGCGCATCGTCACCTTTTCGAAGAACTCGCGGCCGCACCAGGAGGTGCTCGGCCTGCTGCAGGCCGCCGGAGCCGAGGCGCCGCGCCTGAACTGCGTGAACTCGGTGGCGGCCATCACCCGCCTGCTGCGCGACGGCTTCGGCATCGGCGCACTGCCGCCGGCATTGGTGGATGGAGAACTGAGCCGCGGCGAGCTGGTGTTGCTGGAAGGCTTGCAGCCACCGCCGAGCCTGGAGCTGGTGGTGGCCTGGCAGACCGGTGTGGCGCTGGTGGACGAGGTGGTGGGCGTGTGTCGGCAGGTGCTGGAGCGTTATGCGCGGGATGTGGGCGGGCAGCGGATCGTGCTGGTCTGAGCAACTCTGCCGCAGGGCCGGAAAAACTAGCGCCAGCTTTCCTTCACCACCTTGCGCCGCCCGCCAAGAATCACCCAACCAATCACCAACAACAGGCTCTCGACCACAAACGCCAGCACGAACCCGCTGCCGATACCCCAGCCAATCGCCTCGGGCACCAGCAGGATCTGATAGCTGTAGCCCTTGAGCGTCTCCTCGCGCAGTGCCGGCTCCGGCTGTACCAGCACATGCCAGGTGCGACTCACCCACGAGCCTTGCAGGGCCTGCCATTCATGTTCGAGCAACTGGTTGCGGATCAGCAGGCTTTCGATGCTGTTGGCATCGCTGGTGAACACTGGATCGTCGCTGCCCCGGTAATGTCGCACCAGCGCCTGCAGGTCACCGCTGAAAAAGCGCTGCGCGGTCTGGCGGAAGCCGTCGAGCGCCTGGCGCGATTCGAGCAGGTGCGCCTCGACGCGTTGGCTGTAGTCCTTGACCAACCCCGGCACCTGGAGACCGGCCAGCAGGCCGAAGGTGAACAACAGCAAACGCAGGTAACTTCTGAACATGCAGCTTCCTTAACTCTGGCCGTGGGCAATGCACTCGCCATGCCGCCAGAGCCCCCATTGGCCCGGCTCGTAGCGGTTCCAGGTCTCATTCTCGGTCAGCGGCTCGGTGGCGATCACCGTGACAACGTCGTTGGGGGTGGTTTGCGTGTGGAAGTCGACGATCAGGTCGACATCCTTCAAACGCGCAGCGCCGAACGGTGCGCGGCGGGTGATGTGCACCAGTTTGGTCGAGCAGAAGCAGAACAGCCAGTCGCCGTCGCTGAGCAGGCAGTTGAACACGCCTTGGCCACGGTACCCGGCGCAGGCTTCGACCAGCACCGGCAGCAGTTGCTCGACCTCGACCGGCTCGGGGAAGGCTTCGCGCACGCGGTTGAGCAGGTCGCAGAAGGCCGCTTCGCTGTCGGTGTCGCCGATCGGCCGGTAGAACGTGCGCTGGCCGGTGAAATCGCCCAGCTGGCCATTGTGTGCGAAACACCAATTGCGGCCCCACAGCTCACGTACAAACGGGTGGGTGTTGGACAGGCAGACCTTGCCGACGTTGGCCTGGCGGATATGGCCGATGACCACTTCGCTCTTGATCGGGTAACGCTGCACCAGGTTGGCCACTTCCGACTCGCTGCTCGCCGCCGGATCCTGGAACAGGCGCAGGCCGCGCCCTTCGTAGAAACCGATGCCCCAGCCATCGCGGTGCGGGCCGGTACGCCCGCCGCGCTGCATCAGGCCGGTGAAGCTGAAGACGATGTCGGTGGGGACGTTGGCACTCATGCCCAGCAGTTCGCACATGTTGCGGCTCCTGGCTTAAAGACGGGGTTCGACGCGGCCCTGCCCAGGGCCGGAGCGGCGCACGGGGGCGGGGGGCGGATCGTCGCGGTAGCGGTCTTGGCGGTTGGCGGCCAGGGACGCTTCGGCCACGACCTCCTCCTCTTCCTTGGCCTGGCGCTGGGCGGCGGCCTCACGCTGGGCGCGGCGCTCGCGGGCACGCTTTTCCAGCGGCCAGCGGATCAGCACGAAGACGATGTACAGGGCAAAGGCGAGCATGCCGTACATGGCCAGGTCGGAGGCGGCGCGCCAGGCGTTGTTGCCGACCTTGAAGGCGACGTCCAGTGCGGTGATGGCGATGGCCGGGGCGAAGCTTTCCTTGACCGGGTCGACGATGGTCGGTGAGAACAGCAGTACGGCGATGATCACCCGCAGCGGCTCGCGCAACCAGCGCCACATCCAGCCGGTCAGCTTGAAGCCCACCAGCAGGCAGCCCAGGGCGGCAACGGCGTACAGGCCCCAGGCGAGGGTATAGTCGTGTTCGGTCATGGTGTGGGTGCAAGCCAGGCAAAGAGATGCCTATGATAAACACTTTTCCCGGCGCAGGCTGCCCCCGCCCCGCAAGGGACCTGCAGCGGCCCCGCGATGGGGTCCACAATCGATGAGATCACCCATGCCCCTACCCCTTCCCGCCCCGATCGCCCATCAAGCCGAAGGCCAAGACCCCTACGCCTGGCTGCAGCAGCGCGACACCCCCGAGGTCCTGGCTTATCTGGAAGCGGAAAACGCCTACCAGCAAGCCGTCCTCGCCGACCAGGCGCCGCTGCGTGAACAGCTGTTCGAAGAGATCAAGGGCCGCATCCTCGAGACCGACCTGTCGCTGCCCTCGCCCTGGGGCCCGTACCTGTACTACACCCGCACCACCGCGGGCGACGAATACCCGCGCCATTACCGCTGCCCACGCCCGGCCGACGACAGCAACACCGTCGATGAAAGCCGCGAGGAGCTGCTGCTCGATCCCAACGCCCTGGCCAATGGCGGCTTTCTTTCCCTCGGCGCCTTCAGCGTCAGCCCCGACCACCGCCTGCTGGCCTACAGCCTGGACACCAGCGGCGACGAGATCTACACCCTGTACGTCAAGGACCTGGCCAGCGGCGCGCTGAGCGCCCTGCCCTTCGACGACTGCGACGGCAGCATGACCTGGGCCAACGACAGCCAGACACTGTTCTTCGCCGAACTGGACGACACCCACCGCCCCTGGCGCCTGCGCCGTCACACCCTGGGCGAGACCGACGCCGCCACGGTGTTCGAGGAGCCGGACGGGCGCTTCTTCCTGCACTGCTACCGCGCCAGCTCCGAGCGCCAGCTGGTGCTGCTGCTCAACAGCAAGACCACCAGCGAGGCCTGGGTGCTTGATGCCGCCACGCCACAGGCTGATTTCACCTGCCTGGCGCCACGGGTCGAAGGCCATGAATACTTCCCCGACCACGGCCAGCTCGACGGCCAGTGGCGCTGGTTCGTGCGCAGCAACCAGGATGGCATCAACTTCGCCCTGTACCACGCGCGGGCCGACAGCGTGCCGACCCGCGCGCAGTGGCAGCTGCTGGTGCCGCACCGCGACGACGTCATGCTCGAAGGGCTCAGCCTCAATGCCACGGCGCTGTCCCTGAGCCTGCGCGAAGGCGGCCTGCCGATAATCGAAGTGCACCCGCAAGGTCTGCCGGCCTACCGCGTCGAGCTGCCGGACGCCGCCTACAGCCTCTACGTGCAGGACAGCCTGGAATTCGCCAGCACACGCATCCGCCTACGCTACGAAGCGCTCAACCGCCCGGCCCAGGTGCGTCAGCTGGAGCTGGCCACGGGTGCCCAGCAGGTGCTCAAGCAGACCCCGGTGCTCGGCGCCTTCGACGCCGACGACTACGTCAGCCAGCGCCTGTGGGCAGTGGCCAAGGATGGCACGCGGGTACCGATCAGCCTGGTGCGCCGCCGCGTCGACGAGGGCAAGTGCGTGCCACTCTACCTCTACGGCTATGGCGCCTACGGCGAGAGCCTCGACCCCTGGTTCTCCCACGCCCGCCTGAGCCTGCTGGAGCGCGGCGTGGCCTTCGCCATCGCCCATGTGCGCGGCGGCGGCGAGCTGGGCGAGGCCTGGTACCGGGCCGGCAAGCAGGAGCACAAGCACAACAGCTTCGACGACTTCATCGCCTGCGCCGAACACCTGATCGCCGAAGGCGTGACCACCCGCGAACGCCTGGCGATCAGCGGCGGCAGTGCCGGTGGCCTGCTGATGGGCGCGGTGCTCAACCTGCGCCCCGAGCTGTTCCGTTGCGCCATCGCCGAAGTGCCGTTCGTCGATGTGCTCAACACCATGCTCGACCCCGAGTTGCCGCTGACCGTCACCGAGTACGACGAATGGGGCAACCCCGAGGAGCCCGAGGTGTATGAGCGGATCAAGGCCTACGCCCCTTACGAGAACGTCAAGGCGCAGGCCTACCCGGCGCTGCTGGTGGTCGCCGGCTACAACGACAGCCGCGTGCAGTACTGGGAGGCGGCCAAGTGGGTGGCGCGCCTGCGCACGCGCAAGACCGACGACAACCTGCTGCTGCTCAAGACCGAGATGGGCGCGGGCCACGGCGGCATGAGCGGGCGCTACCAGGGGCTGCGCGATGTGGCGCTGGAGTATGCGTTCGTCTTCAATGAGCTGGGCGTGGCGTAAAACGCGATTTTCGTTGTCATAGGGTTCGCAACGGCGAGGGCTTTGCCCTCGTTTCGCGACACAAGGCCGCTCCCACAGGCTCCGCGCTATCCGTGTGGGAGCGGCCTCGTGTCGCGAAAGGGCTGCGCAGCGGCCCCCGACAATCCCAGGACAGCGCCCGGTGAGAACAACAACACATGCCCGACACCCAGCACCTGAACGCCGAGATCCGCGACATGCTCATGGACTGCGGCCTGTTCGACACCCTGCAACCCGGTGACTTCCTCGCCGCCGCCGGCTACTTCAGCCTCACCGCCGTCGCCCAGGGCCAGACCCTGTTCAGCGAAGGCGACGCCGGCACCTTCATGTGCATCCTCCACCGTGGCGTGGTCTCGGTGCGCAAGACCGACGGCAACGGCGCCCAGGTGGAGATCGCCACCCTGCGCAAGGGCCGGGCCTTCGGCGAGATGGCCGTGCTCGACGGCGAACGCCGCTCGGCCACCTGCGTGGCCGCCAGCGACTGCCAGCTGCTGACCCTGGGCAAGGACGCGCTGGAAAAGATGCTCAACGAAGCGCCGCGCATCGCCGCCCGGATCATCCGCGCCCTCGCCGTGGCCTTGTCCAGGCGCCTGCGCATGCAGGATGGCCAGCGCCTGGCGCAGCAGGTCTAGCGACCCTTGTCAGGCGGTTTCGGCGGGTCCTGGCTCAGCCCGGGCAACGGCTGGTCCTTGGGTGGCCCCGGCAGCGGCATCGGCGGCAACAGCGGCGCACCCGGTCGGTTGGCGCCGGCCTTGGGCGGCGTGCTCGGAGTGATCTGCGGGTAAGGTGTCGGCGTCGCGGTCCCGGGCGCGCCGGGAACCGTCGTGAGCGGCCGCTGCTGGCCCGCGGCGTCGGCCGTGGATACTGCGCCAAGCAACAGCGCGGCGAGGATCGCATGCAACATCGGCAGCCTCCTGTCAGAAACCTTCCTACAGGCTACGCCCAACGGCGCGATTTTGCCTGTCCGCCCGCCCCACAGGCGCGCTAGACTCAAAGGCATAACCGTCATTGCCCTGATCAGAAAAAAGGTAACACCATGAGTTCCACCTCCGACGCCACCGCCCGCCTCGACCGCATCCTCGCCGACGCCAAGCGCGACAAGGAAATGGGCTACCGCGACAAGGCGCTGAAGATGTATCCCCACGTCTGCGGCCGTTGCACCCGCGAGTTCTCCGGCAAGCGCCTGTCGGAACTGACCGTGCACCACCGCGACCACAACCACGACAACAACCCCCAGGACGGCTCCAACTGGGAGTTGCTGTGCCTGTACTGCCACGACAACGAGCACGCCCGCTACACCGACCAGCAGTATTTCAGCGAAGGTTCGCTGAGCACGCCGAAAGTCGCCGTGGCCACCCACAACCCGTTTGCCGGCCTGGCCGCGCTGATGAAGAAGGACTGAACGTCGATTCGCGCCCCCGGCGTGCCGGCAAGCCCGTATAATCGCGCTCTTTTTTTGCGAAGGGCCCCGACACGTGGCGAACAAACGGTACAGCTGCATCGGCCTGTTCAACCCCAAATCCGCGGAAAACGTAGGCTCGGTGATGCGCGCCGCGGGCTGCTATGGCGTCAACTCGGTGTTCTACACCGGCAAGCGCTATGAGCGCGCCCGCGACTTCG
Source organism: Pseudomonas carassii (assembly GCF_036324045.1). Taxonomy (NCBI): domain Bacteria; kingdom Pseudomonadati; phylum Pseudomonadota; class Gammaproteobacteria; order Pseudomonadales; family Pseudomonadaceae; genus Pseudomonas; species Pseudomonas carassii. The sequence goes on along the minus strand of NZ_JAZDCT010000021.1, from coordinate 54,296 downwards.
TCACCGACACCAAGCGCGTGCACTACGACATCCCGCTGATCGGCATCGACGACCTGCAGCGCATCATTCCGCTGGGCTGCACCCCGGTGGCCGTGGAGCTGGTGGAAGGCGCACGGCCATTGCCTGAGTACACCCACCCGGACCGGGCGATCTACATCTTCGGGCCTGAGGATGGCTCGTTGAGCGAAGACGTGCGGGGCTGGTGCGAAGAGACGATCTACATCCCGACAGAGGGCTGCATGAACCTGGCGGCGACGGTGAATGTGGTGCTGTACGACCGCATGGCCAAAGGCTTGAATACCCGCTCGGGGCCGAAGTTCAAGTAGCCATCACGCCTTGCGCAATCCCTGTAGGAGCGGCCTTGTGCCGCGAAAGGGCTGCAAAGCAGCCCCACGGTTTCAGCGTTGATGCAAAGATCGCCGGGGCCGCTTTGCAGCCCTTTCGCGGCACAAGGCCGCTCCTACAGGGGAACGTGCAAGTCAGCGCAACACCTTGCTCTGCAAAACCTCGGACTGGCGCCCAAGCACGTTCTCGCTGATCTGCACGAACTCCTCGGTGCTGACGCTCGACAGGCGCATCAGCGCGCGGGCGACGTCGTCCAGCGAGCGCTTGTCGTGGTGGTGCAGGCGAATCTCGCGATCCAGCGCCTGGAGCAGCAGCACGCCACGGGCCACCTGCGCGGCATCGGCCTTGTCGCCCTTGAGGTGGGTCACCTTGGCCGCCAGCTTGTGTTGCCGGGCCTGCAGCGCCTCGTAGCGGTCATCGCTCATGCCGCCAGCGCGGCGCAGCAGCTCGGTGGCGTAATAGTCGGCCAGGCTTTCGCCCAGCCAATCGCTGCCGTCGCGGTCATTGATCTGGGCGAACAGCTGCACCAGCTCGCGCAGCACCGGGCTGGTGCCGTTCTCGCTGACCAGCGGGCGCGTGCTGTGCAGGTACAGCGAGTTGTTGCCGGCCAGCACGCCCCGCCACATCTCGTCACGGGCGCCGACCAGCAACAGCTTCGGTGGGTTGCGCGGGAACACCGCCTGCAACTGCGGCCAGACGAAGGTCAACAGGGTCAGCGTGTCCATGCGCCGCATGCCCTGGCCTTGCGGTGCGGCCACGGTCACCTCGGTATCGCCCAGGCGTGCCCGACGGCTACCCAGGTTGCCGGCGAGCATCCAGCCGGTAGGCCGGTCGAACAGCCGCGACACATCGTCGATGCGAAATTTCTGCCGGCCGATGCGTGGCCAGGCGGTTTCGACGCTTTTCCAGCCCGTCGGCAGGTCGAAGGTCAGCCGCGAGACCAGTTCGGTGCCATCCTGCTGGTCGAGACGCGCCGGCGGCACCAGCTGGTCGCCACGAAACAGCGCCCAGTGCGGTGTGATACGCGCCTCATGGGCGCCGCCGCGGGGTTGCTGGTCGAGCAGCACGCGGTAGCTGAGGCTGGTCTTGCCCGCCGCCGGGTGCCAGACGCCACGCCCGTTCTGCACCTGCCACTGGCCATCGGCGAGAAAGTCGCTGTAGGCACCGGGCTTGCCCAGGTCGAAGTCCAGGCTGCGCACCGCGCTGCCGTCGGCCAGGGTCAGGCGCACCTCGGCCTGGCCGCTCTGCGGCAGCATGCGCACCTGGTAATCGAGGTCGACTTTCTTCGCCAGGACCTGCGAACTGGCCAGCAGGCCGACAATCAGCAACAACGGGCGACGCATAAAAAGCTCCTTGTTCCCCGGACACTCAACCTGCGCGGAAGATCAGATGGTCTTCCCAGTCGTCTTCATCCACGTCGTTCTCGCTGAGCATGCGCCCCGACCGGGAAATGCGCTGCTCGTGCACCTGCTGGCGATCACCGCTGACCAGGTGGTGCCAGGCCGGCAGGTCCTGCCCTTCGCTGACCAGGCGATAGCCACAGGTGGGCGGCAGCCACTTGAACTGGTCGGCCTTGCCGGGGGTAAGCTGGATGCAGTCAGGGACATGCTCGAAACGATTGGGGTAGTCGCTGCACTGGCAGGTCTGCAGGTCCAGCAGCTTGCAGGCGATGCTCGTGTAATAGACGCTGTTGTCTTCCTCGTCCTCGAGTTTCTGCAGGCAACAAAGGCCGCAGCCGTCGCAGAGCGACTCCCACTCCTGGTCATCGAGCTGGTCGAGGGTCTTGCGCCGCCAGAAGGGCGCGGTATCGGCGATCATCACACGGTTTCCTGCAGTCAACGTCAAGCCGCGGCGCGCGGCGGCGCCAGTCTAGAGGCAGTCCGGCGGCAACGCCAGACCGCTTGTCAGTGCTCACCGGACGCAGTAGCGTGCGGTATTTTCCCCCGCCCTTGCAGGAGCACCCATGAGCGCCACCCCACGCATCGCCGACTATGCCATCAACGAGCAGTTCATCAATCGCTGGTCGCCCCGCGCCTTCACCGCCGAGCCGATCAGCCAGGAAACCCTGCTGAGCTTCCTCGAGGCCGCACGCTGGGCGCCATCGGCCTACAACTCGCAGCCATGGCGCTTCCTCTACGCCCGTCGCGACACGCCGAGCTGGGAGCGCTACCTGGGTATCCTCAACGAGTTCAACCGCAGCTGGGCGCAGCACGCTTCGGCGCTGGTGCTGGTCATCTCCAAGACCACCTTCGCAGCGCCCGGCTCCGATGAGGAGAAACCTGCGCTGTGGCACACCTTCGACACCGGTTCCGCCTGGGGCCACCTGGCGCTGCAGGCGAGCATCAGCGGCTGGCACAGCCACGGCATGGCCGGCTTCGACCAGGACCTGGCGCGCAGCGAGCTGAAGATCCCCGAGGGCTACGCGCTGCATGCGATGGTGGCGATCGGCAAGCTGGGCGACAAGGCTACCCTGGCCGAAGGCCTGCAGGCCCGCGAAGTGCCGAGCCCGCGCCGGCCGCTGAGCGAGCTGGCGGCCGAGGGTGAGTTCAGCCTCTAAGGTCGTGATCGCCTCATCGCGGGGCAGGTGCCCGTGGGAGCGGGCTTGCCCCGCGATGAGGTCGCATCAGGCAAACCTCTCTCAGTAACCCCTCGCGAAATCCACCTCGCCCCGCAATGCCTGCTCCGCCGCATACGCCCGTGCATTCTCGACAAACAACCGCACCATCGCCGCCGGCGAGGTCGGCGCCGAGCTGTGCCCGGTCAGCAGCAGTCCCCAGGCGGTCCAGAACGGATGTCGCTGGGGCAACGGTTCCTGGCGGCAGACATCGATCACCGCGCCAGCCAGATGGCCCTGCTTGAGCGCCTCGACCAGATCGGCATCGACCACCGCCACGCCGCGTCCAGCATTGATGAACAAGGCGCTGGGCCGGAAGCACTTGAACAGCGCCGCATCGTACAGGTCGTGGGTGGCCGGGGTATCGGGCAGCAGGTTGAGCACGTAGTCGGCCTGGCCGACCAGGCGCGGCAGCTGGTCGAGGCCCGCCACTTCGACGAAGGGCGCCTGCTCGCGAGCACTGCTGGCCACGCCCTGGAGGATGACGCCGAACGGCGCGAGGAACTCGGCCACCCGCTGGCCGATATCGCCGGTACCGACGATCAGCACCCGCCGTCCTTCCAGGCTCCGACCTGGGCGATCATCCCAGCGCCGCTCGACCTGGCTGACCAGGCGCGACAGCACATCGCGCTCATGGCCGAGCATGTAGGTCAGCATGTACTCGGCCATCACCTGGCCGAAGATGCCCACCGCCCGGGTCAGGCGGTAGTCGCGTGGCAGGCCGTCGGCCAGCAACGGGGTGATCCCGGCCCAGGTCGACTGCATCCAGCGAGGCTTGTGGCCCTGGCGCAACAGACTGGCCAGCAGGTCCGGCTGGCCCAGCCACACCGGGCAGTCGGGGGCCAGGCGTGCCAGTTCGGCGGAGTCGCCGCTGGTCAGGACCTCCAGGTCCGGCGCCGCCTCGCCCAGCAGGCGAGCATAGTTGGCATGATCCTGTTCAGCGATCAGAACGCGCATGTGACACACAACCTTGGCAAACAACGGAAGCAGCCCGCCAGGCGGGCCGCAGGTAGAAAGGGAACCGCGCCTGGATCAGGCCGGGTCGTTGCGGCGCAGCAGTTCTTCGGGCAGGTGCTCGATGTAGTCGTCTTCCGGAGGCGGCATCTGCAGGTGGTAACCCTGCTTGTCGAGGTTCTCCAGCACCTTGGCGATGTCCTCGCGGGCCAGTGTGCGCTCAGGCGTAAGCACCAGGTCGAAAGCATGCACCGGCTTGCCGAAGAATGGCAGCAGCGCCTCCGGCACACGCTCCAGGCCCTCGGCCTTGAGCACGTAGAGGTACATTTCGTTCTTGCGTGGGCTCTTGTAGATCGAGCAGATACGTTTCATCGGGAATCTCCGGCGCCCGCCAGGTCGTCCAGCAGGGCCTGGCCCATGCGCTCGCGACGCCAGCCGCGCAGCGCATCGGGCAGTTGATAGGGGCCGTCGGGGTAGCCGCTCTTGAGCAGGGCTTCGAGGGCTTTCTTGCGCAGCATCAGTTCCGGGGCGATGCCCAGCCGCTCGCCCTCGGCCTGGCCGATGGCACGCAGGCGCTTGAGGATGCCGGCGGCTTCGATCGGCAGCGGCTCGGGCAGCGGCTCGGGCCACTGCTCCTGGGGCTGGCTGGCGGCGCGCTTGATCAGCTGGATCAGTTGCTCACCGTCCTGGCGGATGGTACGCGGGTGCATCTCGTCGATTTTCGCCAGCGCCGACGGGCTGTCCGGCTGGCTCCTGGCCATGGGCCACAGCGAATGCTCCTTGAGGATGCGGTTGCGCGGCACGTCACGGCTGCGAGCCTCGCGCTCGCGCCAGGCGCACAGTTCGCGCAGCACGGCCAGTTGCTGGCGACCGAGCTTCCAGGCCAGCTTGACGTCGCGGTACAGGGTTTCGGGCTCGACTTCGCGGCGCAGCGCGGCGACCAGCTCGGCGCCGTCTTCCAGCACCCAGGCGTACTTGTCATCCGACAGGCGCGGGCGCAGGGCGTCGAACACTTCGGCCAGGTGCACGGCGTCCTCGGCGGCGTAGCTCACCTGGGTGTCCGACAGCGGGCGCTGCAGCCAGTCGGAGCGGGTCTCGCCCTTGGGCAGCTCGAGCCCCAGCACCTCTTGCACCAGGCGCGAATAGCCCATGGAGAAACCGATGTTCAGGTAGCCGGCGGCCAACTGGGTGTCGAACAGCGGCTGGGGCAGCTTGCCGGTAAGGCGCAGCAGCACTTCCAGGTCTTCGCTGCAGGCATGCAGCACCTTGACCACGCCACTGTCGTCGAGCAGTCCGGCCAGCGGCTGCCAGTCGCGGATCAGCAGGGGGTCGATGAGGTAGGCGCACTGGCCGACGCCGATCTGGATCAGGCCGGCCTTGGGGTAGAAGGTATCGACCCGCATGAATTCGGTGTCGAGGGCCACGAAGGGCTGTTCGCGCCAGCTTCGGCAGTGTTCGGCCAGGGTCTGGTCGTCACGGATCCAGTGTATTTCGATGGCCACGAGGCTCTCCCACTAACATTGGCGCGCAGTATATACGGCGCGGCCCCTGGGGGTGAAACCTCGCGCCATCCATGGTGCCGGGCGGTCGACCGCTCAGCGTTTGGCCGCCAGCCACGGCCGGCAGCTGGCGAACATGTCCAGCGATCGCTGGTAGACCTCGGTGCGTACCTGCAGCAGGCCGAGCATCGAGTGGAACAGGTTGTCCTGGGACAACGGCGCATCGCGCAGCTGGCCCAGGCATTCGGTGTCCAGGCCGAAGTCCTGGCGGTAGCTGTCGGAAAACCAGGCCAACAGCGGCACATGCTTCTGCTGGTCCGGCGCGATCATGTAGGGCGTGCCGTGCAGGAACAGGTTGTACTCGCCCAGCGACTCGCCATGGTCTGAAAGATAGATCATCGCGGTGTCGACCTTGTCCTGTCGGCTGCGCAAGGTGTCGATCAGGGTGGCCAGCACCTTGTCGGTGTAGGCCAGGGTGTTGTCGTAGCCGTTGACGATCTCCTGCTGGCTGCACTGGTTCAGGGCGTTGCTGCGGCACACCGGGGTGAAGGGTTCGGTGCCCGCAGGGTAGCGCTTGAAGTATTCGGGGCCATGGCTGCCCATCTGGTGCAGCACCAGCACAGTGTCCTGGTCGAGGTTGTCCAGCAACTCGGCCAGCCCCTGCAGCAGGATCTCGTCATGGCATTCGCCACTGGCGCACAGCGCCGGGTCCTTGAGGTTGCTCACATCGATGAACTGCACCCGGTCGCAGGTGCCCTTGCAACCGGACTGGTTGTCACGCCACTGCACCGCCAGCCCCGCGCGCTGGAGGATGTCGAGCAGGCCCTCGCGGTTCTTGGCCACGCGGGCGTCATAGTCCTTGCGCGGCATGCCGGAGAACATGCAGGGCACCGACACGGCGGTCTCGGTGCCGCAGGAGTGGACGTCGGTGAAGCTCAGCAGACCCTGCTCCTTGGCCAGCCGTGGCGTGGTGTCGCGGGCATAGCCGAGCAGGCCGAAGTTGTCCGCCCGGGCACTCTCGCCGACCACCAGCACGGTCAAAGACTTGCGCGCATGCTGCTGCCAGGCGCCATCGCGACGGGCATCTTCGCCATAGCGCTGGAACGGCCGGGTGGCGCTGCCCACCTGCTCACTGACATAACCGATGGAGGCCCCGACGATATTACTCGGCGTAAGCATCAGGCGCAGTTCATGGTGATTGCGAAACAGCGACGCCAACCCCTGGTAGTTGACCAGCGCCACCGAACCCAGGGCCGCGACGCAGGCCCCACTCACCACCAGCTTGCCCAGCAGTTCGCGGTGCCAGGGGCGATAGTCGATCCTGGCCTTCCACACCAGCAGCGAAGGCAACACACCGAGCAGCAGGATATACAGGGCAAACTTCAGCGAGAGCAGGTCGCGTACTTCTGCCGCATTGGTTTCGGCGACATTGCGGAACATGCCGGCATCAATAAGCACGCCATATTGATTCATGAAGTAAGCGACACTTGCGCCACTGAGGAACAACACGATCAATACCGGTTTCAGTACATAACGAAACGCTAGCAAGGTAAGTATGAGATTGAAAGCGAACAGCATCAGCACGGCGAACGCCAGGCTCAGCCACAGCCCCACCATGCCCGGTGGCACGATGGACTCCAGGTGTTGCCAAAGCAAGGTATTGAAGCCAATCAACAGGTACAGGCTGGCCAGCAACGTGACCCATTCGGTCCGCAGGGATTTGAGTTTCAGCATGGCGTTCGCAACAAGAGTTCATCAGCGGCCAACGCGCCCGGACGGGCAGGTTGGGAAGTTGGCCGAACTCTAGAAAGCCTAGCATCAATTTTTTGTGAAAAAGACGCCAACAATTGGTCTGTCGACGTCTTTCATCGATTAAACAACTTTCATTCAGCTGTCATTCAGCCAGGCAGGCGAAGTTTGGCGTACGGCTCGCGATCGATGTCCAGGACCTCCACGCACAGTTGGATGTCCAGGCCGGTTTGGCTGGGGATCGCCTCGCGCAGTACCTCGAGCAGGCTGTTGGACAACTGCTGCTTCACTTGCGGTGTGCGCCCGCTGAGGATCGCCAGGCGTACATGGGCGAAGGCCCGTTCGCCCGGCGCGGTACCGACCCGGTACTGGGCGAAGGCCTGGGCACGGCTCTTGATATCCAGCTCTTCGGCGAACTGACCGCTGCCGACCAGGGCGTGGTTCAGGCGCAGCAGCAGCACGTCGACGTTGAGCTCGCGCAGGTTGTCGCTGTATTCCAGGTTCAGATGAGGCATGGCACAGGTTCCGGTTACGCAGGGATGGGTGACAGCCTAACCCAGTCCCGCAATGCGGCAAAGGCGACTATCCTCTTGGTTCAGGCTCGCTTACCAACCCTGAGAGAGGTGAAGAAATGCCAGTTCCGCATGATTTGCTCGCAGACCTGCACGTGACCGCCGACCAGTTCCAGGCCCTCATCGACAAGAATCAGGACCTGCACAAGCTGCACAAGGAATACAACGCCAAGGACAAGGAAGTGGTGACCGCCGAAGGCAACGCCACCAACGACGACACCGTCAACCTGCTGCGCAGGGAACGCCTGCTGCTCAAGGACAAGATCGAACGGATCGTCCATCCGCCCAAATCCTGATTCCCCTCACTGACGCCATCGCGGGGCAAACCCGCGATGGCGTCGGCGACCGTTACGCGGACGCCTTCAACGCCGCATCCAGGTCCTCGACCAGATCCCGGTAGTCCTCGATCCCGATCGACAACCGCACCAGGTTCTCGCTGATCCCCATCACGCCCTTCTGCTCCGGGCTCAGGGAGTTGTGCGACATGCTCCAGGAGTGGTTGATCATGCTCTCCACCCCGCCCAGCGAGTCAGCCAGGACGAAGATCGACAGCGCCTCGACCAGACGGTTGACCGCGGCCCGATCCCCCTTGATGCGCAGCGCCACCACCGCGCCGCCGGTACGCATCTGGCGCTTGCTCAGCTCATGCTGCGGATGGCTTTCCAGCCCCGGGTAGTAGACCTGCTCGACCTGCGGATGCTGTTCGAGGAACTGCGCCACGCGCAGCGCGTTGGCGCTCTGGCGTTCCATGCGCACGTCGAGGGTCTTCAGCCCGCGCAGCGCCAGGTAGCAGTCGAACGGCCCCTGGATCGCGCCGACCGCCATGCTGATCTTGCGCAAGCGCCCCAGCAGCTCGTGATTGGCCGCCACCACCACGCCGCCGGTCAGGTCGGAGTGGCCGCCGATGTACTTGCTCGCCGAATGCATCACCAGATCCACGCCGAGGCTAATCGGCTGCTGGTTCCAGGGCGAGCAGAAGGTGTTGTCGATGCAGGTCATCACCCCACGGGCGCGGGCCAGGTCACAGACCGCCTTGATGTCCACCAGGTGCAGCAGCGGGTTGGTCGGGGACTCGATCCAGATCAGTTGCGTGTCCGGGCGGATCGCCGCGGCCACGGCCTCGACGTCGTTGAGGTCGACATAGGTGGTGGTCAGGCCTGAGGTGCGTCCACGGTAGTCTTCCAGCAGGCGGAAGGTGCCGCCGTAGACACCGTTCATCACCACCACATGGGCGTCCTTGGACAGCAGCTCGAGCACCGTGGCGGTGGCACTGACGCCCGAGGCGCAGGCGACCGCGCCGACGCCCTCCTCCAGCGCGGCCACGCAGGTCTCGTAGGCGTGCCGGGTCGGGTTGCTGACCCGGCTGTAGGCGTATTCGGGGTTGTCGTCCAGGCCGCGCTTGATGAACGAGCTGGAAGTGACGATGGCCGGGAAGATGGCGTTGTCGGCGACGCTGGACTGCTCACCAGCGTGGATGGTGCGGGTGGCGAAATTGCGCGGTTTGTCGGACATGGTCGGGTCCATTGACTGAGGATGGAAAACCGCCACTATCTCATATCCGCCGGGCCCAGGCGCCAACAGAACGTTGCTGTCGACGAAGCGCCTGAAAGGGTTTCAACGTTCTCAGCATGCGGCTAATCTTGGAAAACTTTCCTCCACCCCACCAGACGACACCATGGACAGTTTCGACCAGCACATCCTCACCCTGCTTCAGCGCGACGCGTCGTTGTCCCTCAAGGACCTGGCCGAGGCGGTCAACCTGTCCACCACGCCGTGCTGGAAGCGGGTCAAGCGCCTGGAAGAGGAAGGCTACATCCGCGGCCGCGTCGCCCTGCTCGACCCCGAGCGCCTGGGCCTGGGCCTGACGGTGTTCGTCCAGCTCAAGACCCAACGCCACGACAGCGCCTGGCTGGCGCAGTTCGCCGCCACGGTGACGGCGTTCGAGGAGGTGATGGAGGTGTACCGCATGTCCGGTGACTGGGACTACATGCTGCGGGTGGTGGTGGGCGACATCGCCGCCTACGACCGCTTCTACAAGAAGCTGATCACCAGCACCGACGGGCTGTCGAACATCACCTCGAGCTTTGCGATGGAGCAGATGAAGTACACCACGGCGTATCCGGTGGGGCGCTGAAAGTGCAACAGCACGCCCCTCTTCTGTAGGAGCGGCCTTGTGCCGCGAAAGGGGCGCGTAGCGCCCCCGGGTTTTCGGCATCATGCAAGATCGTCGGGGCTGCTGCGCAGCCCTTTCGCGGCACAAGGCCGCTCCTACACTGCCGTGGTGATCGCCTCGATCCGGTTACCAGGTTTGGCCTTCTCCAGCTTGATCGCCACGAACTTCGAGGTCGGTGTGTAGGTCCCCTCGCCATAGCTCTCCAGCGGCACCAATGGGTTGGTCTCCGGATAGTAGGCCGCCGCCTGGCCTTGCGGCACGTCATAGGCCACCAGGCGGAACCCCGAGACCCGCCGCTCGCGGCCATCCTCCCAGAGCGACACCAGGTCCACCTCCTCGCCTGGCTCGAAGCCCAGCCGACGGATGTCCGCTTCATTGACGAAGACCACCTCGCGCAGGCCGAACACGCCACGGTAGCGGTCGTCCAGCCCGTACAGCGTGGTGTTGTACTGGTCGTGGGAACGCAGGGTCTGCAGGATCAGGTCGGGCTTGTCGCCACGGGCCAGCACCTGGGCGTTGACCAGTTGCTCCGGCAGCGGGCTGGGGGTGAAGCACGCCTTGCCGGTGGCCGTGCGGAAGTTGCGCTCGGCGGCGTTGTTGCCCAGGTGGAAGCCACCAGGATGCTGCAGGCGCTCGTTGAACTCGCTGAAGCCCGGGATGACATCGGCGATCATGCCGCGGATGCGGCCGTAGTCGGCAATCGCATAGTCCCAGTCGATCGGCTTGTTGCCCAGGGTGGCCTTGGCCATGCCGGCGACGATGGCCGGCTCCGAGCGCAGCAACGGCGAGCGCGGTTTCAGCTGGCCATGGGAGATGTGCACCATGCTGAAGGTGTCTTCCACGGTGACGCCCTGCGGCCCTTCGGCCTGGATGTCGATCTCGGTGCGGCCCAGGCATGGCAGGATCAACGCATCGCGCCCAGTGACCAGGTGCGAGCGGTTGAGCTTGGTTGAAATCTGCACGGTCAGTTCGCAGTTGCGCAGTGCCGCGTGGGTACGCGGGGTGTCCGGAGTCGCCTGGGCGAAGTTGCCGCCCAGGGCGACGAACACCTTGGCCCGCCCCTCTTCCATGGCCTGGATCGCCAGCACGGCGTTATGACCATGTTCGCGCGGCACCGTGAACTGGAAGCGCTTCTCGATGGCATCGAGCAGCGCCGCCTTGGGTTTCTCGTCGATGCCCATGGTGCGGTCGCCCTGCACGTTGCTGTGGCCGCGCACCGGCGACAGGCCGGCGCCGGGCTTGCCAACGTTGCCGCGCAGCAGCTGCAGGTTGACGATCTCCTGCACGGTAGGCACCGAGTGGCGGTGTTGGGTCACGCCCATGGCCCAGCACATGATCACCCGCTCGGCCTTGCGGTACATGCGCGCGGCCAGCTCGATCTCGGCCTTGCTCAGGCCCGACTGCTCGACGATATGCTCCCAGGGCGTGGCGTCCACCACGGTCAGGTAGGCCTCAACGCCACTGGTATGCTCGGCGATGAAGGCATGGTCGAACACCGGCGGCTCATCATTGAGCTGTGCCTCGCGCTCCCACTGCAGGAGGAACTTGGCGATCCCGCGCATGGCCGCCATGTCGCCGCCCAGGGCCGGGCGGAAGTAGGCAGTGTTGGTCGGCTCGGAGCCGTTGCTGAGCATCTCGAACGGGTGCTGCGGGTGCTGGAAGCGCTCCAGGCCCCGCTCCTTGAGCGGGTTGAAGCAGACCACCTGGGCGCCGCGCTTGACCGCCTCGCGCAGTGGTTCGAGCATGCGCGGGTGGTTGGTGCCAGGGTTCTGGCCGATGACGAAGATCGCATCGGCCAGCTCCAGGTCATGGAACACCACAGTGCCCTTGCCCACGCCGAGGGTTTCGGCCATGCCGACGCCACTGGCCTCGTGGCACATGTTCGAGCAGTCGGGGAAGTTGTTGGTGCCATAGGCGCGCACGAACAACTGGTAGAGGAACGCCGCCTCGTTGCTGGCCCGGCCCGAGGTGTAGAACTCGGCCTGGTCCGGCGACTCGAGGCCGTTTAGGTGCCGGGCGATCAGGGCGAACGCCTCGTCCCAGCTGGTTTCGACGTAATGGTCGGTGGCTGCGTCGTAACGCATCGGGTGGGTGATGCGGCCCTGGTATTCGAGCCAGTAGTCGGTCTGCTCGAGCAGAGCGCTGACGCTGTAGCGGGCGAAGAACGCCGGATCCACCGAGCGGCCGGTGGCCTCCCAGTTGACTGCCTTGGCGCCGTTCTCGCAGAACTTGACCATGTCGCTTTCCGGCGACTCGCCCCAGGCACAGCCCGGGCAGTCGAAACCGCCGTTCTGGTTGGTCTTGAGCATGGCCCGCAGGTTCTTGAAGGCGTTCTCGCTGCCCAGCCAGCTCTTGGTCACGCTCTTGAGCGCGCCCCAGCCGGCGGCCGGCCCCTTGTAGTCCCTGATGTGTTCGTCCTGGCTCATGCTGCGCTTCTCCGCACGGTGTTTTTTTCAGCCTAAGAAGCCGCTCCCAGTGCGTCCAATCGAAATAAATGACAGCGTGATAAACCGTCTCGATCACCCGACAGAGCCCTTGAGCTCCGTGGCTTGCAGCCGTGATAGAGGAGACTGATCGAACGGTCGGGGAAAGCAATTTGACGTCACTGGGCGCAGGTTATAGCTTGAACCTTGTCTGCGGCCTTTCGCCGCCCCCAGCCACTGCACAGGTCGAGCGCGAACGTGGAAAAGAACCCCCAGGCCCTGATCGACGGTTTCAACCGCAAAGTCGATTACCTGCGGATGTCGGTCACCGACCGCTGCGATTTTCGCTGCGTCTATTGCATGGCCGAAGACATGCAGTTCCTGCCGCGCCAGCAGATTCTCAGCCTCGAGGAGCTGTACCTGGTCGCCGAGCGCTTCGTCGCCCTGGGCACCCGCAAGATCCGCCTGACCGGTGGCGAGCCCCTGGTGCGCCAGGGCATCGTCGGGCTGTGCGAGCGTATCGCCGCCCTGCCCGGCCTGCGCGAACTGTGCCTGACCAGCAATGGCTCGCAGCTCGGCCGCCTGGCCCAGCCGCTGTTCGATGCCGGCGTCTCGCGCCTGAACATCAGCCTCGACAGCCTTGACCCCGAGCGTTTTCGCGCCCTGACCCGTACCGGCGACCTCAAGCAGGTGATCGCGGGGATCGATGCCGCGCGCGCTGCGGGCTTTCGCCGTACCAAGCTCAACGCGGTGGTGCTCAAGGGCCGCAACGACCACGAAATCGTCGACCTGGTGCGCTTCGCCATCGACCGCGAGCTGGACATCTCCTTCATCGAAGAAATGCCCCTGGGCGTCATCAGCGAGCACGAGCGCGGCGAGTCCTTCTGCTCCAGCGACGACGTGCGCGCCCGCCTGGCCGAGCACTTCACCCTGGTCGAGTCAGCCGAATCCTCCCAGGGCCCGGCGCGCTACTGGCGCCTGGCCGAAGCGCCCGATACCCGGGTCGGCTTCATCTCGCCGCACAGCCACAACTTCTGCGCCACCTGCAACCGCGTGCGCCTGACCGTCGAAGGCCGCCTGCTGTTGTGCCTGGGCAACGAGCACTCGGTGGACCTCAAGCAGGTCCTGCGCCAGCACCCCGGCGACAGCGCCCGCCTGGAAAAGACCCTGCGCGACGCCATGCAGCTCAAGCCCTACCGCCACCACTTCGAAGTGGGCGGCGAGGTGCAGATCCTGCGCTTCATGAACATGACCGGCGGCTGATCGGCCGCCTCTGGAACCGTCTTGATCGTCCACTCACGCCCCGACATGCTGCGCGTGCTGTTCACCCTCAAGGGCTCGATCGTCCAGCGCATCGCCTTGCGCTGCCTGGCGGTGACCTTGCTGGCGGCGCTGATCGTGCTGATCGAGCGGCACTACCCGGCGCTGTTCTACCCGGTCAGCGCCACGCCCTTCACCCTGCTGGGGCTGTCGCTGTCGATCTTCATGAGTTTTCGCAACAACGCCTGCTACGACCGCTGGTGGGAGGGTCGCAAGGCCTGGGGGCGGATGATCATCGAAGCGCGCTCGTTCGTGCGCGAAAGCGTGGCGATCGAGGATCAGCAGTTGCGCACGCAGATGCTGCGTGGCCTGTGCGGCTTCGCCCATGCCCTGAATGCCCGGCTGCGCAACGAAGACGAACTGCCCCTGGCACGCACCTGGCTGGCCGAGGACGCGCCGATCACCGCGCACAACGTGTGCGATGGCATCCTGCGCGATATCGGTGCCCAATGCTCACGGTTGGCGAAGGACGGCACGATCAGCGAATTCCGCTACACCCTCCTGGAGCAGCGCCTGGCCGGTCTGTCGGACGTGCAGGCCACCTGCGAGCGGATCAAGGGCACGCCGCTGCCGTTTCCCTACACCCTGCTGCTGCACCGCACCATCTACATCTTCTGCCTGCTGCTGCCGTTCGCCCTGGCAGAACCGCTGGGCTGGCTGGCACCGCTGTTCACCACCATCGTCAGTTACACGTTCTTTGGCCTGGATGCGATCGGCAACGAGCTGGAGGATCCGTTCGGCCGGGACGAGAACGATCTGCCGACCGATGCGCTGGTGCGCACCGTCGAGCGCGATGTGCTGGCGGCGCTGGGGCATGAGCCGCTGCCACCGGCGTTGGTGCCGGTGGATCATGTGCTGAGCTGAATAGTCGGTACAGGAAAGTACTAGCCTCGGCTTTCGCAGGCCCCGATTGGCTTCAGGTGCGCGACAAAGTTGCACGGCCGGTGCCGCGCATCCAGCTGCTCGGCCAGGATGCCTTCCCAGGCCGTGCGGCAGGCGCCGGTCGAGCCCGGCAGGCAGCACACCAGGGTGCCGTTGGCCATGCCGGCCAGGGCCCGGCTCTGCACGGTCGAGGTGCCGATATCGAGGATCGACAGGGCGCGGAACAGCTCGCCAAACCCGTCGATGCGCTTGTCCAGCAGGCAGTCGACCGCCTCCGGCGTGCTGTCGCGCCCGGTGAAGCCGGTACCGCCGGTGATCAGCACCACCTGCACTTGGTCGTCGGCGATCCAGGTGGCGACCTGGGCGCGGATCTTGTACAGGTCGTCCTTGAGCAGCTCCCGCGCCACCAGGCGGTGGCCCACACCGACGGCGCGGCTGGCCAGCAGCTCGCCAGAGGTATCGGTGTCGTAGGTACGGGTGTCGCTGACGGTCAGCACCGCGATGTTCAGCGGTACGAACACCGCGTCCGGTTTAACGCTCATGGCCTTTGCTCCAGGATTGGCTTCGCGGCCACGTTAGAGACAAGCCCCGGCAGCGTCCAATCGATAGGACGTACCGAGTGATCGACGGTTTCTATCGCCGCTATCGACCCCACTACCGGGTCGGTGAAATGTTCATCAAAGATTAGCCAGGTGCTTCACTCTTGGTTAAGGTCTACCCACCCCGCAACCCCAGGCCGCACCATGGACATCAAACAGCTCAAGTTCCTCATCGCCCTCGACCAGACCCGCCACTTCGGCCAGGCCGCGGCGCTGTGCCACATCACCCAGCCGACCCTGTCCATGCGCCTGCGCAACCTCGAGGACGAACTGGACCTGGTGCTGGTCAAGCGCGGCCAGCGCTTCGAAGGCTTCACCGAAGCCGGCGAACGCATCCTGGCCTGGGCCCGCACCCTGCTCGCCGCCCATGACGGCCTGCAGGCCGAGGCCGCCAGCTGTCGCGGCCAGGTGGTCGGCAGCCTGCGCCTGGGCACCGTGCCGCTGGCCAGCTTCAACCCCATGCAACTGCTGATGCCACTGCGCGAGAAGTACCCCGAGCTGCACTTCCAGCTGTCGTCGCTGAGCTCCGAGCAGGTGATCGATGGCCTGAGCCGCAACCAGCTCGACCTGGGCATCTGCTACCTCGACCAGGTCAACACCAGCTTCTTCGAAGTGATCGAGCTGAGCACCACCACCATGGGCCTGCTGCACGACACCCGGCACTTCCAGTTCGAGGCCGACAGCCTGCGCTGGGAAGACCTCGGCGAGCTGCCGCTGGGCCTGCTGAGCAAAGGCATGCACTACCGCCAGTCCCTCGACCTGAGCTTGCGCAGCCGTGGCCTTGCGCCCAATGCCGTGCTCGAGAGCGACTCGACTTTCCAGCTGATCCAGGCGATCAACACCGGCGTGTGCTGCGCGGTCATGCCGCTCGATTGCGGCCTGGAAGACCTCAACAAGCACATGCGCATCATCCCCGTGCAGGAAGCCAGCATCCACAGCCCGGTCGGCCTGCTGCTGCGCCGCAGCGAGCCGCGCTCGGCCATCGCCGAGCAGTGCTTCGACGAGGCCCGCGCCCTGTTCAGCAGCGAGTGATCAGCACTTGATCAATGCGAGCATGGCCATGTTGCGTGGGCGGGTGATCCCGGAGTAACCACGGTCACCGAACAGACCTGGCAATGCATAGTTGACCCGCGCATCGACCCCACCCAGCGAAATGGTCGAATACTCGTCGGTGGAGTAGGCATCGACGCCCATCGCGACTTGCGAAGCGGGACCTGTGTTCTGCGTGGTGGATGCACTCCAGACGCCGTTGGCTATGTTCTCGGTGGTGTCGTAAGGGTAGAGGCTGCCCTTCTGCCAGGAGCCGAACGCCCGGCCTTGGTCTACCCCACGGCCGTCATCGAAGCCACGGATGAACTCACCGCGCAGGTCAGGCAGACCGAAGGTCGTGACACCATCGCCAGCGCCATAGGTGGTGCCGATGGCTGCGAACAATGCACCATGCTCGGCGCGAGACACCAATGCCCCATCGGCCTTCAGCCAGCCCACCGGCGCCTCGTTGGCTGCGGAGAACTTGATGTCACCAGGCGCGGCTCCGGAGAAACCGATGATCTGGCCAAGCGTCACGGCATGCTGGCTATGCGTGGCATTGGCCACCTGCTGGGCACCACCCTCGCAGTTCAGCAGGATCCAGCACAGGGCTCCCTGGTTGAGCAGTGGACCGAGGTAGGAAACCAGCGTCACATTGCCGCCAGCGACAATCTCGTTGCCTTGCAACAGCTGGCCACCGAGACCGTAGATCGGCGCGGCTGCCAGACCATCGGGAGCATAGGACGCATCCGCTACGTTGGTGCTGGTCGCACGAAAGTACTGAACGACACCATCGGTAGTGGGGAGCGCCGCAAAAGGCAGGGAATTCTTGGCGGTAAAAGCGGTTGTCATCGTGAACATCCTGTATCGATTGAATTTACGCACGCTACTGAGTAGCGCTGAAATCCATTTTATGCGTAAACGCATAATCAATCAATGCATTAATGCATCAACCTTCAATTCGTTGCCATCCGGTACTGCCGCGGCGTGAAACCGGTCAGTTGCCTGAACTGCCGGCTGAAGGCGCTGTGGTCGGTGTAGCCACAGCGCAGGGCCACCTCGATGATCGGCAGGTCGCTGTGCAGCAACTGGTGCGCATGCTCCAGGCGGGCCTTGTGGATCATCTGCCGGGGCGTGAGGTGGAACACCCGCTTGCAGTAGCGCTCCAGTTGCGCCACCGAGATCCCGGCGATGCGGGTCAGCTCGCCCATGCTGATCGGCTGGTGGAAATGCGCGCGGATATGCGCATCCACCGCAGCCAGGCGCTGGTAGGCGGGATGGGTGTCGGCGGCTGACTGCAGGTCGACGGAAATGCCCACCAGGCCGATGATCATCCCCGCTGGATCGTACAGTGGGCGTTTGTGGGTCAGGCACCAGCCCGGCTCGCGGCTGCCGTACAGGTGCAGCTCCAGTTGGTCTTCAAGCACCAGGCCCTGCTCCAGCACCCGGCGGTCCTGCTCGGTGTAGCCGGGACCCAGGCGCGCCGGGAACACTTCGGCGCTGGTCTTGCCCAGCAGCGGTTGCAGGTGCTTCAGGCCGCAGCGCTGGACCAGTGTGCGATTGGCCAGGACGTAACGGGCCTGGTCGTCCTTGATGAAGATCGCCGCATTGGCGATCACGTCGAGCATGGGCAGCAGCCAGACCACACCGGTGAGCAGGGCCTCGAGGGATTCGGGGCGGTGCTGGTCGAGGGTCTGGTATAGGGTTGCCAGTGAGTCGTGTGACATTCAATCAGGTCTCCGGTGGCAGGGCCGGCCTCTTCGCGGGACAAGCCCGCTCGTACAGGGATCGCGCCGATCTCGAAGCAAGCGCAATACCTGTAGGAGCGGGCTTGTCCCGCGAAGAGGCCGGTATTGCCACTGCATCTCTCCAGCCCTTGCAGGCTATGCAATCCAGCCTATCCAGCCACCGCCCCAGCTCGCCAGTCTTTTCTTCGACTGTGCCGATTTCGTCACCCACCCTGCAGAAAACCATCAAGAACCTCAGCCTCGATCGGTCCACTCTATGCCCCACGCAAGCCGCCCCACGATCTACAAGAGCGCGGCCGACCAAGCCGCATCGTGACATCAGACCTGCCTATCCAAAACCTACAAAAAGGCGCAACCATGTCAGGCAAATTCAAGAAACAGCTGTCCCTGCTGGACCTCACCTTCATCGGCCTGGGGGCCATCTTCGGCTCCGGTTGGCTGTTCGCCGCCAGCCACGTCTCGGCCATCGCCGGCCCGGCCGGCATCCTCTCCTGGTTCCTCGGCGGCTTCGCCGTGCTGCTGCTGGGCATCGTCTACTGCGAGCTCGGCGCCGCCCTGCCGCGGGCCGGTGGCGTGGTGCGTTACCCGGTGTACTCCCATGGCCCGCTGCTGGGCTACCTGATGGGCTTCATCACCCTGATCGCCTTCTCCAGCCTGATTGCCATCGAGGTGGTCGCCTCGCGCCAGTACGCCGCGGCCTGGTTCCCGGCGCTGACCAAGACCGGCTCCAGCGACCCGACGGTGCTTGGCTGGCTGGTGCAGTTCGCCCTGCTCGGGCTGTTCTTCCTGCTCAACTACCGCAGCGTGAAGACCTTCGCCAAGGCCAACAACCTGGTCAGCGTGTTCAAGTTCATCGTGCCGCTGCTGGTGATCGGCGTGCTGTTCACCTTCTTCAAGCCGGAGAACTTCGAGGTCCAGGGCTTCGCGCCGTTCGGCCTGTCCGGCGTGGAAATGGCGGTGTCGGCCGGCGGCATCATCTTCGCCTACCTGGGGCTCACGCCGATCATCTCGGTGGCCAGCGAGGTGAAGAACCCGCAGCGTACCATCCCCATCGCGCTGATCCTCTCGGTGCTGCTGTCCACCGCGATCTATGCCCTGCTGCAACTGGCGTTCCTCGGCAGCGTGCCGACCGAGATGCTCGCCAACGGCTGGGCCGGGGTGACCAAGGAACTGGCCCTGCCCTACCGTGACATCGCCCTGGCCCTGGGTGTCGGCTGGCTGGCCTACCTAGTGGTGGCCGACGCGGTGATCTCGCCTAGCGGCTGCGGCAACATCTACATGAATGCCACCCCACGGGTGATCTATGGCTGGGCGCAGACCGGCACCTTCTTCAAGTACTTCACCCGCATCGACGAGCAGTCCGGCATCCCGCGCCCGGCGCTGTGGCTGACCTTCGGCCTGGCGGTGTTCTGGACCCTGCCGTTTCCGTCCTGGGAAGCGCTGATCAACGTGGTGTCCGCCGCCCTGGTACTGAGCTACGCCGTGGCCCCGGTATCGGTCGCCGCCCTGCGCCGCAGCGCCCCCGGCATGCCACGGCCGTTCCGCGTCAAGGGCATGGGCGTGCTCGGCCCGCTGTCGTTCATCATCGCCGCGCTGATCGTCTACTGGTCGGGCTGGAACACCGTGTCCTGGCTGCTGGCGCTGCAGATCGTGATGTTCGTGCTGTACCTGCTGTGCCGCCGCTTCGTGCCCACCGAACACCTGTCGCTGGGTCAGCAGGTGCGCTCGTCAGCCTGGCTGATCGGCTTCTACGCCGTGACCATTTTCCTTTCCTGGCTGGGCAGCTTCGGCGGCCTGGGCGTGATCGGCCATCCGCTGGACACCGTGATCGTCGCCGCCAGTGCCCTGGGCATCTACTACTGGGGCGCGGCCACCGGCGTGCCGGCCCGGCTGGTGCGGCTCGATGGCGACGATGAAAGCGAAGCCGGCAGCGAACCCCATGCCGGCCAGCACCCCGCCGCCGTCGCCTCCTGCCCCACTACCGAATGGACACGCTGATGAAACAGGTTCATGTAATCGACTCCCACACCGGCGGCGAACCGACCCGCCTGGTGATGAAGGGTTTCCCGCCGCTGCACGGCCGCAGCATGGCCGAGCAGCGCGACGAACTGCGCGAGCTGCACGACCACTGGCGCCGCGCCTGCCTGCTGGAGCCGCGCGGCAACGATGTGCTGGTGGGCGCGCTGTACTGCCCGCCAATCTCTGCGGATGCCACCTGCGGGGTGATCTTCTTCAACAACACCGGCTATCTGAACATGTGCGGCCACGGCACCATCGGCCTGGTCGCCTCGCTGCGCCACCTGGGCCTGATCGAGCCGGGCGCGCACAAGATCGACACGCCGGTTGGCCAGGTCAGTGCCACCCTGCATGAGGACGGCGCCGTCACCGTCGGCAACGTGCCGTCCTACCGCCACCGCCGGCAGGTGGCGGTGGACGTGCCAGGCCATGGCCTGGTGCGCGGCGACATCGCCTGGGGCGGCAACTGGTTCTTCCTGGTTTCCGACCACGGCCAGCGCATCGAGCTGGACAACCGAGAAGCCCTCACCGACTACACCTGGACCCTGCTCAAGGCCCTCGAGGCCCAGGGGATCACTGGCGAACACGGCGCCCTGATCGACCATGTCGAGCTATTCGCCGACGATGCCAACGCCGACAGCCGCAACTTCGTCATGTGCCCCGGCAAGGCCTACGACCGCTCGCCCTGCGGCACCGGCACCAGCGCCAAGCTGGCGTGCCTGGCCGCCGACGGCAAGCTCGCCGAAGGCCAGACCTGGGTCCAGGCCAGCATCACTGGCAGCCAGTTCCACGGCCGCTACGAACGCGACGGTGAACGCATTCGCCCGTTCATCACCGGCCGCGCCCACATGACCGCCGACAGCACCCTGCTGATCGACGAGCAGGATCCCTTCGCCTGGGGCATCTGACCCCGTTCATTTCCCACTGAATACCGCCAGGAGTGACAACAATGACCGACAACATCTTCACCGGCACCATGCCCGCCCTGATGACCCCCTGCACCGCCGAGCGCAAGCCGGACTTCGACGCCCTGGTGCGCAAGGGCCGCGAACTGATCGACGCCGGCATGAGCGCGGTGGTGTACTGCGGCTCGATGGGCGACTGGCCGCTGCTGACCGAGGCCGAGCGCCAGGAGGGCGTGGCGCGCCTGGTCGCCGCCGGCATCCCGACCATTGTCGGCACCGGCGCGGTGAACACCCGCGAGGCGGTGTCCCACGCTGCCCACGCCGCCAGGGTCGGTGCCGCCGGCCTGATGGTCATCCCCCGGGTGCTGTCCCGAGGCGCTTCGCTGACCGCCCAGCAGCATCACTTCTCGGCGATCCTCGCCGCCGCGCCGAAGCTGCCGGCAGTGATCTACAACAGCCCCTACTATGGTTTCGCCACCCGCGCCGACCTGTTCTTCGCCCTGCGTCGCGAGTACCCCAACCTGATCGGCTTCAAGGAATTCGGCGGCGCCGCCGACCTGCGCTACGCCGCCGAGCACATCACCTCCCAGGACGATGACGTGACCCTGATGGTCGGCGTCGACACGCAAGTGGTGCACGGTTTCGTCAACTGCAACGCCACCGGCGCCATCACCGGCATCGGCAACGCGCTGCCCCGCGAAGTGCTGCAACTGGTCAGCCTGAGCAAGCGCGCCGCCAAGGGCGATGCCAAGGCCCGACGCCAGGCCCGGGAGCTGGAATCGGCGCTGGCGGTGCTGTCGTCGTTCGATGAAGGCTGCGACCTGGTGCTGTACTACAAGCACCTGATGGTGCTCAACGGCGACAGCGAGTACCGCCTGCACTTCAATGAAACCGACGCCCTCACCGACGCCCAGCGCCACTACGCCGAGCAGCAGTACGCGCTGTTCCGCAACTGGTACGCCAGCTGGTCGGCCGAGCAGAACATCGCCTGATCCCTTGGCAGCGACGCGCCCCTTTGTAGGAGCGGCCTTGTGCCGCGAAAGGGGCGCGCAGCGCCCCCTGCAGTTTCAGACCTCACCCAGATTCTCCAGGACGCCCCATGACCCTCACCGGCAATCTACTGATCGGCCAGCGCGCCGTCACAGGCACCCAGGCCGCGATCCATGCCATCGACCCGGCCACCAACACCCCGCTCGCCCCACCCTACGCCGGCGCCAGCGCCGAACAGGTAACCCAGGCCTGCGCCCTGGCCTGGGCGGCATTCGATATTTACCGCGAAACTACCCTCGAACAACGCGCCCACTTCCTCGAAACCATCGCCGAGCAGATCGAAGCCCTGGGCGATGCCCTGATCGACCGCGCCAACGCCGAGACCGGCCTGCCCAAGGCTCGTCTGCTGGGCGAGCGCGGCCGCACCTGCGCGCAACTGCGCACCTTCGCTCGCGTGGTGCGGGCCGGTGAATGGCTGGATGTACGGGTGGACAACGCCCTGCCCGAGCGCCAGCCACTGCCACGCCCCGACCTGCGCCAAAGACAGCTTGCCCTGGGCCCGGTGGCGGTGTTCGGCGCCAGCAATTTCCCGCTGGCCTTCTCGGTGGCCGGCGGCGACACCGCCTCGGCACTGGCCGCCGGTTGCCCGGTGGTGGTCAAGGCCCATGGCGCCCACCCCGGCACCAGCGAACTGGTCGGCCAGGCCGTGGCCCGGGCGGTCGCGCAGTGCGAGCTGCCCGAAGGCGTATTCTCGCTGCTGTACGGCGCCGGCCGTGAGGTCGGTATCGGTCTGGTCAGCGACCCACGCATCAAGGCCGTTGGCTTCACCGGTTCGCGCAGCGGCGGTCTCGCGCTGTGCCAGGCCGCCCAGGCACGTCCCGAGCCAATCCCCGTCTATGCCGAAATGAGCTCGATCAACCCGGTGTTCCTCTTCGAAGCCGCCCTGCAGGCCCGAGCGGAACCTCTGGCCCAAGCCTTCGTCACTTCGCTGACTCAGGGCGCCGGCCAGTTCTGTACCAACCCCGGGCTGCTGATCGCCCGTCAGGGGCTGGCCCTCGAACGCTTCATCAATGCCGCCGCCGAGCAAGTCCGGCAAGCCGCAGCGCAGACCATGCTCACCCCCGGCATTGCCGGCGCCTATGCCAAAGGCGTCGCCGCACTGGGTGAGAACCGCAATGCCCGCCAGATCGCCAGCGGCCAGCCCAATCAAGGCCCGAACCAGTGCCAGGCGCACCTGTTCGTCACCTCGGCCCAGGCGTTTCTTGCCGATCCGGCACTGCAGGCCGAAGTGTTCGGCGCCGCCTCGCTGGTGGTCGCTTGCGACAACGACGAGCAGATCCGCCAGATCGCCGAACACCTGGAAGGGCAGCTGACCGCCACCCTGCACCTGGACGCCGCCGACCTCAACTGCGCCCGCCATCTGCTACCCACCCTCGAACGCAAAGCCGGGCGGATCCTGGTTAACGGCTGGCCGACCGGGGTCGAGGTCTGCGACGCGATGGTCCACGGCGGCCCGTTCCCGGCCACCTCCGACACCCGCAGCACCTCGGTAGGCACCGCGGCGATCCTGCGTTTCCTGCGCCCGGTGTGCTACCAGGATTTCCCTGACGCGCTGCTGCCCGATGCGCTGCAACAGGGCAACCCGCTGCAACTGCGCCGCTTGCTCGATGGCCGGCGGGAAGGCTGAACCATGACCGCCACTGACACGGACATCGCCGTGGTCGGCGCCGGCATCGTCGGCGTCGCCTGCGCCCTGCAGCTGGCCCGCCAGGGCCGCCGGGTGCTGCTGATCGATCGCCAGGCGCCGGGCCACGGGGCGTCGTTTGGCAATGCCGGGCACCTGGCCACCGAGCAGGTGTTTCCCATCGCCGACCTGTCGATTCTCAAGCGCCTGCCGGCCATGCTGCTAGACCCGATGGGCCCGCTGCGCCTGGACTGGAAGTACCTGCCACGGGCCCTGCCCTGGTTCACCCGCCTGCTGCTCAACCTGCGACCGGCGCCGTTCCAGCGTAGCGTCGCGGGCCTTCGTGCGCTGAACGAAAGCAGCCTCGGCGCCTGGCAACGGCTGCTCGCATCCATCGACCGCAGCCACCTGCTCAAGGAAGACGGTTCGCTGCTGGTGTTCGAACGCCACGAATCGCGCCAGGCGCTCGCGGCATTGCGCGCCCGCCTGCAGGCACAGGCCGTGCCCGTGGACCTGTGGTCGGCAGAAGCAGTGAGCGAAGCGGCGCCACAGTTAAGCCCGTCGATCCTGGGCGGCCTGTTTTTCCCACGCACCGGTCACTTCCTCGACCCCTATCAGGTGGTCTGCGACCTGTTCAGCGCCGCCAGGGCCAGCGGCGTGCGCTTCCTGCGCGCCGAGGTCGATGGCGGCCGGGTGCATGGCCAGGGCATCAGCCTCGCAAGCGACCAGGGCACCCTCGAGGCCCGCCAGGTGTTGATCAGCACCGGGGCACATTCGGCCAGGCTCACGGCCGCCCTGACCGGTCGGCAGGTACCACTGGATACCGAGCGCGGCTACCACCTGATGCTGCCAGCGGAGCATCAACGCCTGCCGTTCGCCGTCACCTCGCTGGAGCGCAAGTTCATCATGACACCCATGGCCGACGGCCTGCGCCTGGCCGGCACGGTGGAGTTCGCCGGGCTCGAGGCGCCGCCGAGCATGCAGCGGGCGTGGCAACTGCATCGGTTGAGCAAGGGCTTGTTCCGGCGTGAGCTGGATGCCGAGGGGGCAACGCCGTGGATGGGGTTCCGGCCTTCGTTGCCGGATTCACTGCCGGTGATCGACCGGGTGGCCGATGGCAAGGTGCTGCTGGCGTTCGGGCATCAGCACCTGGGGTTGACCCAGGCGGCGGTGACGGCGGAGTGGGTGGGACGGCTGGCTGCCGGGGCCGAGGTGGAACAGGCATACAGGTTGGATCGGTTCTGAGATTGCCGGGGGCGCTTTGCGCCCGCTCCTACAGGCAACGCGTGAACCCTGTAGGAGCGGCCTTGTGCCGCGAAAGGGCCGCAGAGCGGCCCCATACGGTATCAGCGATAACGCTCCAACCAATGCGCATAAGGCGCCGGCAGCGTCCACGCCGCCTTGTCCACGCCCAGTGCCTTGGCAGCGGCATACGGCCAGTGCGGATCAGCCAGGTGCGCACGCCCCACCGACACCAGGTCGAGCTGGTTGGCCTGCAAAGCGCCCTCGGCCAGCTCCGGCGTGCCAAAGCCCCAGGCCGAAGTCACCGGCAGCTTCGCCTCGCGGCGCACCCGCTCGGCGATCGGCCCCAGGAACGCCGGGCCCCACGGGATGTTGGTCTGGGGAATGGTGAAGCCGACGCTGACGCTCAGCAGATCGAGGCCGCCAGCCTTGAAACGACGGGCCAGTTCGATGGACTCCTGCAGAGTCTGCTCATCACGGCCATCGTATTCCACCACGCCAAAGCGAGCGGTCAGCGGCAGGTTCTCCGGCCAAACCTCACGTACCGCGGCCAGGGTTTCCAGCAGGAAACGCGTACGGTTGTCGAAGCTGCCGCCATAGGCGTCGGTACGCTGGTTGGAGTGCTCGGAGAAGAAGCTCTGGCCCAGGTAGCCGTGGGCGAAGTGCAGTTCGATCCACTCGAAGCCGGCATCGCGGGCACGGCGCGCGGCATCGACGAAGTCCTGCTTGACCCGGGCGATATCGTCCAGGGTCATGGCCTTGGGCACTTTCGGCAGGTGGCCGCCGAAGGCGATAGCGGACGGGGCGATGGTGTCCCAGCCACGGGCATCGTCGGCGGCAATATGATCGTCACCTTCCCAGGGGCGATTGGCACTGGCCTTGCGGCCGGCGTGGGCGATCTGGATGCCCGGCACGGAACCGGCGGCCTTGATCGCCTTGACCACCGGCACGAAGGCCTGGGCCTGGACGTCGTTCCAGATGCCGGCGCAGCCGGGGGTGATGCGCCCTTCCGGGGACACCGCGGTGGCCTCGACCACCACCAGGCCGGCGCCACCACGGGCCAGGCCCGCGTAATGCACCTGGTGCCAGTCATTGATCAGGCCATCTTCGGCCATGTACTGGCACATCGGCGGAATGGCGATGCGGTTGCGCAGAGTGACGTCTTTGAGGTTGTAGGGTTCGAACAAGGCGGCCATGAGGTAACTCCAGGGACAGGGTGGATACGATTGTTCGATCATATTCGAACTATGGCAATTTGTGAAACCCCCGTTATCATGTCGTCCATGCGAGCCTATACCCACCCCAACCCCGAAGACCTGACGCTGGAGCGCCTGCTCTACGCCTTGAGCGACCCTGTGCGCATGGAAATCGTCCGCCACCTGGCCGGTGTCGCCGAAGCCAGCTGCGGTGAGCTGGACGGCGGCCGGCCCAAGTCGAGCATGTCCCATCACTTTCGCGTATTGCGCGATTCCGGGCTGGTGCACACCCGCAACGTCGGCACCACGCACATGAATTCGCTGCGCAGCGAAGAACTCGAAAGCCGCTTCCCAGGGTTGCTGGGCAGTATTCTCGAGCAGCGTTGAGCCGCACCCGGCCACGCCAACCTCAAGTCTTGCGCGATCCCTGTAGGAGCGGCCTTGTGCCGCGAAAGGGCTGCGTAGCAGCCCCAGCATTTCGGCGTTGAGCAAAGATCGCCGGGGCCGCAATGCGGCCCTTTCGCGGCACAAGGCCGCTCCTACAGGGGTAGGCGTAAATCCCTTGCCCGATTCTCAGGCACAAAAAAACCACGAGGCCGCCAGGGGCGATCCTCGTGGTCGGTGTTGCCGGGCAAGCCCGGCAAGCAGGGGCCTTACAGCGCCATGTCGTTCGCAGGCTTGCTCTCGACCGGTGCGGCTGGCGCCACGCTGGTCTTGACGCTCTGGTCGATCACCGGCGGCTTCTCCAGCTGCAGGACTTCGGCGGTGTAGTCCCACTCTTTCTGGGTGGCGGCGGCCGAATCGTTCAGCTTGGTACCGTAGCTCGGGACGATCTCCTTGATCTTGGCCTGCCACTCTGGAGTGGCGACCTTCTCCTTGAACACGGTTTCCAGCACGTTGAGCATGATCGGCGCGGCGGTCGAGGCACCTGGCGAGGCGCCCAGCAGGCCGGCGATGGTGCGGTCTTCGGAAGCCACGACCTCGGTGCCCAGCTTCAGCACGCCGCCCTTGTCGGCGTCACGCTTGATGATCTGCACGCGCTGACCGGCCTGCCACAGTTTCCAGTCTTCCTTCTTGGCGTTCGGGAAGTAGGTCTGCAGGGCGGCGAAACGGTCGTCGTCGGACTGCATCAGCTGGCCGGCGAGGTACTCGACCAGCGGGTACTGATCGATGCCGACGCGGGCCATCGGCCAGACGTTGTGGGTGGTGGTGCTGCTCAGCAGGTCCAGGTACGAGCCGTTCTTCAGGAACTTGGTCGAGAAGGTGGCGAATGGCCCGAACAGGATCACGCGCTTGCCGTCCAGCACGCGGGTATCCAGGTGCGGAACCGACATGGGTGGCGCGCCGGTCGAGGCGATGCCGTAGGCCTTGGCCATGTGCTGCATGGCAACGGTCGGGTTCTCGGTCACCAGGAACGAGCCGCCCACCGGGAAGCCTGCGTATTCCTTGGCTTCCGGGATGCCCGACTTCTGCAGCAGCTTCAGCGCGCCGCCGCCGGCACCGATGAACAGGAACTTGGCGTCGGTGGCGTGCTCGGTGCCATCCTTCAGGTTCTTGTACTCGACGTGCCAGGAGCCGTCTTCGTTGCGGGTGATGTCCTGCACTTCGCTGGACAGCTTCAGGTCGAAGTTTTCTTTGGTCTTCAGGTGACCGACGAACTGACGGGTGATCTCACCGAAGTTGACGTCGGTGCCGATCGGGCTCCAGGTCACGGCCAGCTTCTGGCTTGGGTCGCGGCCTTCCATCATCAGCGGGACCCACTTGGCGATCTGCGCGTGGTCTTCCGAGTACTGCATCGAGCGGAACAGCGGGCTGGCCTGCAGTGCGTCGTAGCGCTGCTTCAGGAACTTGATGTTGTCATCGCCCCAGACGAAGCTCATGTGCGGGGTGGTGTTGATGAACGAGTGCGGGTTCTTCAGTACGCCCTGGCGTACCTGCCAGGACCAGAACTGGCGGGAGATCTGGAACGACTCGTTGATCTCGATGGCCTTGGTGATGTTGACCTTGCCATCTTTGTCCATCGGGGTGTAGTTCAGCTCGGCCAGCGCGGAGTGGCCGGTACCGGCGTTGTTCCAGCCGTTGGAGCTTTCTTCGGCGACGCCGTCCATGCGCTCGACCATTTCCATCGACCAGCTCGGTTCCAGCTCGTTGAGCCAGACCGCCAGGGTGGAACTCATGATGCCGCCGCCAACCAGCAGCACGTCGACTTTCTTGGTGTCTTCGGCGTGCGCTTGCATGAAGCTCGCCGCGACTGCCAGACCCAGCAAGGTCTTGCCAGCTTTCTTGAACATTGATCGATTCCAGTCAGTAGAACGGAGGGTGGGCCTGTGGCTGGCCCAGGTATTCCATGTTCTTCAGCGCAGGCTTGTTGTGATCATTGTTCAGCAGCCAGAGAGACATTGGACGTGCCAGCCTTTGGTCGGATTGACCGACAAGGCTGAAACGATTTACGGATTGTAACCGAATTGCCAGCACAAACAAACGCGCGCCGGGGCGTCAAGACGACAGGTTGCCACGCGACAAGCCACCACGCCCCGGAAAACAAAAACCCCCGGCCACATCCATGGTCGGGGGTCTTGGATCAGGCCGTGAACGACCCGATCAGGGTATTTCCAAGATTACTGCTGCTGAGGCAGTTTATCGATCGGGCCGCAGCCGCCGATGATCTTGGAGATGGAAACCGATGGGTGGAACAGGTAGTCGTACGAGCAGTTCTTAGGCTGGTTGTAGACCTGGCCGGTGCAGCCGGACAGCAGGGCAACGCCCGAAACGACAGCAACAGCGACAGTAGCTTTGATCAGCTTTTTCATAAAAATCCTTTAGTCCATGATCCACCATCAAACTGATGGCGCGCGGATCATACGGTAAAAAGGGGTGTGAGCGAAAGGCGTTAGTACAGTTGCACTAGTTGACGGGGGTCAACTAACAAGTTTTCGGCACGGCAACTAAGTGCAATGAACTACTTGCTAAAACGTTACAGGTTGGCGTGGTTCGCACAGATCACCCCTTCCTACAAGCTACCGCGCCCCCTGTAGGAGCGGCCTTGTGCCGCGACAGGGTCGCAAAGCGACCCCGGCGATCTTGAACTGGAGCGCTCATACCCAAGAATCGCATAAGCCTTGAAAGACATTGCTCCAGGAGTAAAGCTGATGGTCAGGCCACTCAAGGCCGCCACCATCTGCATCAAGGGAAGCAAATAAGCGAACTGAAGATTGCGAAGACCAACTTCCTGGCAATTCCTTTCAGCTTCCTACAGATTTTCATCAGACTTTCCTGATTCCCTGTAGTCCATTTCCCAAGCACACTTTTCCCCCATTCAAGCCATTGCAGCTGCTCGGTTCGCGGCCTAGTCTCGACCCGTCGTTGCCAACTCAACGACCGGCTTTGACAGGCCGAAGCTCAGAACGCAATGGCTGCTTCATGGCAGTTGTGCGTGGGGCACATTCGTGTGCGCCGGGAACCTGAGCCTCGGTCTGTCAACCTACGTACAGCTGCCTCCATTGGTTTGACAGCTTGTGGTGGACGCCCCAAATTGCTCAGGTTACTACCATGATAAAAATTGTCCCCGACCCTCCGCTACAAGCATCCGACTCGCCTCATACCCTCGAGGATCTGCTCGTCCAAATCGCCGAGTACCTCGTCTGCGCCCTCACCGCCGCCCAGCACGCCGCAATGATCCACAGCAAGCCGCCGGGCCAGGTCATGGCCCTGACCGCCGTGCACGAAATCGACAGCGCACGCGGCTTGGTCGAAATGGCCCTGAGCCGTGTACAGGCAAGGCATTGATCGCGCCCTGACAACAAGGAGAACAGGTATGACTCAAGACAAGCGCATCACCACCGTCGGCATCGGCAGCTTTGGAGAAAGCGGTGAAATCGACAACGAAACCCCACTGTTCCAGGTCGTTGCGGGCCACCCCATGGACTATGCCCTGGAACAATCCACCCACTTGATAACCTGCGCCTACACCCTGAGCGATATCGCACTGACTCAGGATCTGAAGAACGCACCTACTTTGTTGGCCGCCGCCCACTATCTCACCGGCATGGCCAAAGCACTGTCGCAAGATGTCTCCCACGCAGTGACGAACAGCTCCGCTGTTTGATGCAAAAAGCCCCGTAGCACGAACTACGGGGCTTTCGGGTAAAGACCTTTATCGCATCAACCAACTTGCTCGAATCGTCGCCGCCTCACGAAAAGGCCCACGCCCAACCCCGTGGCAAGCACCGACAGCAATCCCAGGTCCAACCCGAACGAACGGGTCTGGCTCACAAGGATGCAACCGACGACACCAACCACCGCCAACGCCACCCCGAGCCACTTGCGCAGCGCGTAAGGCCTGAGAAACCGATCCAGCAAGCCGTAGAGCACCAGGGCAATGACCGCATAGGTAATTTCGGACACAGGCGTCTCCCTCAGGTCTTGATGATCAGGGTCGAGGTGGTGTGCTGCGGCCCGATGCCGCCATTGACCTGCGCCTCGATGCTGACCAATACATCGCCGGCATGGTAGGTAGGCAGGACATCATTGGCATAGGCACGCACCCCAGCGCCCACCGGCACGCCAACATAGGGCGATGCTACAGAACTCGCGGCGGCGGCGAACGCCGAGGCGGCAAGGTTGGCGACCTTGGTGCGCTGGGCATTGAGGGTATCGCCCTGCTGACGGGTCAAAGGCTTGGAGATACCAATCTTCATCACGCAAGGCAGCCCCTTGGCCAGCATCCTGTCGTAGGTCTCGACGACCTTGCTGTTGACCTCGTAATGGGCGCTTCTCGCCTCGCCGAAATGCAGCTCGCGCAGGCGTCCGCGCTCGCTGTCGGTCAGGGTGATCTGCGAGACGTTGAAGACGATCCCGTGATTACCCATGTATTGGAAAGTCCCTTCGAACTTCATTGCACGCATCCTTTCGAGGCAAAGGGTGCGATTCTCTACAAGGCGCGGCAGGTACGCAAACGGTGGCATTTGGCTATACCAGCCTATTGCCCTGTTGCGAGTAGTCCATTTCCGAATCGGGCATCCAGGCCCGCCAAAGCATTGCCGCTGACCAGGTAGCGCTCTAGGCTCTCCTCATCGCGGCCTCATCGACAGCACTATCAAGAACATTGCAGATGCCCCACAAGCCGTATGGATGATGCCCAAAAGCATCGAAGACCATGAACGAGCAGAGCGTGGTGCCTCAGGCACTATCCGAAGCGGAGGGCTAGATGCCTCAAAACGATATGCCAGACAGGCGGCTGCAGGATCCCTGGGCCAACTATTTTCAACGGCTCTATGCAGCAGGCCTGAGCCTGGGTAGACATGACTCGCCAGTAGAAAAGATGGGTACCGTTACCATGAATGACCTACCCCGTGACGAATTCAACGCCAAGCTCGAGACCATCGAAATCAAGATGGACGCTCGGGTAGAAGCCATCGCGTCGAAAATCGATGGTTTTCTCGTTGCCCAGAGTGAGCGCGACAAGCGCTTGGACGACTCGATCGCAGGTGTGCGCCGCGACATCGATCGATTGGGGAGTCTGAAGCTGAATATCTGGGGAGCCATGCTTACCGCTGTTGCGCTGGATGTAACGGTGGCGGCTCTGAGCGTGACGGTCTATCAAACAGGTAAAGGCGACATCGCTATCCCGCCCCTGTCGTCACTCGCGATAGAGGCCCCCGGCTCAGCTCACATCGCTACCGACGAGTAAAGGCATACCGCTCTATCTGCCCTAAAACCGCCTTCATGCGCCCCCTGAAACGACGAAGCCCCCGAAAACTCAACGTTTTCGGGGGCTTCGACTACTTCGCGTATGGCGGAGAGATAGGGATTTGAACCCTAGGTACTGTTGCCAGTACAACGGATTTCGAATCCGTCCCGTTCGACCACTCCGGCATCTCTCCAATGGCGCGCATCATACCAGCGATTTCGTTTCTGGCAAACCTTTTTTGAAAAAAATTCGCGTGGTATCAGGCGCTTGCGTGAACGCGCCGCTTACAGCGGCACGCCCAGGCGTTTGGCAACCTCTTCGTAGGCTTCGATCACGTCGCCCAGGCCCTGGCGGAAGCGGTCCTTGTCCATCTTCTTGCGGGTCTCTTTGTCCCACAGGCGGCAGCCGTCCGGGCTGAATTCGTCGCCCAGGACGATCTGGCCGTGGAACACGCCGAACTCCAGCTTGAAGTCGACCAGCAGCAGGCCGGCGTCGTCGAACAGCTTGCTCAGCACTTCGTTGACCTTCAGCGACAGCTTCTTCATCTCGACCAGTTGCTCGGCGGTGCCCCAGCCGAAGGCGACAACGTGGGATTCGTTGATGAAGGGATCGCCCTTCTCGTCGTTCTTCAGGAACAGCTCGAAGGTGGACGGCTCCAGCTTGATGCCCTCCTCCACGCCCAGGCGCTTGACCAGGCTGCCGGCGGCGTAGTTGCGCACCACGCACTCGACCGGGATCATGTCGAGCTTCTTCACCAGGCACTCGTTGTCGCCCAGCAGCTTGTCGAACTGAGTCGGCACGCCGGCTTCTTCGAGCTTCTGCATGATGAAGGCATTGAACTTGTTGTTCACCATGCCCTTGCGGTCGAGTTGTTCGATGCGCTTGCCGTCGAACGCCGAGGTGTCGTTACGGAACAGCAGGATCAAGCGGTCGGCGTCGTCGGTCTTGTAAACCGATTTGGCCTTGCCGCGGTAGAGTTCGTCGCGTTTTTCCATGATGGGCTCCGCTTGCTTGAGTGGGTGGGCTAGGCGATTTGGCGCCAGTCGAGCCCATGATCCTGATTCGCCACCTGAAGCCAGTCCGGGTCGCACCCGAGGGCGTCGACGAAGCACTGGCGGGCCAGATGTGGCAGGTTGTTCTTGCTGCTGAGATGGGCCAGCACCAGGTGCTGCAGGTTCTGCCAGCCCAACTCGGCCACCAGGCTCGCGGCCTGGTGGTTGTTCAAATGTCCCTGGCTGCCGCCGACCCGCAGCTTGAGAAAGTGCGGGTAATGCCCACGGGCCAGCAGGTCACGGCAATGGTTGGCCTCGATCAGCAGGGCATCGAGTCCCTGATAGCGCTCCAACAGCCGCGCGTCGTAACTGCCCAGGTCAGTGAGCATGCCGAAGCGCCGACGACCATCGCTGATCACGTACTGCAGTGGCTCGTAGGCATCATGCTCGACCCGTGCCGCGCTGACCTGCAGATCGCCGATCTGCAGTTCATCGCCACAACCGAGAAAACCGGCCACCTCGACCGGCTTGCGCATGCCGCGCAACGTGCCCTGGCTGAGGTAGACCGGTACATTGTAGCGGCGCGAGAGCAACCCTACCCCATGCACGTGGTCGGCATGTTCGTGGGTCACCAGCACCGCGCTCAATTGCGTGGCCGACACCCCGAGTAGCGCCAGGCGCCGCTCGGTCTCGCGCAGGGAAAACCCGCAATCGACCAGGATGAAGGTATCACCACTGGCGACGAGCGTGCCGTTTCCCTGGCTACCGCTTCCTAGAACCGCGAAGCGCACTTAGCCCAGGTGGTCCTGGATCGCGCTCAGCACGCGGCGGGCGACATCGGCCGGGGCCACGGTGTTGATGTTCTTCTCGACGGTCACCTGGACGTTGTCGCCGACCTTGCTCAGGCGAACCTGGTAGCGCTCGGCACGGGCTTCACGCTCTTCCTTGCTCGGCTCGCTGCCGAACAGGCGGCTGAAGAAGCCAGGCTCCTTCTGCTTGTCGTCGGGCTTCTCGGACAGGTTGATGTAGTACAGACCCAGGCTGCGGTTGATGTCCTCGACACGCCACTCGCCCTGCTCCAGGGCGCGGCCGACGCCGGACCAGGCGCGGTCCAGGTCAGACCCCAGGAACAGCACCGGGTTGCCGCTGCCATCCTCGCTCAGGCTGACCTGGCTTGGAGCATCGAAGTCGCGCGCGGCCAGCAGCGAGACCGAACCGCCCTTCTCGGCGCTGCGGTTCATGCTGGCGAGCATTTCATCGACCAACAGGGCGTCGGTGCCGGTGTTGCTGGAGGCGGACGGGAAATCAGGCTCGGCAGTGCTGCCGGCCGGACGCTCGACGCTGACCACATACACCTCGGAGGTGTTGCGCTGCACGCCGGGCTCCATGCGCACCCTCACACGGACTTCGCTGTCCGGGCTGCTGGAGGTACTGGCCAGGCGCTGGCCAAGGGAGGCCGACAGCTCGTCGAAACGCTGCCAGGTGGTGTTGAACTCACCGGTCTGCGGACGCTCTTCGGCAATGCGGAAACCGTTGTCCTCGAAGAACTGGCGGGTCACCGGCCAGACTTCGGCGGGCGAGCGCTGGGCCAGCACCCAACGGCTGTTGCCGCTGCGCTGCAGGCTGAAATCGCTGATGTCGGCGGTGGCCGACAGCGGCTGTGGACGGGGTACCTCGAACTCGCCGGTGGCGCGATCGTCGGCCACGTTGCGCGGGATCGGCAGCAGCGGATCCAGGCGCTTGACGTTGCTGGCGTCCGGCGGCAGCTGCATCGGCGCGGTCGGCTGCGCCTGCAGGTAGTCGCTGCCACGGTCGCGGAAATAGCCATCCTCGCCCCACAGCCAGCCGCACCCGCTGGTGCTGGAGATGATCAGGGCGAGAGCGGAAAGACCAGCCAGTCGCTTCATGCGGTGTACTTCCTCGATTAAACCAGTACGCCGGACTGGCGCAAGGCAGTACGGACTTTTTCGTGACAACCTTCGCTCAGCCAGGTCAGTGGCAGGCGAATGCCCTGCTGCATCAGGCCCATTTCCACCAGCGCCCATTTCACCGGAATCGGGTTGGCTTCGCAGAACAGGTCTTTGTGCAGCGGCATGAGTTTTTCGTTGATCGCGCGGGCCTTCTCGGCATTGCCCTCAAGGGCGGCCTCGCACAGGTCGGCCATTTCGCGCGGGGCGACGTTGGCGGTGACGGAGATGTTGCCCTTGCCGCCCATCAGGATCAGCTCGACGGCGGTCGGATCATCGCCGGACAGGACGATGAAGTCCTTGTCGACGCCATCCAGGATGGCCTTGGCACGGACCAGGTCGCCGGTGGCTTCCTTGATGCCGATGATGTTCTTGACCTTCGACAGGCGGATCACGGTGTCGGCCTGCATGTCGCAGGAGGTGCGGCCGGGCACGTTGTAGAGGATCTGCGGGATGTCGACGGCTTCGGCGATGTGCTTGAAGTGCTGGTACAGGCCTTCCTGGGTCGGCTTGTTGTAGTACGGGACCACCAGCAGGCAGGCGTCGGCGCCGGCATTCTTGGCGTTCTTGGTCAGGTGCACGGCTTCGGCAGTGGAGTTGGCACCGGTACCGGCGATCACCGGAATCCGCTTGTTGCTGTGCTTGACCCGCTCGACCACGTGCTTGATGACCAGGATGTGCTCTTCGACATCCAGCGTGGCGGACTCGCCGGTGGTGCCGACAGCTACGATCGCGTGGGTGCCGTTTTCCAGGTGGAAGTCTACAAGTTTGTCGAGGCTGTCCCAGTCCAGACGCCCTTGTGCATCCATGGGAGTGACCAATGCCACCATACTGCCCGCAATCATGTAACTGCTCCTGCCGGAAAAAGAGAGCGGTAATGGTACTGGCGCCATCGGCCTTGCACAAGCGAAGCAGGCGGGCGGAGCATTCCCCTTCGCGCCGCTTTTCGCTACCCTTGATCCTTTGATCGGTGCAGCACGGCCCGCCGGGCCGTCGACAGTGCTACCGGCCTGCGTCCACAGCCGTCAAAACCGGCCCGGGCCCTGCTGATGCAGGAGGCTTGCCCCCGTCCTGCACCGACCGCTCATCGCTTTAGGAATGCTGCATGTCCACCCCCACCGTTCGCGAACAATTCCTCGTCATCAGCGCCCTGGGCCCCAACCCCATGGAACTGGCCAACGTTCTCAGCCGCGCGGCCTTCGACAACCGCTGCGCGGTGGTCACCTCGCGCCTGTCGCGCCACGGCGAGACCAGCGCCCTGGTGCTGCAGGTCGGCGGCAGCTGGGATGCCCTGGCCCGCCTCGAAGCCACCCTGCCGGGCCTGGGCAAGAAGCACGGCCTGACCCTGGACGTGGTGCGCAGCGCCGACCAGGAAGTGCGCCCGCAGGCCCTGCCTTATGTGGCCTACGTCAGCGCCGCCTATCGCCCGGACATCATCAACGAGCTGTGCCAGTTCTTCCTCGACCACCGCGTCGAGCTCGAAGCGATGACCTGCGACACCTACCTCGCGCCGCAAACCGGCAGCAGCATGCTCAACGCCCAGTTCACCGTGATCCTGCCGGCCGGCACCCAGATCAGCTGGCTGCGTGACCAGTTCCTCGACTTTGCCGACGCCCTGAACCTGGACGCGCTGATCGAACCGTGGCGCCCACAGAACCCCATGTAAGGAAGCTCCCATGGCCGTAGCACTCGACCAACCCGTCGCCGATTTCCAGGCCCAGGCCACCAGCGGCCAGACCGTCAGTTTGGCTGACCTGAAGGGCCAGCAGGTGGTGTTGTACTTCTATCCCAAGGACAGCACCCCGGGCTGCACCACCGAAGGCCAGGGTTTCCGCGACCAGCATGCGGCATTCCAGGCCGTCAACACCGTGGTGTTCGGCGTGTCCCGCGATGGCATCAAGTCGCACGAGAACTTCAAGGCCAAGCAGGCGTTTCCCTTCGAGCTGATCAGCGACAAGGACGAGGCGCTGTGCCAGCTGTTCGACGTGATCAAGCTGAAGAAGCTGTATGGCAAGGAATACATGGGCGTGGACCGCAGCACCTTCCTGATCGACAAGGACGGTGTACTGCGCCAGGAATGGCGTGGGGTGAAGGTGCCTGGGCATGTGGATGCCGTGTTGGCGGCAGCCCAGAGTCTCGATAAGGCTTGAGCTCTTGAGGGCGCTTTGCGCCCTATCGCGGCACAAGGCCGCTCCTACAGGAATCGCGTTCCCCTGTAGGAGCGGCCTTGTGCCGCGAAGGGCTGCAAAGCAGCCCCAAAACTACAACATCGGCGCCACAGACCTGTCCTGCCGCGGCCACGCATCCAGCACCGCCTTGAACAGCGTCGCCAGCGGGATCGCGAAGAAGATCCCCCAGAACCCCCACAGCCCGCCGAACAGCAGCACCGCGCAGATGATCGCCACCGGGTGCAGGCTCACCGCCTCGGAGAACAGCAGCGGCACCAGCACGTTGCCATCGAGCGCCTGGATGATCGCGTACACCGCCATCAGGTAGATGAACTGGTCGCCCCAGCCCCACTGGAACAGCGCAATCAGCGTCACCGGCACCGTCACCACCACCGCGCCAACATACGGCACCACCACCGACAGGCCCACCAGCAGCGCCAGCAAGGCGGCATAGTTGAGGCCAAGACTGATGAAGGCGATATAGGTGGCGATCCCGCAAATCAGAATCTCGATGCCCTTGCCGCGAATGTAGTTGGCGATCTGCCGGTTCATCTCGTCGCCCACCCGGTTAAGCAGCGTGCGCTCACGCGGCAGATAGCCGCTGACCCAGCGCCCGATCAGCTCGCGGTCCTTGAGGAAGAAGAACACCAGGATCGGCACCAGCACCAGGTAGATCATCGCGTTGACCAGCAGCGGCAGGCTCGACAGCGAGAAGGTCAGCGCCCACTGGCCGAACTTGCCGATCTCGCCGCGCACCGATTCGATGGCGCGCAGCACCTGCTCGTCCGATACCAGGTGCGGATAGCGCTCGGGCAGCAGCAGCAGCAGCGACTGCCACTTGCCGAGCATCCCCGGCAGTTCGTTGAACAGGGTGATCAGCTGATGCCAGAGCAGCGGCACCAGCACCAGCATGAACACCGCCAGCGCGCCCATGAACAGGGCGAACACCAGCCAGACCGCCAGCCTGGACGGCACCTTCAAGCGCTCCAGGGCATTAACCAGGCCCTGCATGAGGAACGCCAGGACCATGCCCGCCAGCACCGGCGCGAGCATGCCGCCGAGGGTCAGCACCACGGTGAAGGCCAGGAACAGCAGGACCGCCAGCACCACCGCCTCCTCGTCGGAGAAGTAGCGCTGCATCCAGTCGCGAAGCACTTTGAACATTGACGATCCTTGGGAAAGACTCAGGCCTTGCGCAGCCAGTAGGTGTACACGCCGGCCTCGGCCGTTTCGTGCAGCAGCGTATGACCGGCCAACTGGGCAAAAGTGCGGAAGTCGCGCTGGGAGCCGCCGTCGGTGGCGATCACCTTGAGCACCGCGCCACTGGCCAGGCGATTGAGCTCCATCTTGGCCTTGAGCAGCGGCAGCGGGCAGTTCAGCCCGCTGGCGTCGAGCTCGGCGTCGCTGGTCGGGGTGTCACTCATCGGGCGCGTCTCCGGGGTATGAACAGAAAGGTCTGGTAGGATACCGCCACTGGTCGGCATCGCGCGACCCGGCTACAGTAAGGCTTTTGACCGACGCGAGCTTCTGCATGAATCTACTGCGCCCTACCCTGTTGACGCTGGCCTGCCTGATGGCCCTTCCCGGCCACGCCGACGACCTGCCGTCACTGGGCGACGCCAGCTCCGCGATCGTCTCGCCGCAACAGGAACACCAGCTCGGTCGCGCCTGGCTGAGCCTGTTGCGCGGCCAGGTCAACCAGCTGAACGACCCGCAGCTCAAGGACTTCGTCGAAACCAGCGTGTACAAGTTGGCAGAGACCAGCCAACTGCAGGACCGGCGCCTGGAGTTCATCCTCATCGACAGCAAGGAACTCAACGCCTTTGCCGCGCCCGGCGGTATCGTCGGGGTCAACGGCGGCCTGTTCCTCAACGCGCAGACCGAAGGCGAGTATGCCTCGGTGCTGGCCCACGAACTGGCGCACTTGTCGCAACGCCACTTCGCCCGTGGTGTCGAAGCCCAGCAGCGCATGCAGTTGCCAATGATGGCCGCGCTGCTTGCAGGTATCGTCCTGGCCGCCGGCGGTGGCGGCGATGCCGGCATCGGTGTGATTGCCGGTACCCAGGCGGCGGCGATCCAGGAGCAGCGGCGCTTCTCCCGGCAGAACGAACAGGAAGCCGACCGTTTCGGCATCCTCAACCTGGAAAAGGCCGGCTACGACCCGCGCAATATGCCGTCGATGTTCGAACGCCTGGCCCGCCAGTACCGCTACGATGCCAAGCCGCCGGAATTCCTGCTGACCCACCCGGTCACCGAATCGCGTATCGCCGACACCCGTAACCGTGCCGAACAGGCGCCCAAGGGCGGGGTCGAGGACAGCCTGCGCTACCAGCTGATCCGCGCCCGTGTCGCCCTCACCTACGAAGGCACCCCGGGCCTGGCCGCCAAGCGCTTCCGCGCCCAGCTCGACGAGAATCCACAGATGGACGCCGCGCGCTATGGCCTGGCACTGGCGCAGATCAAGGGTGGCCAGCTCAACGAAGCGCGGGAGAACCTCAAGCCGCTGCTGGCCAAGGCGCCCAACGACATTACCTACAACCTCGCGCAGATCGACCTGGACATCACCAACAACCGCCTGGCCGATGCCCAGCAACGCGCCCAGCGCATGCAGGCGCTGTACCCGGCCAACTATCCGTTGAAACAGGTGCGCGCCGACCTGCTGATCAAGCAGAACAAGCCGGCCGAGGCGGAGAAGGTGCTGGACGACCTGGTCAAGAACCGCCCGGACGACCCGGACGTGTGGTACGACGTCGCCGAAGTGCGCGGGCTGTCGGGCAACACCATCGGCCTGCACCGCGCCCGCGCCGAGTACTTCACCCTGGTCGGTGATTTCGACCAGGCGATCCAGCAGCTCGACTACGCCAAGCGCCGCTCGGGCAGCAACTTCCCGCTGGCCTCGCAGATCGACCAGCGCCAGCGCGAGATCATGGAGCAGCAGCGAATGGTCAAGGAGATGATGGGGCGCTAGGCGTCAGAACCGATAACCCTGTAGGAGCGGCCTTGCGCCGCGAAAGGGCCGCAGAGCGGCCCCAGGATGTTCAGGGTCACGCAATAAACAGGGGCCGCTTCGCGGCCCTTTCCGGCCGGTCCGGCGCCCCGGCAAGGCCGCTCCTACAGGGTGATGTCAGGCGTTACCCGACAACTTCAACCGCGCCGCCTGGGTGAAATCGAGCATGCGGTTCAGCGGCTTGATCGCCTTGGGAATCAGCGCAGGCTCGACGAAGATCTCGTTGCTACCCTTGCGCAGGCAGTCCAGCGTGCGTTCCAAAGTATTCATCGCCATCCAAGGGCAGTGCGCGCAGCTGCGGCAGGCCGCGCCGTTGCCGGCGGTCGGCGCCTCGACGAATTCCTTGTCCGGGCACAGCTGCTGCATCTTGTAGAAGATGCCGCGGTCGGTGGCGACGATGAAGGTCTTGTTCGGCAGGGTCTGCGCCGCCTTGATCAGCTGGCTGGTGGAACCCACCGCGTCGGCCAGCTCGATCACCGCTTCCGGCGACTCCGGGTGAACCAGGATCGCCGCGTCCGGGTATAGCGCTTTCATGTCGGCCAGCTGGCGCGACTTGAACTCTTCGTGAACGATGCAGGCACCGTCCCACAGCAACATGTCGGCACCGGTCTGCTTCTGAATGTAGCGACCCAGGTGCTGGTCAGGACCCCAGATGATGGTCTCGCCGTTGTCCATCAGGCTTTCGACGATCTCCAACGCGCAGCTGGAGGTCACCACCCAGTCGGCACGGGCCTTCACTGCGGCGGAGGTGTTGGCATAGACCACCACGGTGCGCTCGGGATGCTGGTCGCAGAACGCCGAGAACGCCTCCACCGGGCATCCCAGGTCGAGGGAGCAGGTCGCCTCCAGGGTGGGCATCAGCACGCGCTTTTCCGGGGTGAGGATCTTCGCGGTCTCGCCCATGAAACGCACGCCCGCCACCACCACGGTCTCGGCCGGGTGGTTCTTGCCGAAGCGCGCCATCTCCAGCGAGTCGGACACGCAGCCACCGGTTTCCTCGGCCAGGGCCTGGATCACCGGGTCGCAATAGTAGTGGGCCACCAGCACGGCGTTCTGCTTTTTCAGCTCGGCGGCGATGGCCGCACGGTATTCGGCCTCCTGCGCGGGCGTCAGCGGGTTGGGCTGCTTGGCATCGAGGTGGGCCTGGACCAACAGGCGTTCGGAAATCTGGGTCATGATCGCTGGACCTGCGGGGCGCTTGAGCGCGTCAGTCGAGTGTATCACCCGGCCCTGGCAGATCGGCTAATGGTGCCGGACGGCCAGCGTCTCGGCCCCTCTGCGGGCGCGGATTCTTATCGGACGCGAAGGCTACAGGCAATCGGAGGGATGCAAAAGGGGTTTTTGCGGGGCGAGACAATCGCGGGGCAAGCCCGCTCCCACGAAGACGACGGGAGCGGGTCTGCCTGAGGGATCAGCCCTGCGGCTGGAGTGCCGCCAGATGGCCGCTGATCAACATGGCGAACTCTTCGACGGTCATCTTCTTGCCGTTGAAGTCGACCATGCCGTCGGCGTATTGCAGGCTCGACACCACGTCGCTGCCCTGCACCGTGGCCATGCCGCTCTGCAGCGCCATCATGCCGACCATTTCACCGGCCTGGCTGGACTGCTGGGCGATGGTCTGGGCATCGGTCTCGCCCGCGAGCAGCGCCTGCAAGGTGGCCAGGTCGGCGACCATCGGCTTGGAAACGCTGAGTTTGGCCTTCAGTTGCGTCAGCAGCTGCTTGCCCAACTGGTCAGGCGGCAGGTCGAACGAGCTCGGGCTGGCAAAGTCCATCGCCAGGTTGAAGTGGCTCTCGCCATTGGCGGTCTTGAACGCCAGCTTCTCCACCGCCACCTGTGGCTTGGCCACCAGCAGCTTCTGCAGGTCGCCCTGGACCTTGGCCTGTTCCTCCGGGGTCATCTCCAGCGACGGCGCTTCACCATCGGCGGCGGCCTGCTGCATCTGCGGCAACTGGGTCTGGTACCACTCCATCAACGCCTGCATGGCCGGAATGTCGATGGACTTCATGGTCAGGACCATTTCCGCGCTGCCCACCTTGCGGCCGGCGTAGCTGATGTCGTCGACCTTGTACTCCAGGCGCCCGGCCAGTTTGTCCTTGGCCTCGCCCTCGGCGTTGTACAGGTTGTTCTGCTGCAGCCCCTTGAGCACCAGCACTTCCTGCTTCGGCCCGAAGGTCACCTGGGTGTCGGCCAGGGCCAGGTCGAAGTTGCCGACATAAACCATGTCGTGGGCGGTCTCAGTGAGCCTGCCACCGGCCTTGAAACCGTTGAGCAGGATCTTCACCGGCGCCTGCTGCTCGTCGACGAAGTTCAGCTCGAGGCGCTCGGCGCTGCTGTGGATCTCCAC
This sequence comes from Pseudomonas carassii, assembly GCF_036324045.1. NCBI lineage: Bacteria > Pseudomonadati > Pseudomonadota > Gammaproteobacteria > Pseudomonadales > Pseudomonadaceae > Pseudomonas > Pseudomonas carassii. The sequence goes on along the minus strand of NZ_JAZDCT010000021.1, from coordinate 12,186 downwards.
CGCCTTGCCTTCGCGGTCGCCGCGCAGCTTGAGCTGCAGGCCGGAGAAGTCCAGGACATTGCCGCCGTCTTCCTTGAGCGTGACCGGCGCCAGGCGGATATCGCTGTCGACGCTGCCGTCGTAGCCGAGGCTGACCTGGGCGGTGACCGGCGCCTTGTCGCCAGCGGCGGTGAACCAGCCGGTGGTGAAGTCATCCTTGTCCAGCGCGCTGTTGCTGGTGGCCATGACCGGCATCAGCTTGAAGGCCTTGACCCGCGACCAGGGGAACGGACCGTGCTCGATCTGGTCGGTCACGCCCACCTGGAAGTTCAGTGCTTCGGCTTCGCCGACCTGCACGTTCTCGGCCTTCAGGCGGTAGTGCGCGGTGCTGGTGAAGAAGTGCTGGTCCAGCGAGACCAGCTCGATGGTCATGCTGCCGCCGTTGCCGGCCAGGGCTTTCTTCAGCTCTTCGTTGCCGCGGGCAACGGAGCGCTCCAGCTCCGCGGGCAACTGCTTGCCGGTGTACCAGGCGCCAGCGGTGGTTGCGACGGCGATGGCCACGGCCAGACCGGAAAGGATGCCTACTGATTTCTTCATGAATAGAACCGATTGCTGTCCATATAGGGCTGATAGGCCCCCTCGAATGGGGGTATGCAAGATTAGCACTGACCGGCCCGGCGTGAGACGCAAGTTTTCGCATCGTTATCCGCGGTCGCCCAGGTCCAGGCTCATGCGCAACTGGTCGGCGAACAGAAAACCGTCGCAACACACCCCCGGTATCTCGCTGTCAACCTGGAAACCATGGGCCCGGTACAAGCGCTGCGCCAGCTGGTTGTCGGCGTCCACATCCAGTTGCAGGCGCCCATGCCCCGCCGCCCGTGCCCGGGCGATGGCGCCTCGCAGCAGCCGCGTGCCAAGCCCCCGCCCGCGCGCCTGGGGCGCCACGGCCAGGTTGTACAGCCACAACGCATCGTGACCAGGCCGGGGATGGCGCGCCACCGACCGCTGCAGGCGGCGGATCACCCGCAACCCGGACAACCCCGGATAGAAACGCAGTATCGAGGTGAGCAAGGCCAGGTCGAAACGGGTCTTTTCGCGGGCACCAAGCGTAGCCACAACCCCTTGGCACTCCCCTGCCTGCACCAGCACCCGATGCCGGGCATGGCCAAACCAACCCAGGTTGCGGGCAAAGGCGTGCGCCAGGTAAGGCTCCAGATGGCGTGTCCCGTAGATGAACGCCAGGGGTTGCGGCGCGATGCTGGCGACCAGCGGCACGACCTGGCCGACATGCCCGGCATCGGCGAGCTGCCCGCCCATGTCCAGTGTGTCAGTCACCCTTGAGCACTCCCATGCTGCGCAGCAGGCGGATGGCGTTGGTGTTGCGCGAAATGCCGTGGCGCAGCTGATAGTTGAAGCGCAGCACCTGTGCCTCGCCCTCTTCGAAACCTTCTTCGAAGTAGATGTTGCGGCCCAGCCCCTGGAGTTCAGGCGCGGTGGCCAGCGCCACGTTGTGGGTGGTGAGCATGCCCAGTGCCTGATGGGCGCAGAGGGTGCGCAGGATCTCGATGATCGCCAGGTTGCGCTCCTTCTCGTTGGTGCCCTTGAGCAGCTCGTCGAGCAGGTACAGCACCGGCTCCGCTGCCTGGCGCACGGTGTCGATCACCGCCTTGACCTGCATGACCTCGCTCATGAAGTACGACAATCCCTGTTCCAGCGAATCGCTGACCGAGATCGACGACACCATGCGCATTCGCCCGAAAGCGAAATGCCGCGCCGCCACCACCGAGCCGGCCTGTGCCAGGCGCAGATTGAGGGCCACGGTACGCATGTAGGTGGTCTTGCCCGACATGTTGGAGCCCGTAATCACCGTGACCCGCCCCGGTACCAGCTCAATCGGGTTGGCGACCACCCGCTCCGGGTGAATCAGCGGATGACAGGCCGCCTCGGCATGAATCTCGGCCTCGCCGATGGCTTCGGCCCGACACCAGCCCGGGTTCTCGTCCGCCAATCCGGCAAAGGCCGCCAGGGCCTCCAGCTCGGCGACCACCTCCAGCCACTCGGGCAAGCGACGACATTGCTCGCGCTTCCAGCGGGCCAGGGCACGGGCGCAATGGAAGTCCCAGAGCAGCAGGGCCTGGGCGAACACGCTGACGGTCGGGTTGTGCCGCAGCCGGGCGTAGCCGAGGATGCCGTCAAGCTGGCGAATCGCCGCTGCCGGTGCCCGGCCATCAGCCTGCAGGCGCGCCACCTGGCGGCTCAGACCCGGGCTGTCGAAGCGCTGCGCAACGGCCAGGGCCAACCAGTCCGACAAGCCGCCAAGCGCATCGGCGGTATCGTCCGCACCGTCGAACACCTTGTGCCAGGCCTTGGCCCGCCAGCCGTAGAACATCAGATTGACCACGATGCAGGCCAGCAACGCCAACGGCGGCACCACGCCGGCCAGCACCGCCACGACGCCACCCAGGCTGGCGAGCGTGGCAAGCAACCCCAGCACGACCTGCGCCGGCGGGAACACCCCGGCATCCACCCGAACCACCCATGCGGCCAGCCGCCCCAGCCCGTAGCCACGCGCATTGATCTGCAGTGCGTGAGCCGCCAGGGCCTGACGCAGACTCCGGCGCTCGGCCAACTCGGCAATGGCCGCCTGGCGTTCGGCCAGCTGGGCCGTGGTGGCCGGCAGGGTCAGCCAGGCAGCGATGCGTTCGTCGCCCAGGCTGGTGGACTGGCTGAACAACAGCTGGCCCAGCGATGCCGGGCCAAACAGGTTGATGTCCAGGTCCTGCTTGTCGAACAGTGGACGCAGGCTGGCTGGACACGCGGGCAGGTCGTCGAAACGCCGGTCCAGCCGCGCCAGGGCCCACTGATTGAGCGTGTCCCGGTGCTGTTGGTGGGCGATACGCTCGCGCAGGCCGGCATGACGCCGGACCAGCGCCACGAACAGCACCAGGCAACCGCCGAAGGCCAACCACAGCCACGGCGCGAAGCCGTTCTCATAGCCATGCCAGGCCAGGGTGGGCATGGCCAGGAACACCAGCAGGCGCGCCCACTCGGTCTTGCGCAGGCGTGCCGACAGCCGGACGACCTGTTGCCGATGACGGCTCGACCTGGCCGTGAAGTCGTCACGCAGGGCCTGCCGGTTCCGCTTCTGACTGGGCGACGGCGCGGAAGACGCGACGTTGGCCGGGCTGCTTGATATCGAACATTTCTGCGACATGAGGTCCTAGGATCCTGTTCAGGACGGGGTTCTTCAGCTTCAGGTACAGGCCGCTGCCGCTGAGCTGCGAGCCGAGGTTCTGCTTGACGAAATAGTTGGTGATGCCGAGGTCGACCCGCTCCGTGGCCGGCGAGGCAAACCGGCGCAACAGGTCGATGTGCAGCACATAGTAGGCGTTAACCGGCAGGTCCACGGCATAGTCACGGCCGAACAGGAACGGGTTGATGACCCGCTCGCCCACACCGCTGAGCACGAACGCCACGGCCCGGTCATGCGGATCAAGCAACACCGAGAACACGGCCTGGTCACTGCCTTGCAGGCGCTGAAGGAAAGCCAGTGGCAATTGCTCGCGCTGGTACTCGGTCGCATGCTGGTGTGTACACACATACAGCTCGTACAGCCGCTCGAGGCCGGGCACCTCGCCCTCATGGTGAAGCACCCGGTAACCGGAGGTTTCGAAACTGCTCAGTGCCTTCTTGAGGATCTTGCGGCTGTTGGCCTTGAGCCGGGCGTAATGCCCTGCCCAGTCCAGGCCGTGCAGGTGGATGAGCGCCAGGGGGTAGTTGTGGCAATGACGAAAGCCGCGCCTGTGCAGCAGGCCGTCGAATGCGGCATGACTGGCGTTCTCGCGGTCCAGGTCACGCACCACGTGCACCCGGGCACGCGGCAGCGCCCGTTCGGCACTGGTCACCAGCAGCGCGAACAGTTCGTCCTGGTCATGCTCCGGCGCTACCCACCAGTGCTGCCCTGCCGTTTCGAAACAGCCCAGCATGGCCACCCGCAGCATGCCGATCCGCGGCACCAGCCGCCGCAGCGGGCCAACGCCACGGCGCAACCAGGCTGGCGCTTCGGCCATCAGGTCCAGGTCCTGCTGGGTGACGAACAGCATCCCGGCGACTTGCGCCGATCCAGGCCGGCGCGCCACCAGGTAGCGGTAGTCACGATCGTGGAAACAAGCCTCGACCACCTGCATGAACGCGTGGCTGCGAAACGGATGATGGAAGGCCAGGGTGCTGTCCCACAGGCTCTGGTCGAGGTCGTCGATGCTGTCGAAAACCTGCACCTGCCAGGTATCCAGGTCGTAGGTTTCAATCAGCATGGTCGAGCAATCCTTGGGCCTTGAGACTGTCCAGGTAGGCATCGTGGTGCTTGAACACATTGCGCAGCGCCGGAATCTGCGGCGCCGGGAACAGTCCGTCGCGCAGCAGGTACAACAGTCGGTTGACCCAGCCTCGACGATGGCGGATGTAGAAATACAGCGGTGAGGAAACGGCCCCGATGCTGAACTTGGCCTCGTAGCTGGTCTGGCCCAGCTCGATGTACGGCACGCCACAACGCTCGGCCTCCTCGACGATGCGGTACAGGCAGTTGAAATACAGGCTGCCGGCATCGCGATAGGCGTAATCGATGCCCAGGTACAGCGGATGCAACGCATCGCCCGCGAGGAACAACTCGAACGCCACCAGACGCTGCTCATCGAAGCAGAGCAAGGCGTAGGCCTGGGTACCAAGGCAGTGGCAGACCTCACGGAAGAACGCTTCGGAGAGACGCTCGAATCGGGTGCTGGAGCGTTCGAGCACGTTCAGGTAGAGCCGATGCATTTGTGCCGCATGATCGGCGAAGTTCGCTTCGACCACCCAGCGCAAGCCCGCTTCGTCGAACGTCCTGCGGCGCTTCTTCAACACGTTGCGGTACTTGCTGAGCATGTTGTCGACATACCCCATGCCATTCACCGCCGCAGTGCTCACAAAGGTGGTGTCGGGGCTGCGGCACAACAGGTAGTGCTCGCCGAATGCCGCTGAAAGCCGACGCTGCAGGGCCTGGTCGAACTCCTTGAGGCAGACGAAACCGATACCCAACGCGTCGGCCCTGGCCTGCAGTTCCTGATGCAGCATCGCAAGCACCGGATCCCAGGCCCCCTCCCGTACCCCGGGCAGGCCCAGCAGGTCGGAACAGATCGCCAACGGGCTGCCGATGACGAACAGGCGTGCCTTGAGCAAGCGCCCATACACCCTGCGCGCCTGCCGCACCACGGCCTGAACCTCCACCGGCGCGAGGTCGGACAACGAATAGTCCATCACGAAGCACGGCACGATGCCGACCAACCGCCCGTCACGCAGCACCCTGAGGTAATGAAAGCTGTCGACGATGCCCGCTCGCTCCAGTGCCTGCTGCAGTTCGTACGAGGCGGTCACCCTGCCGACGCCGAAGCAGGCCTGCCATTCGCTCCGTCCGATATCACTCAGTTGCCGGGTCCACTCAAACACGACGGCCATCCCGGGCTCCGTGCGCATCGATCAGCCGCAGTGTCCGGCCAACGTCGGTGATGGCCTCGATGCTGTAGTCGAGTTCTTCTCGGGTGAGATTGGCACTGAGGTTGATGCGCACCCGGGCACGCGAACGGCTCACCGCCGGGTGAGCCACCGGATTGACGTAAACGCCGCGCAGGTGCAAGGCCTTGGCCAGCTCGTAGGCCTTGTGCTCTTCGTAGGTCATCAGCGGGATGATGCTGCTGCGTGTGTCGAGCAGGTCGAAGCCACGGGCGCGCAGGGTCGCGACAAAGTACTCGGTCTTGTCGCGCAATTGCTCGATGATCTGTGGCGAAGCCTCCAGCACATCCAGCGCGGCGATGATCGAGGCCAGCACAGGGGGCGGCAGCGACGCCGAGAAAATGTAAGGGTTGGCGCCTGCACGCAAGAGGCTGGCGGTTTCATGGCGAGTGGCGATGAAGCCGCCGACACCCGGCAACCCCTTGCTCAGGCTGCCGGTCAGCACATCGACCTGCCCCGCCACCCCGAACAACGCCGGCGTGCCCCGCCCATGGGGCCCCAGGTGCCCCGTGCCATGGGCATCGTCGACGACCAGGAAGGCGTTGTAGCGCCTGGCGAGTTCGGCGATCCGGTCCAGCGGAGCAAGGTCGCCGTCCATGCTGAACACGCCATCGGTGACGATGAACTTGCGCTGTTGCGCGGGAAGGCGCTGCAGGTGGCTCTCCAGGCTGCGTAGCGAGGCATGGCGGTAAGGCACTACCCGCGCCGCGCTCAGACGCAGGCCATCGACGATCGACTGGTGATTGAGCATGTCGCTGAGCACCACGTCGCCCTCGCGGCACAGGGTGCCCAGGGCTGCCAGGTTGGCGGCGAACCCCGACGAGAAGGTGATCACCGCCTCGACCCCGAGGAACTGCGCCAGGCGCCGCTCCATCTCCAGGTGCAGCTCGCTGGTACCGTTGAGCAGGCGCACGCCGCTGGAGGTGGTGCCGTAATGGCGTATGGCGTCGATGGCCGCCTCGTTGATACGGGGATGGCCATTGAGCCCGGAGTAGTTGTACGACCCCAGGTGCAACACGTCACGGCGCTCGGGGACCCTGGCATGCTCGCTGAAGCTGACCGAGGCATGCTTGGTCGGCATCGAATGGAACACCCGCCCGATGACGTCCATGTAGCCCTGCCCCACCAGACTTTCGAGGCGTTCGAGCAGGCTCTCCAGGGCCTGGTTGTCGCGGGCCAGCCGCTGGGGCTGCGCCCCGTCGTCGGCCGAGCCCCGCAAGGCGCTAGTCGGGTTCATCAATCACTCCTTGATCAACAATGGATTGCGCCGCACGGCCAGCAGGGGCAGGCAGCAGCTCAGGATTGCCAACAGCAGCAACCAGGCTCCGCCGGTCGCCTGCCACCACAGGAACAGGCTGGCCAGCGCCAGCCCCAGATACAACGGCCAGCGCAGGTGCGCCAGGCCGGACTCTCGGTGCCCGGCGCTATTGGCCGCCAACAGGAATGCGAGCGCCGCCAGGGCCGCCTGCCCCGGCGGCAGGACGGCGTACTGGGTCACCAGGAAAAAACCGAGGAACAAGGCCGGCAGGTAGTCCGGCCAGGCGAACGCGCCCTGCCCCAGGCTGGCGTGTTGCTCGACGACCCGGGTATGCGCCGGACTGCCGAACAGCACCCGCAACTTGCCGCGCAACCCGCTGGCCTCCCGCGCCGAACGCAGGCAATGCCGATAGAGGAAGAAGTTCAGGTGGCCAGGCGAGCCCGGCTGGCTGATCGGCGTGGTCACCCCGTAACGCACCGGCTCCTGAGGCAGTTCACGCTGGTAGGTACCGAACAGGCGGTCCCAGATCACCAGGAAACAGCCGAAGTTCTTGTCCAGGTAGCGATCATTGCTGGCGTGATGGACCCGATGCTGGGACGGCGTGACCAGGATTCGCTCCAGCACGCCCAGCTCAGGGATCAGTGGCGAATGGATGAAGAACTGGTAGATCAGCTGCGCGGCCACCACCAGCAGGTAGTGTTGCAGGGGGATGCCCAGCACCGCCATGGGCAGAAAGAACAGCCAGACGGTGAAATTGCCCAGCCAGCCTATGCGCACGGCGGTCGTGAGATTGAAGGCCGTACCGCAGTGGTGGATCAGGTGATTGCACCAGAGCAGCGCGCATTTGTGATGGGCCCAGTGATTGACCCAGTACAGGAAGTCATAGACGAGGAAGGCAAAGGCGATGTTCGCCCAGGGGTTGCCCAGGTCCAGCCCCAGTGACCAATGGCTGTGCAGGTAAGCATAAAGCCCTAGGCTGGTCGCGGCGAACAGCACGCCGACCGCCAGGTTGCCGATGCCGAGGACGAAATTGACCAGTCCCTCGGCCGGGTGCCAGTCCGCTGTCCGGCGCCAGGCCAGCCATGCCCCCTCGACCACGATCGAGCCGAGTACCAGCACCAGCAGGTAATCCAGAAACGCCGCGCTCTCCATGCCAGCTCCCTTGCCCAGGGCGTGCCAGGATTGGCGCGCCAGCAGACTCCTGATCCGTGGAGCCCGGCCCGGCCAACCCGTTGCAGGGCCGCCAGGCGAGTACTTTTACTAGAACGAATCACCCTAGAAGGGATAAAGGAAAAATCCATGACAGCCGTCGCAAGCGCGACGTATTTCGTCACAGCACATTTCAGGTAAGCGTTAATTTTTATCAACACACATAACGAGGAAAACACTCAAAAAACGACGAAAAAAACCAAAATATCGACTATTCGTTCAATAAAAATTCACACAAACCCGACATGCTGTCGTGTTTCACTTGACACCCCCACCCCCTTCGTCGTTTATTTTTCCCGCTTTGCGTCGCGCCCGATAAACCACAACTACAGGCAAGCGCCCCGATCATGCCGATCCCGTCCTCGAATCATCTTCGCCACCCCCTCGTGCACGTCCGCCATCCACGCCCCGGCCCCTCGATCGGCTGATCCGCGTACCTTCTGCCACGCCCTCGGGCGTTACCTGCCGCTCCAACTACAAATGGTGAATAACATGGAGCCCATCCGCACGTCCTTGCCGCACACCTCCGTCCGCCCGCCAGAGGAGGCACGCCATGCAGCCTGACGCCCAGTTCCGCAAGTCCCTGCGTCTCTGGCATGTGGTGATCATCGGCCTGGCCTACCTCACCCCGATGACCGTGTTCGACACCTTCGGCATCGTCTCCGGCATCACCGCCGGGCATGTACCCAGCGCCTACCTCCTGGCCCTGGCCGGCATCCTGTTCACCGCCGTGAGCTACGGCACCCTGGTGCGACGCTTCCCGCAATCGGGCTCGGCCTATACCTACACCCAGCGCGCCATCAACCCGCACGTGGGCTTCCTGGTGGGCTGGTCGTCGCTGCTGGACTACCTGCTGCTGCCCATGGTCAACGCGCTGCTGGCCAAGCTCTACCTGTCAGCGATGTTCCCCGAGGTACCGGCCTGGGTGTGGGTGGCCGGTTTCGTCACCCTGATCAGCCTGATCAACATGCGCAGCGTCAACCTGGTGGCGCACTTCAACCTGCTGTTCGTCGCCGTGCAGGTGGCGATCATCGGGGTGTTCATCTACCTGTGCTGGCGTGGCCTGGACCACGGCGAGGGGTTGGGCACCGCCTGGAGCCTGGTGCCGTTCGCCGACGACCAGACCCAGTTCGCCGCCCTGGCCGCCGGCGCGACCATCCTGTGCTTCTCGTTCCTGGGCTTCGACGCGGTGACCTGCCTGTCGGAAGAGACCCGCGACCCGGGCAAGACCATCCCACGAGCGATCTTCCTCACCGCGCTGATCGGCGGCGTGGTGTTCATCGGCGTGTCCTACTTCATCCAGGCGTACTTCCCGACCATGGCGCGTTTCCATGACCAGGAAGCGGCCCTGCCGGAAATCGCCCTGTACGTCGGTGGCAAGCTGTTCCAGTCGATCTTCATCGCCTGCACGGTGATCAACACCATCGCCTCGGGCCTGGCCTCGCAGACCAGCGTGTCGCGCCTGCTGTACGTGATGGGCCGCGACAACGTGATCCCGGCCGGGGTATTTGCCCGCCTGCACCCGCGTTACAAGACCCCGGTGCTGAACATTGCCGTGGTCGGCCTGATCTCGCTGTCGGCGATCTTCTTCGACCTGGTCACCGCCACCTCGGTGATCAACTTCGGCGCGCTGGTGGCATTCAGCTTCGTCAACCTGTCGGTGATCAACCACTGCTACATCCGCGAGGGCCGGAACAAGGGACTGACGAACAACCTCAAGTATCTGGTGGCGCCGACGATAGGCTTCTGCATCATCGTCTCGCTGTGGCTGGACCTGAACGAACACTCGTTGTTGTTCGGCGGTGTCTGGGCCCTGCTTGGCGTGCTCTACCTGGCCTGGCTGACCAAGGCCTTCAGGGTAGCGCCACCGAACTGCATCGCCGACTGACCCCGCCGACGCCCGCCTGACTGCGGGCGTCCTGTTTGCCCGAGAAGGAAAAGCCCATGCTGCTGCGCCGTCTCTCCATCCAGTGGAAGATCACCCTGCTTGCCGGCCTGTGCCTGCTGGCCATCGTCGCCCTGCTGGTGGCCACCTCGCTCACCCAGGCCCGGCGCAGCGCCGAGCAGGTGTTCCAGGCCAACACCGAGCTGCTCGACCACAGCGCCCGCCTGCGCCTGCAGGCCCACGGCGAGACCCAGGCCCTGCGTATCCAGCGCTACTTCATGGACGCCTACCAATACGGCAACGGCTTCGCCCGCCTGGTACAGGCGCTCAAGGCCCGTGGCGGCGCCGACCTGCGCGCCGACCTCAGCCGCGAGGCGCGCGCCGCCCTGGCCGGCAACGCCGACCTGATCGGCCTGTACCTGGTGTTCCAGCCCAACGCCCTGGACCAGCAGGACGCCCGCTTCGTCGGCCAGGTCGACAACGGCAGCAACGACAGCGGCCGCTTCTCCCTGTACTGGTCGCAGCCCGGCACCGGTAACCTCGAGGTGGAGGCAATGCCCGAGTCGATGCTCGCCGACACCAGCATCGGCGCCAACGGGTCGCCCTACAACCGCTGGCTGACCTGCCCGCTGGAGACCGCCAAGGCCTGCGTGCTCGACCCGTACTTCGACGAGGTCAACGGTCACCAGGTGCTGATGACCAGCATCGCCCTGCCGCTGCTGGAAAATGGCAAGGTGGTGGGCGTGGTCGGCCTGGACATCGGCCTGGACAACCTGCAGCAACTGAGCCTGGCTGGCCGCCAGGAGCTGTTCGATGGCCAGGGCCAGGTCAGCATCGTCAGCCCTTCGGGCCTGCTCGCCGGCCACAGCCAGGACGCCAACCAGCTGAGCAAGACCGTGGAGCAGGCCTTCGGCGCCAGCGCCACCGCGCTGGCCGGCCCGCTGCGCGCCGGCCAGGCGGTCGAGCGTCTGGACGATGGCACCATGCGCATTTCCCGCCCTTTCGCCCCAATCCCCGGCGCGGCGCCGTGGCAGGTCCTGCTTGAGCTGCCCGAGCAGGTGCTGCAGGCTCCCGCCGTCGCCCTCAACCAGCGCCTGGACAGTCAGAACCAGAGCGCCAACCTGGTCAGCCTGCTGATCGGCCTGGGCGCCGCCGTGCTGGGGCTGCTGCTGGTGTGGCTGACCGCTCGCGGCGTAACCCGGCCGATCCTGGCCGTGGCCGCCCGCCTGAAGGACATCGCCAGCGGCGAAGGCGACCTGACCCGGCGCCTGGACTACGCCCGCGACGACGAACTGGGCCAGCTGACCGGCTGGTTCAACCGTTTCCTCGACAAGCTCCAGCCGGTGATCGCCCAGCTCAAGGGTTCCCTGCAGGAGGCCCGTGGTACGGCCGACCAGTCGGCGCTGATCGCCAGCCAGACCAGTGACGGCATGCAGCAACAGCACCGCGAGATCGAGCAGGTGGCCACCGCCGCCAACGAGATGAGCGCCACTGCCCACGACGTCGCCCACAATGCCGCCCAGGCGGCCCAAGCCGCTCGCGGCGCTGACCAGGCGACCCGTGACGGCCTGGCGCGGGTGGCCGCCACCCGCGAGGCGATCGGCGAGCTGGCTGGTGGCATGGACGCGGCCATGGAAGAGGCACGCGCCCTGGAAAGCCGCGGCGAGCAGATCGGCTCGGTGCTCGAGGTGATTCGCGCCATCGCCGAGCAGACCAACCTGCTGGCGCTCAACGCCGCCATCGAGGCCGCCCGCGCTGGTGAAGCCGGGCGTGGTTTCGCGGTGGTCGCCGACGAGGTGCGCAACCTGGCCCAGCGTACGCAGGTCTCGGTGGAGGAGATCCGCCAGGTGATCGAGGGGCTGCAGCAAGGCACCCAGGACGTGGTCGGCGCGATGCACGCCGGCCAGCGCCAGGCTCAGGACAGCGCCGCGCAGATGGAGCAGACGCTGCCGGCGCTGCAGCGGATCGGCGAGGCAGTGGCGGTCATCACCGACATGAACCTGCAGATCGCCTCGGCGGCCGAGGAACAGAGCGCCGTGGCCGAGGAGGTCAACCGTAACGTGGCGGGTATACGTGATGTGACCGAGTCGCTGGCCGGACAGGCCGATGAGTCGGCGCGGATCAGCCAGGCGCTGAACCGTTTGGCCAACCAGCAGCAGGTATTGATGGAGCAGTTCCGGGTGTAGTTGTTGGTTGATCTTGATCTTGATCTTGATCTTGATCGCAAGGTTAACCCCTTCCCCGCTAGCGACAGCTACGCCAGCCCAGGCGCCGCCCGTAACTTCGCGACTTCAGGAGGCCGAACGCAGGT